>CAYNPX010000027.1:0-16570 GCA_964399205.1 uncultured Butyricicoccus sp.
GCAAGAAGAACGCATAATCCTTTTTGACGCGCAGGTCGCCAAAAATGACGAGATTATCATCCGCTGCCCGCTGACGCTGACAGTTCATGACGAAATCCCTGCATTCTATGCGATGAGATTTCGCTTTTTCTACAGATCAATTTTCACTCGCAATTTTTGTCGAAAATTTTTTAAAAATCGTATTGACAAACGAGGGGAAATTTGGTATACATATTGTATACAATAAGTCGACAAAAAGTATACAGGTGCCAATATTGTAAATTTAATGAAAAATTGTAGGAGGTACGTATGGATTTCAAGCTAGATAAGACCCACCAACTCCAGCAAGAGCTTTTCCGCAGCTTCGCGGAAAAAGAGATCAAGCCCTTGGCGAAAGAGATGGATGAGAACGAATCCTATGACATGGAACTGCTGGCAAAGATGCAGCGGTACGGTTTTTTGGGCATTCCCTATGCCAGACAGTACGGTGGAGCGGGTTCTGATACCTTGGCATATACCCTGTGCATGGAGGAAGTCTCCAAGGTGGATGCCAGCACCGGCATTACGATCTCCGTACACACATCCTTGTGCTGTTCCTGCATCAACAACTTTGGAACAGAGGAACAAAAGCAGAAATATCTTCGTCCTCTGATAGATGGCAGCAAAACGGGATCCTTTGGTTTGACCGAGACAAACGCCGGCTCCGATGTTCAGGGCGCCCAGACTGTGGCTGTGAAGGACGGAGACGACTGGATTATCAACGGCTCGAAGATTTTTACCACCAATTCCGGCTTCGCCGATATCTGCGTCGTATTTGCTATCACTGACCGCACGGTTCCTGCCGCGAAAGGTCTGACTGCATTCATCGTGGATCTGAAGGAAATGCCCGGCGTTACAGTCAGCGAGAACATCGAACGCATGGGTATCCGAGCTGCATCCAACTGCATTGTATCTTATGATAACGTGCGTGTGAGCGCTGATCGTGTACTGGGTCCCGTGGGCCGCGGCTTTAAGATTGCCATGGGCGCTCTGGACTGCGGACGAATTGGTATCGCCGCTCAGGCTGTGGGCATCGCGCAGGGAGCGCTGAACGAGGCGATTCAATACGGCAAGGAGAGAAAGCAGTTTGGCAAACCCATCAACTCCTTCCAGAATACACAGTTCAAAATGGCAGAGCTTCAGACCAAAATCGACGCTGCACGCCTCATGACCTGGCGAGCTGCTGTGGCAGAGGACAACCACGAGAACTTTGGTCCTCTGGCTGCCATGGCAAAGCTCTTCGCTTCCGATACTGCCAATGAAGTCACCCGTGCCTGCGTGCAGTTCCTGGGCGGATACGGCTATTGCCGAGAGTATCCGGTGGAGCGCATGATGCGCGACGCTAAGATCACTGAAATCTATGAGGGAACCAGCGAGGTCATGAAGATGGTCATTTCTGGCTCCATGAAGCTGAAGTAAGGGAGGCGAGAAGATATGAGAATTGTTGTTTGTATCAAACAGGTTCCAGACACCGCCGAGGTGAAGCTGAATCCTAAGACCAATACCCTTATCCGTGAGGGTGTACCCAGCATAATAAATCATGACGACAAGGCCGGTCTGGAGGCAGCCCTCCAGCTGCGGGAGCAGAATGGCGGAACGGTCACTGTTGTGTGCATGGGACCGCCGCAGGCAGATGTTGCCCTGCGGGAAGCGTTAGCTATGGGCGCAGATGAAGCGTATCTCCTTTCCGCCCGTGAGTTTGGCGGCTCTGACACCTATGCCACAGCCACGATTATTGCCACCGCGCTGCGGAAGATCGGATTTGATCTGGTCATCACCGGTCGGCAGGCGATCGACGGCGACACCGCTCAGGTAGGTCCTCAGATTGCTGAGCAGCTTCACATTCCGCAGGTCAGCTATGCCGAGGAAATCCGGATGGAAGGCGACAGCATGGTTGTCAGACGTCAGTTTGAGGATCAGGCGCATATGCTGAAGGTCAAGATGCCTTGCCTGATCACAGCGCTGTCCGAGCTGACGCAGCCCCGATATATGTCAGTAGCTGGCATCGTGGATGCCTATAACAAAGAAGTAAAGGTTCTGGGCTTCGATGATCTGAAGGATGATCTGAATCCGGACTGGATCGGACTGAAGGGATCTCCAACCAACGTATTCCAGTCCTTTGGTAAGCAGAGCAAGACGGCCGGAACCCTGCTGACCGGCTTATCTGCAGACGAAGCGGTGGCGGCGATCATGGATAAGCTGATTGAGCGTCACATCATTTAAGAAAGGGGGAAAATAAGATGAATAAAGATATTTTTGTCATTGTTGAACAGCGGAATGGCGTGATCCAAAAGGTAAGCATGGAGCTTATCGGCGAGTCCGTCAAGCTGGCAGCCGATTTGGGCGAGTCTGTCACCGCTGTTTTGATCGGATACAACATTTCGGACAAGGCTGAACTCCTGTGCCAGTACGGCGCATCCAGAGTGTTGGTAGTGGATCATCCGGTGCTGGAGCACTATACCACCGAGCCTTACGTAAAAGCAGTGGCGTACATCATCGAGAACTATGCCCCCAACATTGTGCTTTTCGGCGCCAGCAGCATTGGCCGCGATATGGCTCCTCGTGTTGCGGGACGAATTCACACCGGTCTGACCGCTGATTGCACTCGTCTTGATGTGGATGTAGCGAAGTATCAGGATTATCTGCGCAAGTCTACGTCCCTGCCTGCCGACCGCATTGACGGACTGGATACTTCCGACCGTTATCTGAAGATGACGCGGCCTGCTTTCGGCGGCAACCTGATGGCAACCATCGTGTGCAGGAACTATATGCCGCAGATGGCAACCGTGCGCCCCGGCGTCATGGAAATGCCCGCCAGGGACGAGACACGCACAGGCGAGATTATTGCCGTGGATGCCGGCTTGCAAATGGAAGACATGAATGTGGACATTCTTGATGTGGTTCATGACGAAAAGAAGTCCGTGGATATCACTCAGGCCAAGATTCTGGTGTCCGGCGGTCGCGGCGTTGGAGGCGCGGAAGGCTTTGCGCCGCTGCGGGAACTGGCTATGGAATTGGGCGGCGAGGTTGCCTCCTCGCGTATCGGCGTTGACAGTGGCTGGATTGAAAAGGATCGCCAGGTCGGTCAGACGGGCAAGACCGTCCACCCCAACCTGTATCTTGCGTGCGGTATCTCCGGCGCCATTCAGCATCTGGCAGGAATGGAGGACTCCGACTTCATTGTTGCCATCAACAAGGACGCTTCATGCCCCATGATGAAACTGGCCGATCTGGGCGTGGTAGGCGATTTGAATATCATCGTTCCCAAGCTCACCGAGGCCATTAAGGCGTACAAGGCGAGTCAGAAGGTTTGACTTTAACCCCCAAAATATTGGCCGATACGATGATAAGATTATCATGTACTTATTCAGGTTTTTATGGTACAATAAGGATAGATAATCGTAAAATATAATCTATTTCGGCCAATCTGGGGAGGTCGATTCATCTGAAAGTCCATGTTTATGCAGAAATCAAAAAAAGAATTGTACGTGGTTATTATGCTCCGGGCGATATTCTTCGTGAGGTAGATCTTGCTAAGGAATTCAATGTCAGCAGGACACCGATACGTGACAGCTTCCTGTGCCTCCAGAATGATAAGTTAATTTCCATTCTTCCTTATCGGGGCGCACAGGTGACATACATGGAGCTGGAGTATTATTTCCAGCTTGCCGCAGTCAAAACAACTCTCGAAGAAATGGCAATGCGCCTGGCCTGCAGACTGGCCAGCTCGAAGGACATCGAAGCTCTTGAGAAAATTGCTCTGGAGTTGGACGGTCTCAGTCCGGTTGAGGACTTTGAAAAATATCTTGAACTGGATACATCGTTCCATCGCGTGGTGCGTCAGGCAGGACGGAATGGTGTTCTGGTTTGCACGATAGAACAGATGCAGGATCATATTGACAGATACTACTATTATTCTAAGAATAGTGCGATGCACTTGATGAATGATTTTGAAAATGACTTCTGCAAAATGATTCAGGCAATAAAAGACAGAAATGAAGAAGCGGGAGTGGTTGCAATACGTAATCACATGAACCGGTTTTACGAGCTTCTGAAAAGAGCGCTTCCGCCGATCATTTGATCGAAAACTTCTTCATATATTCCTGTCCCGGCAATATTTCAGCAGGCATAACCGCAGATTTGCTTTGGTCAGGACATCCGGCGGCATCCTCTGGTTTCCAGGCAGATGCTCCGGCTTCCTGAGCTGACTCTGAGGCATCCCCTTTGCCGTTGATTTGCCGGCCAAGTGCGATATGGACGACGAAGATCATTGACATTCGCCTTTGTTACAAGTTTTCACAGTACGGATTCGTGGCAGATACTGCATTCTGCTCTTTCCCTTTGGATGTTGTGAATTCTGGCGATCATCTTTTTCTTCTTATGAATTAAATCTTGCGACTTCATTCTTTTCTTTCGGCACATTATTATCTGGACGATGCAGTTTTGCCACCATCTCTGCTCCGGATTATTCCTGTCCGGTCTTAGATGCGCATTCCGAAAATATAGATGACGTCAGAATTCACCATTCGGTTGTTTTGCAGCTAACGTGGGCGCAAAATTGCATACAAATTGCATACAATAAAAATGCAATTCGTATGCGACAAATACCAAAATGATAAACCACCTTTCCAAAAAATGAAACCTCCTATTTCATAATGCCATACCGGCCAAAGAGGAAATTTTCCTATATTCGCGGTCATGCGATCTCGCAGGTACGCAATATCATGGCAGCACCCTGCGGTGCTGTACATGCTATGGCTGGAGTTGCATTTTGAAACATTTCGGGGTTGGCAGACAGCACGAATCAGTATCCTGAGCGTGCTCCGATTTTGTTTCCTTTCGTGGAAAGAACGTTAAATAATATCACTTAAATGCGAGGTGTTGCCGGTTATGTAATATAAGGAAGTTGTAAACATTGTGTGGAAAAGAAAAACACGGTAAGGAGGTAGATTTTTGTGAAATTTTTACAGAGGAGAATAAAGAGCTTATTGGCTCTGGTGGTATCGGGTGCAATGATCATTGCGTGTGCAGGATGCGGCAGCGGAAGCACAAGCAGCTCCGGATCAGGAGAGGCGGGCGCAAGTTCTGCAGGCTCGGGAGAGGTATATACCCTGTCATGGGCCGGAATCGGCGCTACGGATGCGATTGACACATGGATTGGCGAAGAGATTGCCGCCCGTGTTGCTGAGCAGACGGACAATCAGGTTCAGATCACTGTTTATCCGGCCAGCCAGCTGGGTGATTTGACACAGGCTTATGAAGAAATCATGGCCGGCTCCATCGATATGGGTCTGTTCACGGTTTACGGCAGCTACGACATGGTTCAGGAAGCTGTTTACACGCCGCTGCTGACCGATAATCTGGATGACTTCCGCAGGGTATACGGCAAGGATGGCTTCCTGTATCAGGAGGTTGCCGCAGCCGACAGTTCGCGCGGTGTTTCGCTTCTCGGCTTCTGGCCTTCCGGTTATCTCGGACTGGGATTCACCAAGATGGCTGAAACCGCGGATCAGCTGTTTGATCCGGAGACTCAGAAAGCAGAGCTCCTGCGTGTACCGGGCATGGAAACCATGATGAAGAGCGCACAGGCGATCGGCTTCAAGACGACTACGATCAATTACTCGGACGTTTATACCTCGCTTCAGACCGGCGTATGTGATGGTTCCTGGAACGGCGGCGCGTATGCTAACTATCAGGGATTCCGCGATGTCCTCAAGTACTATGCTGATTACAGAATCTGCAACGATGTTTATTCTCTGGTAATGAATACGGACAAGCTGGAATCTATGCCGGCTGAGTATCAGGAGATCCTGACAACAGTCGCAGACGAAGTGCTGGAGGAAGGCATTGATAAGATCGGAGAGCAGGAAGAACAGTCCCTCAAGGATATGGCAGACTACGGAATCGAGGTCATTGTACCTACAGACGAGCAGCGTGCCAATTTGAGAGAGTACTTCATCGAAAACGTATGGCCGTCTTTCGCTGAGTATTACGGACAGGAGTTTATGGACCAGCTGACCGAAGCGGCAGGCTAAGAGTGAGGTGGAAGTATGAAATCCATCGAAAAGACATTTATATGGAGACTGATGGACAAGCTGATGTCCGCCATCCTGATTGCTTCAAGCGGATGCTTGGTAATCGTCATTGCGATTGCAGTATTTATGCGGTATGTAATGAATTCCGTTTTCTATGGCTCGGAGGATCTTCTGGTAGTGCTCGCCATCTGGCTGTACTGGATCGGCGGCGCGTATGGCAGCTTTGAGGACAGCCATATATCTGCGGACATGACAAACCTGTTTATTCGCAATGATAAGATAAGACACTATTATAAAATCATTGTTCGCGCGGTGACTGCTGTGCTTACTGCGGTATTTGCCTACTGGTCGATCAGTGAATATGCGATTGGCAACATTATGAGTGGCGCACTGACAACCACCCTTCGCATTCCGAAGGTAACAAGCCAGATCGCGATGACAATCGGCTTGTGCCTGATGTTCCTGTATTCTGTTTACTACTTTATTCGGGAGATTCACCCGATAAAAGAGACAGGTCCATCTGATGAGAAGGGAGGAGAAGACGCATCATGATTCTGGCGATTACTTTTATTATTTTGATCGTGCTCCTGCTTTCCGGCGTACCGGTACCTTTCAGTTTTGGCGGAGCTGCTATCTTTCTGCTGATGACCAGTAACTTTTCTCCTGCGGCTCTTTTTGCTACCAGCTACACACAGCTGAGCTCCGTGACCTTGCTGGCAATCCCTCTGTTCATCATTGCTGGCGGTATCATGGAAAAGGGCGGTATCGGCGAGAAGCTGATCAACTGGGTTAATGTGTTTGTCGGACGCGCGAAAGCCGGTCTGACTTGGGTGACCTGTATTGCCTCCGCGATTTTCGGCTCTATCTGCGGAAGCGGCGCAGCGACCCTGTCCTGCATCGGCTCCATCGTAGCACCACGGATGAAGGAGAAAAAGTACCCCGTAGGCGTTGCCGCAGCGGTTGCGTGCTGTGCGGCGCCGTTGGGACTGCTGATTCCGCCCAGTGCAATGCAGATTCTGGTAGCGTGGACGCTGAATATCTCCGTGCTGGCCTGCTTCCTGGCCACTGTCATTCCCGGAATTATACTGACGTTTTTGCTGTGCGTTGTTTCCAGCTTCCTGCTGCGCCATGAGGATGGCATTATAAGAGAAGAAAAGGTTTCAATGAAACAGCTGGGCTCCATGTTCAAAGAGCGGACGTTGTCAGCTATTCCAGCATTGATTATGCCGGTCATTATATTGGGCGGTATCTATTCCGGTGCGATGACGGCAACGGAGTCGGCGGGTATTGCGGTGCTGTATGCCGTGCCGGTTGCCATGTTCGTCTATAAAAAAATGAATGCCAGAGATTTGGGTTCTGTTTTGAGAGACGGCTCCGTAACCACAGGCGTTGTCATGTGCATGATCGGCATTGTTATGATGCTGAGCCGTATGCTGACCCAGCTTGGCCTGCCGCAGCAGATATGCAATTTGCTTTTAAGCGTTTCTGACAACAAGTATATCATCCTGATTATGATCAATATTTTCCTTGTACTTCTTGGCATGATCATGGACGATACGAGCGCGACGCTGTTGGCGGCTCCGATCCTGTTCCCGGTCATTACGGCACTCGGAATTTCCCCGTATCAGTTTGCGGCGATTCTGGGCGTAAACATTGGCATGGGCAACATCACGCCGCCGAGCGCACCGTTCCTCTATTTGTCTGCTCGTATTTTTGGCACACGTGCCGATAAAATCATGAAGCCGACTCTTTGCATGATTTTGGGTGGATATCTTCCTACCCTGATTTTGACCACATTTGTCCCCAGCGTTTCGCTGTTTTTGCCGCGCTTGATTCTAGGCGCGAAGCTGGGAATTTAATTTGGCAGTTCTGATATTTTATTGAAAAGGAGATGCTTGGAATGGCATTAAAAACAGGCGCGCAGTACATTGCTGAAATGAAGAAGATGCGCCCGAACGTCTATAAGTGGGGCAAGCTGATTGAGGATGTCACCACAGATCCGGCGACCGCCGCGCATATTAAAAATGTTGCGATGTGGTACGACAAGAGCAACGATCCGGAAACAGCGGCGCTGTATACGACAACCTCGTTTTTGAGCGGAAAGACAGCACACCGCTGGAACACGCTGATGACGTCCCCTGATGATCTTCTGGGGAACGAAAACATGAAGCGCGACGGATACCGCAGCTGCGGTTCGTGCATGGGTCCGGTCTGTGCCGGATGGACCGTGCTGAACGCAATGTGGGGCGCAACCTATGATATCGATGCGGAAATGGGTACGAATTATCATGAACGTTTGAAGGCGTTTATGATGTTCGCGGAGGAAAACGCTCTGTCCATGTCGGGCGCGCTGACAGACGCGAAGGGAAATCGTGCGCTGAAGCCCAGCGAGCAGGAAAATCCCGACGCATATTTGCACGTGGAAAGACAGGACGAAAAGGGAGTTTATCTCTCCGGATATAAGATCCAGATTTGCGGTGTTGTCGGATCGCAGTACATCATGGTTATGCCGACGACCAGCCTGAAGCCGGGCGAGGAAAAATTTGCGATTTGTGCGGCTGTTCCCAGAGATGCGGAAGGCGTGACAATCGTTGAGACCAGACGTCCTTCGGATACCCGTATCGAAGAAGATGGCTGGGACGGCATTAAGTCCGGCACTACGCAGGCTTACATTATCTTTGATCAGGTATTTGTTCCGCACGAGCATGTTTTCCTGAATGGCGAGGTAAAGGGCGCCGGCAAGGCGGTTGGTAATTTCACTGCGATTTACCGCGCTGCGATTGGCGGCTGCGTAGCCGGACAGGGCGACGTAATGATTGGAGCCGCGCTGGGTATGGCGCGAGCAAACGGCCTGACGCAGAAACCGTTTCAGGATAAGCTGACGCAGATGGCGATCAACAATGAGACGACATATGCCTGCGGCGCCGGCGCGATCTACACCGGCTACCAGCATAAATCCGGCGCATGGTATCCGAATACACTGCTGGCTCACGTCAATAAGGTTCATGTTGCAGCTCTGCCGTTTAACACGCGTATGCTGGCTCAGGAAATTTCCGGCGGCATCACAGAAACCGGCTGCATCCCGTCCTATGCGGATATGCAGAACCCCGAGTATGGCAGCAAGCTGATTGAAGCAATGCGTTCCGCAGCACCGGGCGAGGACAGAATTAAGATGGCTCGTCTGGTAGAGTGGCTGACAGTTGGCGGCGGCATTCCCGGATGTATGCACGGCGGCGGTTCACCGGATACTGCAAAAGCGGTTGTCAAGGGTGCGACCAAGTGGGATACATATGTGGATTATGCACGCAAGCTGGCTGACGTTGAAAGCCCGCTGAAGGAAGAAAAGAAGAAAAGATAAGGTGTGAAGCGTTGTAAAAAAACCTGTTTAGAATTGAGATAGCTGATGCTGTGCATCTGTAACCCCCGCGCATTTGCCCGCATCAACCGTCGAAAGTATCTGAATAGATTAAAATTCCGTAGAGGACTGTGGTTCATGTCCCTTTGAAACCAGTCTGTGGTTTAGAACATACACAGTATCCTTTGCGGCACAGCGCGGTCCTTGGAGAGGGACAATAAATACTACTACTTTACCATATAAGGAGATGACAATATGCAGGAAATCAGATGGCATGGACGCGGCGGCAACGGAGCGTTTACCGCCGCAAGATTGCTGGGATATGCCGCTTCGATTCATGAAGGGAAGTACGCACAGGCGTTTCCTTCCTTTGGTCCGGAACGTCGCGGTGCGCCGGTTCAGGGCTTTACACGAATCAGCGAAGTGCCGATTACCGATCATTCTCAGGTATATTCCTGTGACTGCGTCATTGTTCTGGACGAGACTTTGTGTGATGTTGTCGATGTGACAAAGGGACTGAAAGAAGAAGGGATTCTGGTTGTTAACACGCAGAGAACAACAGAAGATCTGAGAGAACGCAGAAATTTCCATGCTGTTAAGCATCTGATCACACTGGATGCGACAAAGGTTGCGCTGGATATTCTGGGTGCGCCGATCGTGAATACAGTCATGCTGGGCGCAGCAGCATCGGCAGCGAATCTATGCACTCTTGATGCTTTGGAAGGCGCTGTGGACGGTATGATGGCGCCCAGGCTGAGAGAAAAGAATAAAAAAGCGATTCGCACGGCGTATGAACTGGCAAAGGAGATGGAACAGCATGAATAAACCCAAGGTTGGAGTTGGCGTAAAGATTCCAGATTCCTATGAAACCATGTATTTTGGTGCCAGCAATGGCGTTGGTCTGCTCCCGACCGTTAATTCGGGTTTCCGTACATTCCATCCGGAATTTGATCATGATCAGTGTATCCGCTGCAATTTATGTTGGATCTATTGTCCGGAAGGAAGTATCGATCATTCCAGCGGTTCGATGGAAGTGGATTTGGATTACTGCAAGGGCTGCGGGATCTGTGCACATGAATGCCCCAAGAAATGCATTACAATGGTGAGGGATGGTGATGAAAAATGAGCAAAATGTTCCTTTCCGCTAACGAGGCCACGGCGTATGGCGTGCTCCTCTCACGTCCTAAGGTCGTGTCCGCTTACCCGATTACGCCTCAGACAACGCTGGTAGAAAAATTGGCGGATTTTAAGGCGGAAGGCAAAGCAGACTTCACCTACATGATGGTGGAGAGCGAGCATAGCGCTATGGCCTCCGCTCTGGGCGTGTCCATGATGGGAGCGCGTGTATTCACGGCGACATCCTCGCAGGGACTTCTGTATATGTGTGAAATGCTGCACTATGTCAGCGGCGCCCGCCATCCGGTTGTTATGGTTGACGCGAACCGCGCAACCGCTACGCCATGGAACATTTATGGCGATCAGAGAGATACCTTTGCAATGCGGGATGCCGGCTGGGTCATGCTCTTTGTTGAGAGCGGCCAGGAAGCGCTGGATACCGTGATCCAGGCATATCGGATCGCGGAAGACCCGGAGGTTATGCTTCCCGTCATGGTGAATCTGGATGGATTTACCCTGACTCATACATATGACCTGGTGGATATTCCGGATCAGGAGCTGGTCGATCAGTTCCTCCCGCCGCTCAATACAACCAATAAGATGGATCCGAATGACCCGAAAACGCTGTGCATGACGGTCGGACCGGATTTCCATGCAGAAGGACGTCTGTTGCAGCAAAAAGCCTTTGATAAGGCGGCAGAGGTTATTGAAAAGGCCGATCAGGAATATGCACGACTGACGGGACGCGGCTATGGCGGCATGGTAGAAGAGTATCGCTGCGAGGATGCGGATTGGGTTCTGGTTGCCACCGGAAGTGTGGCCGGCACGACCCGCATTGTTGTAGATGCTCTCCGAGAGCAGGGAAAACGGGTTGGTCTGATTAAGATTCGCTGCTACCGTCCGTTCCCCAAGGCATATTTTGCAAAGCTGGGAAGCAGATTTAAAGGGGTCGGCGTGATTGACCGCAGCCTTTCGTTTGGATATGATGGAACGCTGTTTTCCGATGTCAAGGCGGCTATGTACGGTTGTTCATCCAAATTGAAAAATTACATTGTTGGACTTGGCGGACGGGACATTCCGAAGGAAGTAATCACCGAAATGTATGAGACGCTGATGAACAACACTGACGGAGACGAAGAAGTCCGCTTTTTAGGAATGAGGTGGTAACAATGGCTGTGAACTTGAAAACAATGACTGATTCGGAGCTCTTTTACGGAGCGAAGACCTGCCAGGGCTGCGGCGCCTTAATGGCATGTCGGATGGCAATGAAAGTTATTGGATCAAAGTCCTGTGTTGCGATTCCGGCGTGCTGTATGTCTGCTACAACTACGGTATACCCGCAATCGTCACTATTCGTCAATAATGCGGTAACCGCGTTCCCGGGGCTTGCCTCCACGATCTCCGGCATGGCGGCTGGCGGATCGGTAATGGGATGGGATGACGACACGACCTATGTCGCATTCGGCGGTGACGGCGGCACAGTGGATATCGGACTGCAGGCATTGTCCGGCGCCGCGGAACGCAACGACAACATTATTTATATTTGCTATGACAATGAAGCATATATGAACACAGGCGTCCAGCGATCCGGCAGCACCCCGCATTTCGCCTGGACCACGACGACGCCTACGGGTCCCTGCTCCAAGGGAGAAAACAATACCTTCCGCAAAAGCCTGTTTGAGATAATGGCTGCTCACCGCATTCCCTATGTCGCAACAGCCAGCATTTCTTATCCGATGGATTTGATGAAAAAAGTAGAAAAAGCGAAAGGATATCGTGGCTGCCGTGTGCTGCATATTATGGCGCCCTGCCCCACAGGATGGGGTTATGATCCGTCACGCACTGTTGAATTGGGCAAAATGGCGGTCGAAAGCGGTCTGTGGTATTTGGCAGAGTATGAAGATGACAGTATGCGTCTGACATACAAGCCCAAACAGTTTACAGACGTGGAAGCATATCTGAAATGCCAGCGGAGATTCCGCCACCTGAAGCCGGAGGACGTAGACACGATTCGTGAAATCCGAGATCAGGAATGGCATCGTTTGGCGCGGATATTTAACATTGAGGAGCCGCAAGGCACTCCGAAGGAGTAAACATTCTGTTAAACCTGTTCTAAAAAATTATAATTTACTGTGCAGCGGACGCCGTGTTTCCGGTGTCCCGAAGCACAGAGGAAAGGATAAGGTATTATTATGAAAGACATGAGCTATTTGAAGGACTATCCGATTGCGATTCTTGGCGCTGGCGCTGTTGGCAAAACGGTAGGCGCCGACTGCGTGTTAGCCGGACAGAAGGTTCACATCTGTGATCTGCCGCCTTTTTCCAAGTCGACCCTGAAGGATTTGGACAAGACCGGTATAACCATCGAAGGAATGCAGACCAACCGGTACGCATTTTATCGGGGAGGAACCGCGCATTATGACCTCATCACAGAAGACGTAGCGGAATGCGTTGCCGGCTGTAAGCTGGTAATTGTGTGCACACCGGCTCTTGGACACAAGGCGTTCTTTGAGAAGCTGGTTCCTGCTCTTGAGGATGGCATGATTGTTCACATGATTCCTGACAACTATGGCTCTCTGCGTCTGAGAAAGATGATGCGGGAAGCTGGCTGCGACAAAAAGATTGTAGTTGGCGGCTGGTCCAGCGCACCGTATGGCACACGTTTTGTAACTGAAGGCGGCATTCCGATGCCGAAGGTAGCGCCGATCTATCGTGCAATTACGCTGCGCGGCGCATCCCTGCCGAGCACCGATCAGGAGGAGTTCCTGGAGAGTTCTAAGTACATTGGTTCCTTTGACGCGATCACCAATGGCGAGGGCGTCGTAGGCGGCAATACCGTAATGGATATTGGCTTCTCCAATGTCAATCCGGTCATCCATGTTCCGGGAACTGTTCTTGGCGCCAGCACAATGGAAAACTGGGGCGTCATCTACGGTGAGGATAAATACAGCTATTCGATCTATAGCCACTCTTTCTGCCCGTCCATCTCGGAGGTTCAGTATAACTTCTATCAGGAGGAGACTGCTCTGGCAGAGGAAATGGGCGTCGGCATCCAGCCGTTCAATAAGGACATTTTCTTCCAGCGCACCAGCGTACTCGGTCCTGAGTACATGGGAGACGGCGTAAATGTACCGTTCCAGGAGCAGTGGACCACTGGCTATGGCACTGGCCCGTTCACGATCCAGAACCGTTACGTTACGGAAGATATTCCGATCGGCTGCCACGTATACCATGCGTTAGGAAAGAAGTTTGGCGTTCCGACTCCGATCATCGACTCGTTTATCACTCTTGGCGGAGTCATGACAGGCAAGGACTTTTATAAGACCGGACTGACGCTGGAAGAGCTGGGCATTGCGCATATGACAAAGGAGCAGATGCTGCGTTATCTGAACGAAGGGATCTACACACCGGAAGAAGGCTAAGGGGGTGCTTTCTGTGACCTCTTGGCAGGGTTATTTACAAGAAGTATCTGATCTTAAACAGATACACTCCGTATCCGGCGCATATTTGGGAGGACATGCCATAGGGATCATTGCCGTGGATCTTGTTTATCCCAAACTCCCGGGAAATGTAGTAAATGCGACAACGTTTCCTTTTCCGGTTCTCTATAAAAAGGTTTCGTTTGAAATTGAACAGTTGTTTAATGGCGACCCATCTCTTGAGAACATGATTGTTGAAAGCGCAAAAGAGTTGGTCAAAGAAGGAGTGCGTGCAATCTTCGGTGCGTGCGGCTATTTTGCACACTTCCAAAAAAGTGTTGCGGAAGCTGTAGATGTTCCTGTGTTCATGTCGAGCTTATGCCAGATCCCTATGATACGAACCGGGCTGAAGCCTGGGGAAAAGATTCTGGTTATGTGCGCAAGTGCGGATAACGTGGATCAGGAATTACTCCATAAGGTCGGAGCGGAGCTTGAGGATTGCGTGATACAGGATGTAGGCGGGATGGAGAGCTTTGCCCCCATTCGCTGGGGCAAAACAGTCCTGGACAACGGACGCCTGACACAAGATCTGGCATTGCTGGCACAGGATGTTGTTTCAAAGCATCCGGAAATTGGAGCAATTTTGCTGGAGTGCAGCGATCTTCCGCCCTATGCATATGCCATTCAGAGATCGACGGGCTTGCCGGTATATGATTTTATCTCCATGATTGACTGGGTTGAACATGCAG
Organism: uncultured Butyricicoccus sp.; assembly: GCA_964399205.1. GTDB lineage: Bacteria > Bacillota > Clostridia > Oscillospirales > Butyricicoccaceae > Butyricicoccus_A. Next base: position 14,693 of record CAYNPX010000027.1, read on the forward strand.
TTGTTCAGAAGCCGTATTTTGGATTTTTCTAAATCGAAAGTATCAGATTTGAAGGAATACGACACAGAGTGATCAGGATCACTACAGAATGCGTTATCCTTGTTTGTCAGGTGCATTCCTGTTTACCGACGGTGTAAAATGACAAGGAACAGCCTTTTTGCGGAAATTGCGGAACGTCAACGCATACCATGGCAATTCCGCGGGCATTCAGCGGAATAACGAAGTCTGAATCGAATTCAAGAATAATGCTGGGCATTCGTATCATGTTTCTCCTCTAATGATACAAAAAGAGGCTGTCGCTTTGACGATTGAAAAATCGTGAAGCGGCAGCTTCATTTTTCGCTGTTTAACAACAGGTACGATTCCGGGCGCCGGCCAATGCATTATAGTAGCAACATACACACTGTATATCGAGATAAAGAAAGAAGGAACATCTGCTATGCTATCTGATCTGATTGCGGAAGTGACCGACTGGTCTGTCTTTTCCGCAAGCCTCCATGAGTATATCTCCAACCTGTCGTTCAACACCGTCATCGTCACAATCATGATGGTCTTCATGTTCCTCGGCATCGCGGACAAGGCGCAGGGCAATAAGCGCGGCTACGGTGCGGCGTTTGACGAGGGCTTTCAGGCGATGGGACCGCTTGCCATTGCCATGGTGGGCGTCATCGCGGCAGCTCCTGTGCTCAGCATGGTGCTGCGCCCTGTTATCAGTCCGGTCTATGAGATGCTCGGCTCCTCTCCCGCAATCTTTGCGACAACACTGCTGCTGGCGGATGCGGGCGGTTATCCGCTCGCCGTCGAGCTTGCCGGCGAGGATATCGCTATGGGACAATTTGCCGGTATCGTCGTCGGCTGCACAATGGGCTGCATCCTGCTGTTTGTCATCCCGGTCGCGCTCGGTCTGCTGAAGGAAGAGGATCGTCCGCTGCTCGCGTGCGGTGTTCTCGTCGGCACTATCACCGCGCCAATCGGCTGTCTGGTTGGCGGTATTGTTATGACGCTGACCACCCCGTACAAAATGGATTTTCTCACAATGCTGTTTGCCATACTGCCGGTCATCATCGTCGCCGCTGTGCTTGCCGCCGGACTGTGGTTCCGACCCGTCGCACTGATGAACGGATTTGCAAAATTCGGCGCGTTTATCACGGCGATGATCGCGGTCTTTGTTGGCATTGCGGTATTCCAGTATGAAACGGATATCCGCCTGCCGCTGTTCCACCTGATGGTAGATCCAAACGCGGAGGGGATCTCGCCGCTTGCAAACAGCATCGAGATACTGGGCGACATCGCTTTCATTCTCATCGGTGCGTTCCCGATGGTCGAATGGATCAAGCGTCATTTTGGGAAACCGCTTGCGAAATTGGGCGCGAAAATTGGTCTGAATGACGCGGCATCTGCCGGTATTGTCGCAACGCTTGCCAATAATATCCCGACCTTCCAGATGGTCAAGGATATGAATCCAAAGGGCAAGCTGATCAACATCGCGTTCGCGTCGTGCGCTGCCTTTATGTTTGGCGATCATCTTGGCTTTGTTGCGGGCGTCAATTCATCCATGATCCTGCCCATGATCTTTGCAAAGCTGGCCTGTGGTCTGAGCGCACTGTTTCTCGCAAATCTGCTGTCTTCTCAGCTGCTCGCCAAGGCGGAAAGTTCGACAGCGCATCAGGCAAAACTCGACTGAAGATCCGAGATAAAACGGTCATATCGGAAATCAAATCCGGTGTCAACCTGAAGGGTGCAGAGACTTTGTCTGCTGCACCCTTCAGCTGCTTGAGTATTCCTGATGAAATTGAGTGATCATTAGGGGTTACGTGACGGGATTTAAAAATCAATGGAATGATGTCTATTTTCGGAAAAGACTGCACAAAATAGAAG
>CAYNPX010000028.1:0-10768 GCA_964399205.1 uncultured Butyricicoccus sp.
CAGATAATGCAATTTACAGCAAACGAACAGCCGCCCGATAAACCATCAGGCGGCTGCCAATCGTTAGATTTGGGAAATGTCAGGCAGCACCGCCGTTGTAATTGTGCGGTACTGCCGTAATATATTGCTCCGCATGTTCCGTTCACAGGGGTTTCGTTGTTCCAGTAGATTTTGTGATTCGTTGTTGTACCCTGCGGAACGGCGCTGCGGCTGCGCACTTTTTTTGTCAGGCAGAAGGAAAGCTCTGCCTGACCGGGAATAGATATCATACCGGCGGCGTGCGCCGCCAGAGAAAAGATAGCGAAAGGATTACTTCGCGTAATAATAACGCTCAAATTCGTCCATAGACGCCATGACAGCGCCCTTGCGCGCGACGGTCATCGCCGCGTATTTTGCCGAGAAGCCGAGATATTCCTCCAGCTTTTCCGCCGGCAGTTCCGCGATGTCCTCCAGCTCCACCTTGTCGCGCACCAGCTGGAACAGGAACGAGCCTGCAAACGAGTCGCCCGCGCCGGTGGTGTCAACGACCGTTGTGTCGATCGCCGCGCAATGCGCCTGCGCGTGCGGCGTGTAGACGGACGAGCCGTCGCCGCCCTTGGTAATGAGCATCAGGCGGCAGCTGCCCGCGAACAGCTTCTGTGCCGCTTCGCGCTCATCGCGGCAGCCGGTGACAAATTCCAGCTCGTCGTCCGACAGCTTGACAATGTTCGCATACGGCAGAAATTCCTGAATTGCCTCGCGGCACTCTGCCGGAGAATCCCACAGCGGCAGGCGGACATTCGGGTCGAAGCTGACAATCATACCCGCCTGCTGTGCCAGTTCGATGGCGCGTCTGTGCGCCTGTTTGACCGGCCAATCGACCAGATCGACCGAACAGAAGTGCAGGATGGCGCAGTCTGCCATCATTTCCGGCGTGATCTGCTCCGGAGAAAGGAACAGGTCGGCGCTCGGATTGCGGAAAAACGAAAATTCCCGATTGCCGGTCGCGTCCAGCGAGACGAACGCCAGACCGGTGTTCGCGCGCCTGGTCTTGAATACAAAATGCGTATCCACGCCGTTGGTGCGCAGCACGTCAATGATGTGCTCACCGAAGGCGTCCTCACCGACCTGTGAGATCATCACGCCGCTGCCGCCCAGCCTGCTGACGGCGGTTACAACATTTGCCGGCGCGCCGCCTGCCACGCGCTCAAAATGCGTCACCTCGCGCAGGGCGCAGCCCTTCTGCTGCGGTACAAAATCAATCAACAGTTCACCGATCGCTGCCACTCGTCTCATAACAATCTCTCCTTAGTTCAAATAGTTCATCTGCATGGCATCCATATCGTAAATTTCAGCCTGGTAACTGCCCTCAATGGTCAAAGTATGATCCGCCTGCTGCGGATAAAACCGTGTCGTCATGACCTGCTCCCCGCCGTTGACGAAGATTTCAAGGCTTGTCGTGTCCATGAGGATACGCAGGCCGGTCAGCCTGTCCATTTCCGCCACGCGCGTTGTGCGTCCATAGCCGCTGCTTTCGCTGAGCGACAATGTGAGCAGCCCGTCCGCATAGGACAGCGCCGCCGCGCTGCCAAACTGTACGCGCAGCGTGCTGCCGCAGTTCGTCAGCCGGATGTCAGCGCCCTCTGCCAGCTCGCATTTGACAGCGGTGCCGTCGGCGCGATAGCTGCGGTGGTTTTTGCGCAGCGCTTCCAGTTCCCTGACCGGCATCGCGGTCAGGCGCGTGCCGTTCCAGTGCAGTTCGCGCGGCACGCTCATGCCGTGCTGCCAGCCCGCGGTCTTTGCCGTCGGATTGGTGTAATCGGCATCCGGCATACCCATCCAGCCGATGGCAATGCGCCTGCCATCCGGCGCCGCAAAGGTCTGCGGGGCATAGTAGTCAAAGCCGACGTCCGATTCGGTATATTCACCGAGCGTGTATGCGCCGCGGAAATCGCCGTACAGCGGGAAATAGCCGCAGGAGTAAATGTTCTGATAGCGGTTGCCCTGTCGGGTGACGCCCTGCGGGGACAGGAACACGATATACTGCCCGTCCACGCAGAACAGGTCGGGACATTCCCACATGTAGCCGAAAACCTCCGGTGTGGTGATGGTGTTGATCCGCTTCCAGTTCAGCCTGTCCGCAGATTCCATCACGAGCAGCTCACCGCGGTTTTCCTTCGTGCGCGCACCGAGCACCATGTAATACTTCCCGTCCTGCTTCCAGACCTTCGGGTCGCGGACATGACAGGTCAGATCATCCGGATAATCTTTATTTTCCATCAAAAGTACGTTTTTGTCAACATGGATACCGTCTTTGCTGACAGCAAGCGCGACATTATGCCCGCGTCCGGTGTTGATGTAGTCATAATCGCCCGAATACTTGACGTTGCCGGTGTAATACAGATACAGCGCGTCGTCCTCGACGAGTGCGGAGCCGGAATAGACGCCGTGGATATCCCATGTCTGGTCGGGACAGAGGAACACCGGCTGCTGCTCCCAGTGCAGCAGATCCGGACTGGTCCAATGCCCCCAGAATTTTACACCGCCGTCCGGGTTAAACGGGCTGTACTGATAAAATACATGATATCTGCCGTTGTACCAGCACAGGCCGTTCGGGTCGTTCATCCAGCCGGTGGGCGGCATCAGATGAAAGCGCAGGCGGCACGGGTCTGCGTCGACCCTTGCCCGGTCCTCCGCTTCGATGCGGGGGACCAGACGGTTCAGATCTCGATACAGTGCGTTCATAGCATTTGCGTCCTTACTTCTTTACGGTGATAAACGGATCGTTCGCCCTGATTGCGCCGAGCTTGCCGGTGACAGCGGCAAAATCGTCCGAATTGGTTACAATGACCGGTGTGACAGTCTTGAATCCGGCCTTTTTGATCGCCGGAATGTCAAATTCCATCAGCAGATCGCCCGCGTTTACATGGTCGCCTTCCCTGACATGCGGGGTATAATGCCTGCCGTTCAGCTGAACGGTGTCGATACCGATGTGGATGAGCAACTCCAGACCGTTGTCGCATTCCAGACCGACAGCGTGCCCCATCAGCGTGGAGACAGTGCCTGCGCACGGCGCGACAGCCCTGCCCTCTGTCGGATCGACCGCGAAGCCCTTGCCCAGTACCTCGGCAGCGAATGTCTCATCGCCGGTGTCTGCCAGTGTGACCGCCTTGCCGGTCAGCGGGGAGGCAACGGTAATGTCGCCGGATACCGCCTGTACTGCGGATTCCTGTACCGGAGTTTGCGCCTGCGGCGCCGGCGCCGCATTTGCGGTTTCCGGCTTTGCGTCCTTGTAGCCGAACATCCAGGTCAGGACGAACGCAACGCCGGCGGAGATGACGAACATCAGGATATACTTGATCGGGTCATTCAGGCACAGCAGCAGACCGAAGATGCCGGTAACGCCGGTGCCGCTTGCGCCCAGATCGGTAATCGACGAGAACATTGCGCCGACACCGCCGCCGATGCAGGCACAGACGAACGGACGGAAGAAACGGACGTTGACGCCGAAGATCGCCGGTTCGGTGATGCCCATGAAAGCGGACAGGGAGGACGGCAGCGCCATCGACTTGAGCTTTTTGTCATGGGTCTTGAGTGCGACAGCCAGCGCGGCCGCGCCCTGTGCGATGTTCGCGGCGGATGCCAGCGGCAGCCAGTGGGTCACGCCGTACTGCTGGATCTGGCCGAGGTCGATGATGGAATACATATGGTGAATGCCGGTGATGACGGTCGGCGCGTACAGTGCGCCCATGACGAGCGAGCCGATGCCGAACGGGATGGAGATCAGCGCCTGAATGCCGCCGATGATGTGCGTCTCTACGACATTGAATATCGGGCCGATGACCGTCATGGTCAGAAATCCGGTGACGAATACCGAAACCAGCGGCGTGACGAACAGGTCAAACATCGCCGGAACGCGCTTGTGCAGCGCCTTTTCGATCTGCGACATGAGGAATACGGCGATAATGACCGAGATCACGTGACCCTGATAGCCGACCATCGGCACCTGCCACAGACCAAAGACATCGAGATAGGTTTCTACGCCGCCGGTCATCGTCCATGCGTTTTGCAGGTTCGGATGCACCATAATCATGCCGATGATCGCGCCGAGGAACGGGTTGCCGCCGAATACCTTTGCGCCGGAGAAGCCGATGAGCACCGGCAGGAACACATACGCGGTGTTGGAGAACATGCTTGCCAGAACAAACAGCGCGCTCTCTGTCGAGAGATTGATGTAGCCGTTGTTGATCATGAAGGTGAGGGAATCCATAATACCCATCAGGAAGCCGGAGGCGACGATCGCCGGAATGATCGGTACGAAGATATCGCCCAGCGTCTTGACAAAGCGCTGGAATGGGTTGCCCTTTTTCGCGGCGGCGGCCTTTACATCCTCCTTGGACGCGGCGGAAATGCCTGCCATGCCGATAAATTCATCATAGACCTTGTTGACCGTGCCGGTGCCGAAGATAATTTGCAGCTGACCGGATGCCTCGAATACGCCCTTGACGCCTTCCACGTCCTCGAGCGCTTTTTTGTTGCACTTGCCGTTGTCCGCGATAACCAGACGCAGACGTGTTGCGCAGTGCGCCGCAGATACAATGTTGTCCTTGCCGCCGATCTGCTCCAATACGCCGGCAGCGGATTTCCTGTAATCCATGTGAAACTCCTTTCCCAAATTCCTATCTTTTTTTGTAAAACTGAAATGAATATGAAACCGGTTTCTTCTATGTTTCACATTATACCACGTTTTCTCCAAAAGAAAAGGGCAATATGTTACAAAATATTTCACTGTTTTTGCAGCATATTGCCCAATGGTATCGGGAATATTCGATTGTTTTCGCGGGAAGGATTTATGAAACCCTTTTCATGTTCGTTTCAGTGGATCATACCGACTCCTGCCGGATGACCTCATAGCCGAGCATGACCTGCTTTTTCATGTCCAGTCCGCTGTCCAGTATTTGCAGCAGCATCTGCGCCGCCTCCATGCCGCCGGTTTCCAAAAACAGGTGCACGGTCGTCAGCCGCGGGGAGACGATCTCCGTCATGCGGGAGTGCCCCATGCCGACAATGCTGACATCCTGCGGGATGCGCCTGCCGATGCCCTTGATGTACTGCATCGCGCCGACGGCGAGCGAATCGGTCGCGCAGAATACCGCGTTGATATCCGGCGCGCGTTCAAACAGCTGCTGCGCCGCCGCATTGCCGTCCTCCAGCATGAAGCCGGTGGTGACCATGTGTTCCTCCGGTATCTCGATGCCGCGCTCCTGTAAGGCTTCCGAAAAGCCCGCGCGCCGCGCCGCGCCGACCGCCTGATCCTTCTGCGTGACGCCGATGTAGCCGATTTTTTTGCGGCCGGATTCCAGCAGCAGGCGCGTGACCTCCCGCGCCGCGTCGTGGTCATTGTTGTACACGCACGAGAGATCATCGGTTTTCTGGCTGAGGACAACGACCGGCACGGGATAATTTTGCAGCAGCGCGCGGTGGCGCGGCGTGAGTATCGTCGCCAGGAAGATCAGACCCTCGATCTGCCCCTGCCGGAAAATTTCCAGATAATTCAGTTCCTTGTCCACGCTGTTTTCGGTGTTTGCCAGCAGGATATCGAAGTTGTTCTCGTTGAGCACGGAGGAGATGCCGGCGACCATCGAGCCGATGCTCTCCGAGTTGATCTTGGGCAGGATCACGCCGATCATCCCGCTTTTGCCGGTGCGCAGGCTCTGCGCCTGACGGGAGGGGACATAGCCGGTCTCGTCGATGATCTTCTGGATCCGCCGCTTTTTTTCCTCGCTGACATAGCCGTGATTCAGATATCTGGAGACGCACGCCTTGGAAACGCCTGCCAGCTTTGCAATTTCCGCAATCGTCATAAGACTTTATCCCACCTGTTCAGATTGTTTCCAGCCATGCGTTTTCCGCGTCGTTCAGCTCGTAGACAGTCTGCCTGTCGCGCCCGACGAGTACCATGTGTCCGGCCAGCGTGCCGATCCACATGCCGTCGTCCAGACGGCTGGCAAACAGCAGGGATTGCTCGATGCGCACCTTGCGCTGTCCGGTTTTGTCCTCCAGAACGATGCTGCCGTAAACGGCGCCGCCCTCCGGCACGCCCTCACAGCCAAAGTCCGGCTCCTCCACATAGATCAGCCGCAGCTTTGGACGAAAGATAGACCCGTTGATGTCGATCGGTTCCCATTTGCCTGCCATTTCGATTTCCTCCATTCTGTAACAATCGCTTGACAAACAGCAATAAAAATAGTATGCTGGAGATAGAAACAGGACATGCCCGACAGACAGGTAGTCCTCTCTTAGGTTATCAAAATTTTAAAAGATTGTAACCTGCCCAATTTGGAAGCGTGAGGCAGGTTACTTCTTTTTTATCTTCAAAATCAGATCAATGATCCCGATGATGACCAATGTATACGCAAAAAGCGCTTCATATGTAACCATAGGGCAGCCCTCCCTGTCATAGACTCCGAAGGGCAATATTCATTGTAAAGAAGCCTGCCCTTCGTCCGAAGCGTGAAGGAGAGGATTTGCGCCTGCCGCTGCCGCGGCATGTCCTGCCTTTATTGTATCAAATCATCCGATTTGCGTCAATTATTTTAGCACTTCGTCGATTCTGTCTCCGACCTCATCCAGCACGCTGAACGTGCGGCGCAGCATTTCCCAGCAGACGCGCGGGGCGGACGGTGTCGTGATGACGGTATCCGACGCCGCGGCGACCTCGTTGTCGCTGTCGATATAAAAGCGCAGCCATGCGTAGTCCGCGTTGATTTTGTTGAGTGTGCGCAGCATGGGTCGTTCGCGCTCCGGCGGCACCTTGCCCAGCTGAAAGACGCGGATTTTAAATTCCGTGCCGTCCGGACTGAATACCATGACGACGTTGTACAGGCTGTGGTTCTGTCCCGCCAGCTCGACAGCGACAAAATGGCTGCCATCCGGCTGCGCGTTATCCATATGCCGGATATCGTGCCGGTCTAAGCGCTCGATAAACGCCTGTGCGGATGCATTCATAATTAACTCCTCCTGATTCGTTTCCGTCTTATTTCCCGACCCGGCGCAGACCCTTGGGATAATGGTTTTTCATCATGCCGCCCGCGCACTTGCCCCAGCCCATCGGGAAACCGCCCGCGGCGACCGCCGTCCAGCCCTTCTCGCCGTCGAACGGGAAAGTCTCTCCGCGCAGATACCGCACGGCAGTCTCGCTGTCCGGCGCTGCGTCGCAGACCCGCCGGAAATCAGACAGCGGCAGCGCGTGCGACAGCGCATGGGAGGGTTCAAAGCGGTTCTTTTTTAATATGCCGAGCGCCAGCCCGCACGAGCGGACCCGCAGACCGGACAGGTCGAGGCGGCACGCCTCCGGCAGCAGGAAAAGCCGGTCGTTTCGCTGCACAACGCTGCCTTCGGGCAGCTTTTTTACTGTCTCCAGCACGAGCGGCAGGCTGCGTTCCGCCGCTTCCGCTTCGGCGCGGGACGCGGGGGACAGGCGCTGCATTCCGCCGTCTGTCTTGCGCAGGACGGCGGCAAAATGCCCCTCTCCGTCCAGCTGATGCGGCCACAGGCGGAAGGCGTGCGCCACGGCGGGATTGCCGTTTGGCACCCAATCCGGTCGCGCCGGCGACAGCTGTGCCGGCGGGTTTTCCACCTGAACCATTTCAAAGTCCGGATGGCGTTCGAGAAAGCGCGACACGCTCCCCTCGTTCTCCTCCGGCGCGAACGTGCAGGTGGAATACACCAGCTTGCCGCCGCCGCGCAGCATGGCTGCCGCGCAGTCGAGGATGCCTGCCTGCCGCTGTGCGCAGAAGGCGGGCAGCGCCGGCGTCCATTCCGCCTGCGCGGGATTGTCATCCTTGCGGAACATGCCCTCGCCGGAGCACGGCGCGTCCACAACGACCGTATCGAAAAAGTCCGGAAAGCGCTGCGCCAGCCGTTCCGGCGTTTCATTTAAGACGATGCAGTTGACGATGCCCATGCGCTCCACGCTCTGCGCGAGGGTACCCGCGCGCGCCGGATGGATTTCATTGGCGACCAGCAGACCGGCGCCGTGCATCCTTCCGGCGAGATGGGTGGTTTTGCCGCCCGGCGCGGCGCACAGATCGAGGATCTTCTCGCCCGGACGCGCGTCGGCAAGCGCGCCGACCGCCATCGCGGACGGCTCCTGAATGTAGTATACGCCCGCTTCATAGTAGGGGTGCCGTCCGGGACGCGCCGTTTCGGGATAGAAAAAGCCCTCTGCCGCCCACGGGACGGGGGTCAGCGGAAACGGGGACAGTCCGGCAAATTGTTCGGGCGTGCATTTTAACGGGTTGACCCGCAGTCCGCGCGCCTGCGGGCGGGCAAGCGCATCGCGGAAAGCGGGGTATTCCTCTCCGAGCAGGCGCTGCATACGCTGCGCAAAGGCATCTGGCAATGACATATCCGGCGCCTCCTTACTGCCTGCGCTGATCCGCGATCGCGCGCACCGCGGTTGCGGCCGCGCAGACCAGCAATATCAGCATCAGAATTTTCGGCAGCCCGCCGGTCAGAAACTGCATCATGGGATTGAAATAGTCCAAAATCCACAGCACGAAAAACGTGATGGACAGAATGATGGTGAGATGCGGCAGCAGTGCCTGAAGCTGTTTCAACAGTTATTCCTCCGTTTCGTCCATAGGGATATAAATACAGTCGCTGATCGTGCGCCCGCCGCCGATCGGCTGGTTGACCCATGCGCCGTCATACCACATGACCGCGGATTTGCCGCCGTCCAGATTGTAGGCGGTCAGGCAGCCCTCCTCCTGCATCAGCGCGGCGAGCTGGGAGATGGTCGCGCCGGTGGAATAGCCGTCCTGCCTGCCGTCCACGAGCACGAATTTATAATGTCCCGGCGCGAGATAGCCGATGGCGCAGCGCGGGTTGACCTTGTTGATGTATTCTGTCGTATGGAAGGCGGACGGGATATTCCCCGCGCCGTCCAGCAGCGCGGGACCGAACGTCCATGCCTGCCACGCGCCGTCCTGTATGGCCTGTTCCGCGTCGAACTGCGTTCCGGCACAGGTTTTCATCACGCCGTCGTCATATAAGACACAGATATCCGCCGTGCCGGGGGAATTGTTGTAAAGCGTGCCGTTGCGGATGACGCAGGTCTGGCTGCTTTCGCCATACGAGTCGCCGGAGATGGCGAGAAGCGCGTTGTTGTCCCGCGCCATCGTATCGACAAAGCCGCGGATGTTTTTGCCGTACATGGACTTGGCAAACGCCGTTTTGATGCACCGCGTGCTCGTGACATAGATATCCGCCGAAAAATACACCAGCGGCTCACCGTCGATGGCGCACGATACCTTTTCGATGGTGATTTCCGAGGTCGTTCCGGTGCGGGTCGCTATCGTTTCGCGCGTCTTTTCCGCGGCGGCAAAGGCGTCAACCTCCGCCTGCGACAGCGCCAGCTGTCCGGTCGATGTATGGCTCCAGTCGTTCTGGCTGGCCGGCGTGATGCCGAGCGCGCCGGTCGTGTCATCCGCGCTGCCGGCGGAGGGCAGGGAAAACTGTTCGTTCAGCTCGTCCTCCTGCTCCGCAACCGCCGTACCCTGCGGCAGAAGATACACAAACAGCACGACAACGCCGACACATGCCGCCGCCGCGAACAGATCGATAAGAACCAGTGCCCAGACGGGCAGTTTCCGTCGCTTCACAGAGCATCCTCTCCAATATCGTCAAAATATTCCCCATACAGCCGGTCGGCCTCGCGCTGTACAGCGTGGGTAAACGCGTCGTACCGCCGCAGGAAGTCCTTTCCCTCCGGCGTCAGCATGGCGTTCCCGCCGCCGCTGCCGCCCGCCTCGCGTGCCAGCAGGGCAAAGCCGAGGTCGTTTTCCGAGCGCTTGAGAATCTTCCACGCCTTGGAATACGCCATGCCCATATCGCGGCACGCGGCGCGGATGGAGCCGCGCCGCTCTACGCCGTGCAGCAGCTCCGCCACGCCCGGACCGAAGCATTTGTCGTCGCGGAATAAGCGCAGACGCAGGTCATATCGCAGCAGTTCTGGCATTACGGTTCCTTCCTTTCCTGGTTGGTTGTTATCCCCTCGCCGTTTCACGGAAACCGAGCGAGGTCAAAATATCCGCCGCATTGTACGCGTATTCGGAATTGGAGCCCCAGCTCAGGTTAAACACGCCGGAGCCGCCGCCGAAGCCGACGATGTCCGCATATTGCGCGGTGTCGTCCTGTGTGAGCATGACGGTCAGACCGGTATAGCTGCCCGTGCGGAAGAAATACTTTTCATACGAGAGAAGGACGGCTGTCGTGTCACCAAAGGTATGCCGGACCTCGGAAATAAATTCGCCGCCGATCGAACGCTGAAATGATCTGACGACATCCGCGATCGGCAGGGAGTTGTTTCCGGTCATTTTGATTGTAAGTGCGCTCATTGGTATTCCTCCGCTTCATCAGCAATTTTTCTGATATCTGTCATTTGCAATCCGCACTCCTTTAATTGGCGCTAAAAATTCATCTGCATCAAAATACAAGTCATCTAAAATGGGAAGCAGATCAATGTACTCCTCCTCTGCAGCGGCATTGTGGCGGTATTTTGCCATGACAACGAGATAACCGTGATCCCATTGCCTGACTTCGGTGTAATACTCCAAAGAAAATGGCGCCCGAAACCGGATGACATGGTTGTTAAACTGAAAGACCGTATAACCGTTTGCATTGCTCAAAACCGCAGTATTCTCTTCCGGCATGTTATCCCGCTCCCTCCGACCGCAAAACGGTGTGTTTCACATTGTACTTCATTTTAGCACATGATACCTCTTTT
>CAYNPX010000028.1:10868-16157 GCA_964399205.1 uncultured Butyricicoccus sp.
CCGCAAAACGGTGTGTTTCACATTGTACTTCATTTTAGCACATGATACCTCTTTTCGCAAGGAAGGATGACGGCGCCCTGACCGGCAGGAAAATCCCCGCTGCCGGTTCCCGCCGATTGACGCATCCCCTAAATTTTCCGAATTTTAAAAAACCTATTGCACTCCGTCGAAAAATGTGTATAATGTACTTGCTGAGTTTTATAAACAAGCATAAAAAGTTTAGTATTTGTAAATTACTGACTGTGGAGAATCGCAAAGGAGGGCAAACGCCGGCTTTCGCCGGTCCGATATGGAAATCGGTTCAAAAATCAAACGGCTGCGCACCCAGAAGGAATTGACGCTGGAGGAGCTTGCTTCGCGCTGTGAGCTGACAAAGGGCTTTTTGTCTCAGCTGGAACGCGACCTCACCAGCCCGTCGATTGCGACGCTTGCGGATATCTTAGAAGCGCTCGGCTCGTCGCTGTCGGAGTTTTTCTCCGACGCGCCGGAGGAAAAACTCGTCTTTGGAGAGGCGGATTTTTTCGTCGACGAGCGGGAGGACTGCACCATCCGCTGGATCGTCCCCAATACGCAAAAGAATGAAATGGAGCCTATCGTTGTCGAGCTGCCGCAGGGCGGGACGTCCTTCCGCTCCGGTCCGCACAACGGGGAGGAATTTGGCTATGTGCTCGCCGGTACGGTCACATTGGTCACAGATACGGCGTCGTATACCGTCCGCCGCGGAGAAACCTTTTATCTGGACGGAAAATCCGGACATTATCTCCGCAATGATAGAAAAACAACAGCGCAGGTGCTCTGGGTGAGCACGCCGCCGCTGTTTTAGCCGGCAGACCGGATACGTCCGAACAAAATTTGAAAGGGAAGCGAGAAATGAAAAAACTGATCGAACTGAAGAACATCGTCAAATCCTTTGACGGTCAGCGCGTGCTCAACGGCATATCGCTGGACATTTATGAGAACGAATTTGTCACGCTGCTCGGTCCGTCCGGCTGCGGCAAAACAACGCTGCTGCGCATCATCGCGGGCTTTCTCGACGCGGACGCGGGGCAGGTTCTCTTCGACGGCAAGGATATTTCCGGTCTGCCGCCGTACAAACGCGATGTAAACACGGTATTCCAGAAATACGCGCTGTTTCCGCATCTGAATGTGTTTGATAACGTCGCCTTCGGTTTGAATCTGAAAAAGGAGCCGAAGGACATCATCGAGCAGAAGGTCAGCCGTATGCTGCGCCTGGTCGGGCTGCGCGGCTTTGAGACCCGCCGCATCGACCAGATGTCCGGCGGACAGCAACAGCGGGTTGCGATTGCGCGCGCGCTGGTCAACGAGCCGGAGGTATTGCTGCTGGATGAGCCGCTCGGCGCGCTCGACCTCAAGCTGCGCAAGGAGATGCAGCGCGAGCTGAAAAAAATCCAGCGGGAGGTCGGCATCACGTTCGTCTTTGTCACGCACGACCAGGAGGAAGCCCTCACGATGTCGGACAAGATCGTCGTCATGAAGAACGGCAACATCGAGCAGATCGGCTCGCCGGTCGATGTCTATAACGAGCCGGTCAACCGCTATGTCGCGGGCTTTATCGGGGAGAGCAACATTGTCGACGGCATCATGCCGTGCGACAGGCGCGTCATTTTTGACGGGCATCCGTTCGACTGTGTGGACAGCGGCTTTGCGCCGAATGAGGAGGTCGAGGTCGTCATCCGTCCGGAGGATCTGGATATCGTCCCGCCGGAGCAGGGCAAGCTGCGCGGCCGCGTCAAATCCGTGCTGTTCAAGGGCGTACATTATGAGACAATCGTGGAGACGCGGCAGGGCACGTCCATCACCGTAAAAATGAACGTTTCCACCGACCAGCCGGTCGTCAACGAAGCGGCAGGCGAACTGATGGACGCGGACAGCTTCTATCTCGACCGCGACGACGTTGCCGAGCTGAACGACCGCATTATCACCGCGCGCGCCAACGCGCAGGCATGGAAAAAGGGCACCGAGGAGGGCGTATCCATCACAAGCATCTCGTATTCCATCGAGCCGAAAAACGGGCGCTATCCGGTCACGTTCCGCACGGCTGCCGGTACGGAAATCACCGTCGATATGATTGTGGAGGACGCGAACCGCGTGCAGTCGGAGGAATATCAGGAGGAAATCTACGCCGTGAATTTCTCCAAATCCGTAGACGATATCAAGGAATCGCTGACGCTGGACAACGACCTGATGGTCTGGGCGGACGCCTCCGCGTGGAGCCTTGCGCCGGAGGACGACGGCGCGCGCATCCGCATCACCGACGTTATCTATGACTTCGATTGGGAAACCATCACGCCGGGCGTCTATGACGTTACGTTTGCGACCAAAGGCATGGAATATAAGATCGACACGACCGACCGCACGGAGCCGGGTGACATCGTCGGATTACAGTTTACACCGGACGACCTGCATATCATGAGAAAGGGGTAACAGATGAAACAGTTCCGTTCGATGGCGTACCCCTATGTGGTGTGGATCGCCATTATGATCCTGCTGCCGATGCTGCTCATCGTCGCCTATGCGTTCACGGTGGAGGGCACCGCGTTTTTCCAGGGACAGTTCACGCTTGCCAATTTCGGACGCTTTTTCAGCGACGCTGTATTTGTACAGGTGCTGCTGCGTTCGCTGCGCATTGCGGTTTTTACGACCATTGCCTGCATCCTGCTCGGCTATCCGGCGGCATACGCGATTTCGCGCGCCGGCGTCCGCAGCAGCCTGCTCATCCTCATCATCACGCTGCCGACATGGATCAACATGCTCGTGCGCACATACGCATGGGTCGGCATTTTGCAGGACGACGGCATTTTGAACCGCCTGCTCGGGCTGCTCGGGCTGGGACCGTTCCAGTTCATGTATACCGACTTCGCGGTCACGCTCGGCATGGTATACAATTTCCTGCCGTTTATGATTCTGGAGATCCATACCTCGCTGGCAAAGATGGATCCGTCCTATCTGGAAGCGGCGAGCGACCTCGGCGCCAACAAAACGCAGGCGTTTCTCAAGGTCACGCTCCCGCTGAGTATTCCGGGCATCATTTCGGGGATCACGCTGGTTTTCCTTCCGGCGGTTTCCTCCTTCTTCATCCCGAAGCTGCTGGGCGGCGGACAGTATGTCCTCATCGGCAATGTGATCGAATCGCAGTTCCTGACCTCCGGCAACTGGAGCTTTGGCAGCGCATTGTCGCTCATCATGGCGGTCATTATCATGGTGTCCATGTTCTTCACACGCCGGCTGGACAGCAACAGGGAGGAATAACGCATGAACAGAAAAAAACGGTTTCCGCTGACACGTGTCATCCTCGGCCTTGTCATCGCGTTCTTTTATATCCCGATTCTTTACACGATTATCTTTTCCTTTAATTCCTCGCGTTCGCTGACGCATTTTTCCGGCTTTTCGCTGCGCTGGTATGAGAAGATGTTCTCCTCCTCCCCGACGATGAACGCGATCTGGATGACGTTTCTGGTTGCGATTCTGGCAACGGTGATCTCGACCTTTATCGGCACGATCACGGTGATCGGTCTGTCCAAATGCGGCAAGCCGCTGCGCCGCGCCGTCAGCTTCGCCAACGATCTGCCGATGATGAATCCGGACATCGTCACGGCGATCAGCCTGCTGATGTTCTTTGCGACGCTGGAGGTCAGCAAGGGCTTCCTCACGCTGCTGCTGGCGCACATCGCGTTTTGCACGCCTTATGT
Organism: uncultured Butyricicoccus sp.; assembly: GCA_964399205.1. GTDB lineage: Bacteria > Bacillota > Clostridia > Oscillospirales > Butyricicoccaceae > Butyricicoccus_A. The sequence continues at coordinate 14,579 of CAYNPX010000028.1, forward strand.
CATGCTGTCCATCACGCCGCGCCTGCGGATGCTCGACCCGAATCTCGCGGATGCCGCGCTCGACCTCGGCGCGAACCCATGGCAGGCGCTGTGGCACGCGATCATCCCGCAGCTGTCGCCCGGCATCATCGCCGGCGCGCTCATCGCGTTTACGATGTCGTTTGACGATTTCGTCATTTCCTATTTCGTCACCGGCAACGGCGTACAGAATATTTCCATTCTGGTGTACACAATGTCCAAGCGCGTCAATCCGTCGATCAATGCCATTTCCACGCTGGTCGTTGTCATTATCACGATCGGACTCATTCTGGTGAACATCATCCCGCGTATCCGCGACCGCGCGGTGCGCGGCGGCAGGAAGGAGGGCTCTGTATGAAGCGCAAACTGCGGCTGCTTTCCGCTGCGCTCGGCGGCGCGCTGCTCGTCAGCCTGCTCACCGCCTGCGGCGGTCCGGGCACCGATTTCGACGGCACAAACAAGACCTCCGGCAGCTCGGACACCCTGAAGATTTATACGACCGGTGAATATACCGGCGAAAACCTCATTGAAAATTTCGAGGAACAGTATGACTGCCGCGTTATCATGGAGTATTTTGATTCCAATGAAATGATGTATACCAAAATCAGCGCGGGCGACGCATACGATGTCATCATCCCGTCCGACTACATGATCGAACGGATGCTGAAGGAGGACTATTTGCAGCCGCTCGACAAGGAGATCGTGACCAATTTTGATCTGCTGACGGACGACAGCATCGGGCAGCAGTTCGACCCGAACAATGATTATACCGCGCCGTACTTCTGGGGCTCGGTCGGCATCGTCTACAACAAAAACAATGTCTCGCTCGATGACCTGGAAACCGAAGGCTGGAACATCCTTCAGGACACCAAATACGCGGGCAGGCTGTATCTGTATGATTCTGAGCGCGATTCGTTTATGATGGCGTTCAAGGCGCTGGGCTATTCGATGAATACCAGCGATGACGATGAGATCAACGCGGCGTATAAATGGCTTTGCGACGTCAACAACACGATGAATCCGGTCTATGTCACCGATGAGATTATCGACAATATGATAAACGGCACCAAGGATATCGGCATCGTATACAGCGGCGACGCGTCGTATATCCTGTCGGAAAATCCGGATATGGGCTATTACTGCCCGGAACAGGGCACCAACATCTGGTATGACTGCATGGTCATTCCGAAATGCGCGCCCAATCCGGAGCTTGCCAATGAATTTATCAACTATGTCATGACCTATGAAGCGTCGCTGGACAACACAGAGACCGTCGGCTATACCTCGCCCAACGCGGAGGTCGTCGCGGAAGTGACCGGCGAGGGCGGTATGTTTGAAGGCAATGAAGCATATATCCCGCGCTCCGGCTTTGAAAAGGATGAGGTATTCCACGACAATGAATACCTGCGGCAGAAGGTCGCGGAGCTTTGGATTAAGGTCAAGGCCGGCGGCAAGGCGGAGTAAACAATCTGAAACAATCCGAAACAATCCGAAAGAAAACGAGAACCGGTCACGCGACCGGTTCTGAGCCTGTCAACCAAATGCAAGCATTTGGTTGAGA
>CAYNPX010000029.1:0-1598 GCA_964399205.1 uncultured Butyricicoccus sp.
GAGTGCGCGCACCGGGCTGCATAATCTCAACCAAATGCTTGCATTTGGTTGACAGGCTGAAAGCCGGTGGCTCGTGCCACCGGCTTGTTCATTCATGTGTGTATTATCTGCGATTGGAGGTTCTCCAGATCTTGAGCTTTTCCGCTTCTTTGATGAGATCCTCGCGGAACTGCGGATGAGCAACCGAAATGATTGCTTCTGCGCGCTCCCATGTGGACAGACCCTTCAGGCAGACCTTACCGTACTCCGTAACGAGGTAATGGGTGTTGGTACGGGTATCTGTGACAGTAGAGCCGGGCGTCAGTGTCGGGACGATACGGCTTTTCAGCTCGCCGCTGCGGGTAGTGAAGGTGGAGGAGCAGCAGATGAAGCTCTTGCCGCCGTTGGACAGGTATGCGCCCAGTACGAAGTCGAGCTGTCCGCCGGCGCCGCTGATGTGCTTAACGCCTGCGGATTCCGCATTGATCTGACCGGTCAGGTCGAGGTCAACCGCGTTGTTGATGGACATAAAATTGTCGATCTGGGAGATAACGCGGGAATCATTGGTGTAGCCGACCGGTGCGCTCATCAGCGCCGGGTTATCATCCATGTAGTCGTACATTTTCTGCGTGCCTGCGCCGAAAGCGAATACCTGACGTCCCTTGTCGATATTTTTCTTTGCGCAGGACAGTTTGCCGGCAGCGGCCATGTCAACAAAGCCGTCGACATACATTTCCGTATGTACGCCCAGATCCTTCAGATCGGACTGCGCGATCAGGGAACCTACTGCATTCGGCATACCGCCGATGCCCAGCTGCAGGCAGGCGCCGTTTGGAATCTCCTCTACGATCAGTTTTGCAACCGTTTGGTCAATTTCGGACGGGGCAGCGCTGCCCATCGTGAGGATCGCCGGATTGCCGCCTTCTACAATCATGTCAACATCTGTGATATGTACGCCATTTTCAAAACCGCCAAGGCAGCGCGGCATATTTTGATTTACTTCCACGATAACCGTTTTGCCGGTTTCGCAGACAGCGGCCAGATGAGAAGCGTTCGGACCGAAGTTGAAGTAGCCATGCTTGTCCATTGGCGCAACCTGAATCATGACGACATCCGGCGGGCAGATGCTCTCACGATACCAGCGCGGCAGCTCAGAATAACGCAGCGGCGCGTAGTATGCGATCCCATCGTTGATCATCTTACGTTCAATACCGCTCATGTGCCAGGAGTTCCACGAAAAATGCTTGTTTGCATCCGGAACCTGCGCAATTGCCAGAGGCGCCAGCAGAATGCCGCCTCGGATATTTACATCCACAAGTTCCTCTGCGCGTGCGGCCAGAGCTTTATCCAGTGCATCTGGCGTACCGGTACACCAACCAAAATCTACCCAATCGCCGCTTTTTACGACTTTTGCCGCTTGTTCTGCGGTAGTCAGTTTGCTCTGATAGAGTGCCTGATAATCCATAGTACAAAACCCTCCATGAAATAAAATATACTCAAAATTGCAAAAAACAAATGCAAAACATACAAAAATGGTGTTTTTACTATTTTTATTGTACCAGCACTGACAGCTTCCGTCAAGGGGATTCCTCTCTTAAAATTTATTAGGATCAATCCTT
>CAYNPX010000029.1:1698-16020 GCA_964399205.1 uncultured Butyricicoccus sp.
CTGACAGCTTCCGTCAAGGGGATTCCTCTCTTAAAATTTATTAGGATCAATCCTTCTGCCAAAGGATAATGGACTGTTCGGCAAAGGAAACCTCAAATCACACAGATTGAAGGACTGATCTTCATATTGTACGGGTTGAAAAACGCATTTTTCTGTGATATGATAGGGAAAATCGAAAACAAGATCGGACAATTACATTCAAATCAACGAAACAGAAGAAAAATAAATTACTTAAAATGACCATAACAGGAGGCGTTTTAATGAGATTCGATCAGTGTACGAACGGCAACATCTTCATGCATGGCTGGACCAGGGAACAGGCTGTCATGAGCGACCATGATAAAGCAATCCTACAGGATCTGGCAAAGAAAATGGCATCGTATGCAGCACGTCCGGAGGAAGACGAGCTTATGCGTATGTGGCGTGACCACAATGACCTGAAGGATACCCGCCCGATGATTTATGTGGATTTGGAAAATGGCTGGAATGAGCTGCTTCCGATGGAATTTACCTGTGAATGCGAAGGCGAAATGGCGCAGGAATGGGAGATGTGGCTGCATAAGGAAATTATTTACGCAGAGAAGATCAAATGTGATAAGCCGATTGAAGCAAAGTTTTACATTCCATATCAGGCGCATAACACCATGTGGGGCGTAGAGAAGAAGGTCATTGGTAATGCTGCCGGCGGTGAAGCCTACACATGGGAAGCACCGATTACGGATGATATGATGGAAGACGATTTTGATGTTGCAGAATTGATTAAAATTCCGCAGATCACGGTCGATTGGGAAGCGACAGATGCATTTACTGCGATTGCACATGATGTGTTTGATGGAATCCTGACAGTTGAGCGCCGTCATTGGTGGTGGTGGGGAATGGAACTGACCCATCCGTATGCCGACCTGCGCGGTCTGGAAAGCATGTTGTATGATTTTTATGATTACGATGAAAAGATGCATGAGATTTTGGCCCGCTTTACAGAAGGCTATATGTCCATGATTGATTATCTCGAAGCAAATAAATTGCTTACGCCGAATACCGGTAACTGCTATGTAGGTTCCGGCGGACTTGGCCCTACGAATGACCTGAACGCTGCCGCTGCGCTGCCAAACAGCACGATGGATATCTGGGGATTCCATGAGAGTCAGGAAACCAGCGAGGTATCGCCGGAAATGTTTGCAGAATTTGTTCTGCCATATCAGCTAAAGCTGGCGGATCGATTCGGTTTGAATTACTATGGCTGCTGTGAAGGTTTGGACAAGCGCTGGGATTATGTCAGGCAGATTCCGCGTCTGCGCCGTGTATCGGTTTCCCAATGGGCGGACATCCCGAAAATGAGCGAGATTCTTGGTGGGGACTACGTATTTTGCCATAAGGTAAGCCCAACAGATATCGCGGTTCCGGTGATCGACGAGGATCACATTCGCACACGTCTGCATCAGGTTCTGACAGATTGCAAGCGCTGCGGCAATCATGTCGAACTGATTATGAAGGACAATCATACCATTGCGAACAACCCGAACAATGTATACCGTTGGGTACAGATTGCAAAAGAAGAGGTTGCAAGGGTTTACGGCTGATTCCTGTAAAGTATAGAAAAAAAGAGGTGGCATCTGTGGAATTTCAGGAACAGGCGTTGCATTATTGCCAAACGATCTCGGCATTGACCGGTGTTTCGTGTACATTGCTGGATGTCACCTCAAAGCAATTCTGTCAGAATGTATTCTGCAATTCCTGTGTTCGGCAGAACGGTCAGACATGTGATGCTGTTCAGATACACTATTCCGGTTGCAAAGAAGCACAGCGCTGGAATGGACATTATCGGTATCGCTGTCCCTGTGGCTTTGTATTTATTGCCACCTCACTTCAACGTCCGAGATTGCAGAGTGAATTTGCAATGGTGACAGGACCGTTTTTACCTTCTGAGGATGCAAAAAACCGTCAAGACAGGATTCCCATACTGACGGAGGAGCGGATTCGCGCACTGGATGAGACAGTGCAGGCGGTTTGCGGCTATCTTGCAGGCGGACAAATGATGTCTGCCATTGATTCCAGCATTCAAGCGGAAATGCTGGAAACGATGTATCTGAGTAACCAGGGGGAAAAGCGGGTAAGCTATCCGCTGGAAAATGAGCGCCAGCTGCAACAGCTGATTCGATTGGGAAACAAACAGAAAGCGCAGCAGCTGCTCAATGAGATATTGCTGGAATTATATTCGGCTGTGGGCACAGATTTGATTTTGCTGAAGCTGCGCATTCGTGAGTTGATTACGCTCATGTCACGCGCAGCAGCGGACGGCGGCGCTGATGTCAATGCGATTTTCGCCCTGTGTGACAGCAGCGTGATGGAGATTGACCGTATTCAGGATTTCGATACATTGGATGCATGGCTTGGCGTTATGCTGCATAAATTTTTTGATATGGTTTTTGATTTTAATGACGCAAAGCATCAGAGTATCATCCAGCAGGTTTCCTCTTTTATTCAGGAACATCTTTCGGAAAAGCTGACGCTCGAACAGGTTGCCGGACAGGTACATTTGTCGAAGTCCTATCTATGCCGGATTTTGAAGGATGAACTCGGCTGTACGTTTACGGAATATACCAACCGCCTGCGCGTAGAACGCAGCAAGCTGTATCTGCACCGCAGCGAAATGTCTCTTTCAGAAATTGCCTGTGCGGTTGGATTTGACGATCAGAGTTACTTTTCGCGTATTTTTAAACGTCAGGTCGGCGTACCCCCTGGAAAATACCGTGCAAATCATGCAGGCATACAATATGCTGCAATATACAACAAAATAGCAAAGGGATGATTATAAATGAAAATGAACATGAATCAGTGGATCAAAGATGTATATGACGCGCCGGTTAAGAAGGCGCTTCCCATTCTTTCTTTTCCATCCATCCAACTGATGGGCGTTACAGTAAAAGAGCTGATCAATGACAGCGGCTTACAGGCAACGGGTATGAAGGCTGTTGCCGACCGCACGCCGAACGCGGGCGGTTCTGTTTCTCTGATGGATCTATCTCTTGAGGCAGAGTGCTTTGGCGCACCGATCCGCGTGGAGGATGACGAGGTTCCAACTGTGACCGGTCCGATTCTTGACATTGACGCAGATGAGGACGAGCGCATGGAAGCCGCGGAAGCAATCGAAATTCCGGAAGTGGGCGCAGGCCGTACACAGATTTACATTGATGCCATTGAGAAAGCTGTAGAACGCATTACAGACCGGCCGGTTTTTGCCGGCGTGATCGGTCCGTTTTCTCTGGCGGGACGTCTGATGGACGTTACCGAATCCATGATCTACTGCTATGACGAACCGGACATGGTTCATGTTGTACTGCAGAAGGCAACTGATTTTATCATCAAGTATATTCTGGCATACAAGGCAGTCGGTGCAAACGGCGTTGTCATGGCAGAGCCGCTTGCCGGTCTGCTGTCTCCGGCTCTGGCACAGGAATTCTCCGGTGATTACTGCAAGCAGATCGTAGACGCTGTACAGGATGAGAACTTTGCGCTGATCTATCACAACTGTGGAAATACCGCAAATGTAACGCTGGATTCCATCCTGAGCTGCGGTGCACTGGCTTATCACTTCGGAAATGCAGTTGATATGGCTGAGATCCTGTCTAAGGTTCCGTCTGATACCGTCTGCATGGGAAATGTTGATCCGGCAGGTCAGTTCCGCAATGGCACACCGGAGTCCGTTCGTGCAGCGACATTGGATGTTATGGAGAAGTGCTGCGGTCATCCGAACTTTGTTATTTCTTCCGGCTGTGATATCCCGCCGATGTCCAGCTGGGATAATATTGATGCATTTTTTGCAGCAGTTGACGAGTTCTACAGCAAGTAAAATGAGAAAAAGTGAAATTTCATCGCATATGATGCAGGAATTTCGTCATGAGCTGTCAGCGTCAGCGGGCAGCGGATTACAATCTCGTCATTTTTGGCGACATGTGCGTCAAAAATGACACTTCTCAGTCCGGAAGGCACGCCGCGGCGTGCCTTCTTTGAGTCCGGCTATTGTCTGGTGTATCTGAAACAGGGTCATTGGTTTTCACGTTGTACTTAGAATGTTTCAAATGCCATGCAGTCAATGTAATAATCCATAAATTCTGCACAGGTGGAAAGCGAAAGCTCCTCCGCTTCCTGTGCAAGCTGTTCTGTTTTCATGCGTAATGTGCGATTTGTCAGCAGCATGACGGCGCCGCCCAATGCGCCATTACCGATAAACTCTGTTTTATCCTCTAATCCGGCAGGAAACAGACCGATCTTTGCCGCAGAAGCATGGTTTATGGTATTTCCAAATCCGCCTGCAACGACAAATCGGGAAACCGTATCGGCAGAAACATCCTCTTTTTCAAGCAGTGTCAGCAACCCGCCGCAGATTGCGGCTTTTGCCAGTTGAATCTGACGGATGTCCTTTTGGGTGATGGATATCCCGCTGCTGCCGATGCTCCAGGATTCTGCATCTTCGTCCTCAAGCTCCAGATAACCGGAGTCATCCATGACTTCGGTTTCGAGCATAACTGCCAGAGCATCCAGGATGCCCGAACCGCAGATGCCGACAGCGGGTACATTCTGTACCGTTTCATAGGAAACACAGCCATCTTCCTTTGATTGAACAGCGCGAATTGCGCCGGCGGATGCAGGCATACCAGCACTGAGTCCCGCTCCTTCAAATGCGGGTCCCGCAGCGGTGGAGCAGCAAATCAGTTTTCCATCGTGCACAAGCGCCATTTCACCATTGGTTCCGATGTCGGCCAGCAACTGGGTGCCATTGTTCATCAGATCTGCTGATATAATTGCGCAGATGATGTCGGCTCCGACGTAAGCGCCGATACAGCGCGGGAGATAGACCGGAGCGCCGGCGAGTGTGCGGCGGCTCTGACAGCCAAAATAGGATTGAACTGCGAACGGAACGACCGCAAGGGAAGCAGGATCAAGACCCTCAAATAAATGCAGCATCGTGGAATTGCCGGTTACGACGGATTCTTCAACCTGTGTGATATCGGCTTCAACCAGACATTCTCTGGCCATCTGTTCAAGCTGATCTGCAATGCGGTCGGATAAAACATTCAATCCGGCTGTTTTGCAGGCTTCAATACGGGAGATGACATCCGCACCATAGCCGCGCTGGGCATTTTCCGCCAGGCGTTCCGCAAGTACCGCGCCGGATGTACGGTCGATCAGCTGCACGGCGACAGTCGTGGTACCGATATCTACGGCGAAGCCATAGCCGGATTCTGTGCGTTCGTACTCCGGTAACTGATACCATGCAATGATCCTGGCATTTCGTTCTTCCTGTAGCGTAACGGCTGCATTCCCTGTAATCGTACATGTACACGCGAGGCGGATGCCATCTGCAATTTCTTTCTCACTCAAAAGCTGCTTTTCACTTTCAGAAAGCGGTGAAACAGCTCCTTCGATCTTCACGCGGCATTTACCGCAGGTGTGGTTGCCTGCACATGGCAGTGCAAAACTGGGAACATGCTGCTGCAGCAATTCCCCCACAGATTGTCCATATTCCGCCGGAATATGGAGTCGGCTGTTGCCGGAATGGATGGTTAATTCAAACATAGGTTATTCCTCTTCTGTCAGGGTAAGATTGGTTTGTGCGGTGACTGTGACACGGGAAGCAACCTTGATCAGGCCGCTGTATGCAGGTGTCGTGATAGCATCCAGCTTCACATCAAAGGAAAGTGTTCCGACTGCACCCTGCGCACGCAGGTCATTCTCTGCGTCTCGTTTCATATGCTCTGTCAGCCATGCAACGGCATCGGTTTCCTCTGAGAAAAATGCTGTTTGTCCATCATATATTACTTCATAGTCTCCCTCTTTTTCATCCGCAGGGGATAGACCGTGCGGGCGTATTTCAGCGCATTTGCTGGAAACCATTTGACCGGTCACAGCGCCAACCGCGTTTGCAACAGCTGCGCATTCCGGAATTATGTATTCTGCACCAAGCGCTTTGGCAGCTTCCGGCAGAAATAGATGAATGGGACCGCCGATACCGATTAGAACTGCGCTTGAATGAAAAGCGTATTGAAGCAGAGAGGAACCGCCAGTGTTGCGGTTTTCCCACTGTAATTCAAATAACTGCTCCATACCGGCATCAAACCCGTGTTTCTGGTAGTAGGGAGAAGCGTGCTCCAACAGAACTTTGGAAATAGAAATAAATATCTTGCGGGATATTTGCGCATATATTTCATGGCAGAGCTGTTCCAGATTCATTTTGAGCGATTCTGATGCAAAACGAGCCGCATAGATGGAAGCCTGTCGTTCATATTGTATGTAATCTCCGCGGATATGCATGATATCTGTCGGTGTCAAACCGCCACGCAATATGATGCCGGCACGTTCCAGATCCCGTGTATGCAGGTTGTATTTGTCGATTTGCAGCGCATCGGCAGCCTGTTGTATGCTGAGCGGACCGTTTTCCAAAAGTGCGCACAGTGTGCGCTCCTGCTCAGAAAGCGAAAGGTCTTTCCAGTCCAGACGGCTCAACGTAAGAAATTCATGCAACGGGAGTGTATGCGATGGCACGCGGCAAACCTGTTCTTCCAGCACGGGAAGGATCTGCGGATAACGTTGCGCCAGCACGCAGAGCGGTATGACGCGATCAGGACCAAGCGACAGATTGCCATGATTATCCCAACGCACAGCGCTATCACCGCCAAGAGCAAATGAAACCGAAAACAATCCCCTGACCAGAGTTTTCCACTGACCGACACGGATACCATCATCGGATAGAATTGGAGTACCATTTTCGACGATAGCAACATCCGTTGTTGTACCGCCCATGTCAATGATAACAGCAGAGGATTGCTTTGCCAATGCGCTGCCGCCAAGTGCGGAAGCGGCAGGACCGGAAAGCAGGGTTTCTACAGCATGTTGCGCGGAATATTGCAGTCCCATCAGGCTGCTGTCCGAACGTACAAGATATATTTCGGCATGAATGTCCCGATCGTGAAAGGCCTTGGTGACTGCCTTCAGAAAATTTTGGGTCAGCGGGATCAGACCGGCATTCAGCACAGCACTTGCCGCACGTTCCAGACTGGACATGCCGCTGAATAACTCACTGGCGCAGACGACAGGCAATGCAGTCTCTTCACGCAGGATCTGTGCTGCTTTTTTCTCAAGTGCACCATTGTTTCGCATTCCATAAATCTCACATACTGCACAGCATTCCGTGCCACGAAACCAATCTTTGGCATGAGAACGCAGCAGATTCCAATCCGGCTCTTGCAAAATCTGTCCCGTAATTGTAGTTTTACATGGCAGATAACAAATATCATCCGGATCAGTGAATCCGTAATCGGCACCGAAGCGTGCAATGCCCTTGCGGTCAATGCCCATTAGCAGCAATCGCGGACGACGGAACTTTTCTTCGACACAAGCATTGGTGGATAGTGTCGTTGATAAGCCCGCAATGGTAGCTTTCCGGCAAAGTACGGGATCAAGACCATCTAAAGCCGCAAGGATACCTTTGGTAAGATCGTCATATGTTGTCAGCACTTTGTTATGACATATAATCTTTTGGGTGTCAAAATCATATAACACTGCATCTGTACAGGTGCCACCTGTATCGATGCCTATGGCAAGTTTCATAGAAAACCTCATTTCCCAGAACAAATATTGTGACATGTCCTGTCCGATTTCAATGTCAAATTTATATTATAACAAAATTTAGTATTTACTGCTCATCTTTCCTGTTTTGCTTTTAAAAATTTTCAGAAAATACTATTTATACGCAAATTCAGTTGTTTAGAAACAAATTTGTACTGTGCATTTCTATTATAGCAGAACCGTCCCACATTTTCATCTATCGCGGCGCGGTTTCTTGAATCTCATGACGTTTTATTGCCTGCATGTTTTCAAATTGGTTCGATCCACAGCAACCTGGATCGTTTTACCGAAGTGCGCGGGCTTCGAAGAATGGCTGAAAAAAGCTGTGAATAAGATGAAAAACAGGTGCAGAGAGGACAAGAGAAGGTTATAATTAAATTGATCTGTTTCTGGCAGCAGCGGCATCATGAGAATATGTAGGCCGGTTGATAGAGGAGAAAGTATGGTTACCGTTATTTTATTATAGAAGAACTGACCGACCAGCTGGAAGGCTGCAGACATCTACTAGCCAACTCCTAACGATGTGATATGCGAAATCAAAGTGCAGAGTTTGATACAATTCAGCGATAGCATTGCCGCCTGAAAAACAAGGAGGTGCAAATCTATTTTAGGGAGCATTTCAAAGGCGGGGTGTAGAGTCCGACATTTGAGATTCATCTATGATTAGCAGACGAAAGACAGGCGAATATAAAAATATTGTAACTTATAGGAGAAAACTATGAGAAACTCGAAGAAAAAGGACATGAACTTCCAAAGTATAGATTCTATGCAGACGGTTGTTAATGTTGTTAATGAAGCTGCTGCGGCTCTTAATGACAAAAATCGCACCATAAAGGAAAGTGCTATTCCAGAAGTACTGGCTGGCGCATTGGGTGCTGGTATTGGTGGCGTGGGTTCTTTTGCTGCCCTTTATGGACTCGGTGTTGTAGGCTTATCAGCAGCGGGTATTACATCTGGTCTTGCAACGGCGGGCGCAATTGTCGGAGGAGGTATGGTGGCAGGCGTGTTTGTACTTGCGACACCTGTTGCTGGTCTTGCCGCCGCGGGAGTAGGAGTTGCCTCTCATCTTAAAAACAAACAGCTCAGACAAGAGAAAGAGCGTTTATATAAAGAAGCACTCAAAAAGCATGAGGCAATTATCAAGGCAATGAAGGCAGAGGCTGATGCCGATAAAGAACGTATGGATTACTTACAAGGTCTTAATATCCTGTTGCAGCAGGCCATAAAGGATTTGCAGCACGACTTGGGTGTTGCGTAAAACGAGGTGTAAAATTGGGCAAATTCAACTTTAACAGGCTGACACCTATGCTTGATAAGGTCGGGGATGGCTTGGTAAAAGCAGGGAAAGCGGTTGCAGATGTTGTAAAAGATCATAATATTCAGAGAGATGTTTTAGTTGTACTTCCTACAACAGTGAATGCTATTTTCTTAATCAGGAAATATAAGAAGCAAGCCGAGGGAAAAGACGAACTGTACAAAAAGGCTCTTGCAAAGCACAATGCTGTGATTAAGGAACTAAAAACGGAATTCCAGATAGATAAAGAAAGGCAAGATCGTCTTTTGATGTATGATTCCGAATTAAAAAACGAAATGAAAGGTTGTCAATCCGAAATACAGGAATTAAAGGATAAGATTGCTGAGCTTGAGAAAAAGAAGGCGAAAGATGAGTAAGTATAAATATTCTCGAACGGAACAGCAAATCAACGATGTTCTGAAACACCAGGATGAGGAGATTAAGAAAATTAAAGCCGCAAGACCTTCTTCGACTGATCTTGATAAAAGGATTCACGAGAGTGAAGATTTACTTCGGATGCTCGGTCATACAGAAATGCCGAAGGTGCCAAAGCGCGTGGAATCTAGGAAAGTTATGGTTGTTCCTTGTTTTATTTTAAGTGATAACTTCAATCTCCTGCTCTGTCAGCCACCACTTGGTTTCGGCGGAACAGACCATTGTGACCTCCTTTACGCGAGGGATGGTCAATGAAGAAGTGCATAACAGGTAATCATCCAAATATCCCGGATGACAAATAAACACCAGACAACCATTATGGCATGACAACAAAGCGGATCAGGAAATCCGCTTAAAAGAGCTTTTCAAAGTAAGGAAATTATGCTATTCTATAAAATAAGTGAAGCTAAACGCAGCCTTCTGGGTTGGATTACGAGAACGTTATCGACCGGGCGAATGGCCGAAACATACTTCATAAGCATAGCTTCCATAATCGGTGGAGGGACATTTTTTTATGAATAATCGCTCCAATGAATTAAAACGCAACGAACCCAGGCGCACTTTACAGAACCGTTTATTACTTTGTTTTCTTTGCAGTGCACTGATTCCATTTGTTATCATTATCTCTTATCATGTACTGCATGTACAGCAGATTTCACGTGAACAGATTTTAAATGATAATCAGAGCTATCTGGATCATGCAATGGATGAAATTCAAAACCAGAATGAACAGGTAAATGAGTTTACCAATTGGATTCTAAACAATCAAACAATTCTTGCCTTGATGCAGCGGGAGCCTGAACTGGCAAACCAATACGATTTGCAGATGGATACTGCCATCAATGAGATTCAACAGCAATTTTCTTATCGTCCAGTGACGCAGTATATTCGCTCCTTATTCTTGGTCGGAAATAACGGATTGGACATACGGAGTGGAACAGAGGCTTCTTTTCTTTCACAGGATGAAATACATACGCTGCTTCAAATGAAGAATACCAGTTCTATTCATTGGGGCGGACGAATCAACAATCCTGCACGTATTACACAAGAATCATATGTGATTTCTTATAGCTTTCCCTTTATTGATTATCAGACAGGAAATCAGTATGGGTGGCTGTTGATTCTTTTTTCCGAAGATATTTTTTCCAAACCGTGTGCCAGTATGCTGGATTCTATGCATAATGTTTGGCTTTGTAACGATCAAGGTATCGTTCTGTTCGGACAAAAGCAATCTGAATCAGATATCCTTTTAACCAGTCAATCTCTCCCTACGGGATGGATTCTGTACGAATGTATTATGGAGTCAGTTATTCAGCAGCAGCGTTGGATTTTACTGCGCACGATTGCACTATTTAGCCTTTTTGTTCTTTTAATGATTATTATAAATAGTTTGTTATTATCTCAAAGTCTCGCCGTACCAGTGGAACGTATGGTACTACGAGTAAGAAAGATTTCAAATGGTGAATTTCCATTGGTAATATATCGGGATGAAGCAAATGAAATGGATTACTTGGAAAATCGGATTTTAGATATGCAAAATGCCATACAGGAATTGATGGATCAGCAATTGAAACGTGAAAAGGAGCGGCAAAAGCTGGAAATTCAAGTTTTACAATCTCAGATGAACCCACATTTCCTGTACAATACGCTGAATACAATTCGGATAATGGCAAATATGCAAGGCAAAAAAAGTATTGCAGATATGATTGATTCATTGGGGAAGCTACTTCGCGCAAATCTATCTGTTCATAGCGATACGATTTCCTTTCGCATGGAGCTCGAGTTGTTAGATTGCTATATGCATATTCAAAACATCAGTCAAAAGGGACGCCTGCAATGGACTTATGCTGACGTCCCGGAAGAATTGATGGATCAGTCAGTTCCTAAATTCCTGCTTCAGCCTTTGGCGGAAAATGCGATTTTACATGGATTAACACCCGAAGCGGAAATCCTTGAGATTGTAGTTTCTGCTCGTCAAGAGAACAATGACTTGATAATGACTGTTCAAGATAATGGAATTGGTATTTCGCAGCAGAATCTACAAAAGTTGCAGGAAGCATTAAATCAACAAAACACTGTGCAGCACCAATCCAGATGCGGACACGGAATTGCGTTAGTCAATGTGCAGAGGCGTATTCAATTGCGATATGGGGAACCGTATGGCATTGTACTGGAAAGCGTGGAAGGTAGAGGCTGCTGTGTTCAAATACGGCTTCCGTATGTGGAACCATGCAAACAGAAGGAAGAATGTGAATAAATGCAAAAAGTATTGATTGTTGACGATGATACACTGATGCGTGTCAGCCTAAAAACGATGGTCGATTGGGATGCGCATGGATTCATTATATGCGGCGATGCGCAAAACGGAGAGGAAGCGCTGCGTCTGGCGCAAAGCGCTCATCCGGACATTGTAATAACAGATATGAAAATGCCCGTTATGGATGGCGTGGAATTGATCCGTGCGCTGAACAGGTGTACGCATACGCCAAAGATTCTGGTTCTCAGCAGCTATGATGATTATGCGCTAGTCCGCGAAGCGATGAAGCAGGGCGCTGTGGATTACCTGCTCAAGCTTGATCTGACAGCAGAGACATTGCTGCAAGCGTTGAATCAGATCAGACCGGCTGCGCGTGGCATCTCCTCCGACCTATCTGTTTCCATGAGACGGCAGCAGCTTTTGCACCATATCTTACACAGGGAACTTTCGTCAGACGAGGATCTGTGGCAGCAGATGAATTGGGCATCCGTTTCTCTTTCGGATCAAAGGATCTGGTGTATGGCGTTAAAGAGTTTTGCGTTGATGGACGACAGCATTGACGAAGATTTTTATCGTACACGGCGGGTATCGTTCGTCAGCATCGTAGAAGAAATCGTATGTGAACGGATGAATGCTTTTTGCATAGAAGGACAAAACGATGGATTTTATGTGTTAGGTACGTTCCGGGATCAGACGGAAGATCGGAAGGACGTTGTTTCTCGTCTTATGCAGCGCGTACATGACATGTTGGAAGCCTATATGGATATATCCGTCTTTATCGGAATCAGCAGCGGCAAATGTCGCGCGGAGGGGCTATCTGCTGCATGTATACAGGCGGATCGAATGGCGAATGATACGATGCAATATGGTGAACCGTTCATTTCCTTTTGGGAGGAAAATGCAGGAATTTTGAATGATACACAAAATTACGACGTTTATCCGTTTCAATCTCAGATTGCGCTGGCAATATCCGTCCGAGATGAAAAAATGGCATCTGAAGCTATTGAACAGATTATCTCGGATGTACAGACCGGTCATCTTTCCAGATTGACAAGGCTTCAGATTGCACTGGACATGATATCAGGGCTGCGAAACAGCCTTCGGGAATCCGGAATAGACCATACGTCTGTATTTTTGCGAAGCAGCGGACAGATAGAGCAACTGGTTAAGCTGCAAACCAGGGAAGAATTTTTGAATTGGCTGCGGCTATTTAAAACGGATATTTGCTCTTATATTGCCGGCAGCAAAACGGAGAGTCAAAAGGAAGTGCTCCGTGCACAGCAATATATCGATCAACATTTCTCGGAGGAGATATCGTTGTCTGATCTGGCTGACATGTTGCATTTAACACCGGGATATCTCAGCTCTATGATGAAGAAGCAGCTGGGGATGAGTTTTCTGGAATACTTGATTCATGTGCGCATTGAAGAAGCAAAGAAATTGCTTGCCAAGTCCAATGTGCGTGTATATGAGGCGGCAGAGCGTGTCGGATACAGCAATCAATTTTATTTTGGACGTTTGTTTAAACGCGAGGTTGGCATTTCTCCGGGACAATATCGCCGCAATGTATTGGATAAAGAGGAAACAAGATGAAACGATGGAGTATGATAGGATTGCTGAGTATTGTCACAATTATCATTGGTATACTGATATGGCAGCAAGAGCATAAACAGGATCCGCAAACGGAAGATGTTACACTTCGTATCGCTTTATGGGATTATGAGGAAACAACATATGACCGTGAAGTAGTTGACGCCTTTGAAGCTGCTTATCCCGATATCAAGATTGAAGTTGTCAGCTACCCCTCTGAATTTTATAGCTATCGGATTGAAACTCTGCTGCGCAGCGGCGAGCAGGTGGATGTCATTTATTCAAACCAGATGGCTATGCTGAGTGAATTACAGGAAGATGGGTTCGCGCTGACATTGGATGGCCTGATTTCGCGTGATATAGATGATTTAAACAATTATATGTATACAGACGAAATGCGGAGCGCGGACGGAATTTTGGCTGGATTGCCTTATCGGATGGACAGGTTCGTCCTATATTATAATAAAGATTTGTTCGACGCTGCCGGTTTGCCGTATCCAGATTCCAATATGACATGGAAAGAATTCTATGAAACATCGAATTTATTACAACAGACGTTACAGGGGGAGGAGCAGCATAGTATTTATTCGATCTATCTTTCAACACACTGGTGTGAACTGTTGACATCTGCACCATTTCGGGTATCAGATTTGGATTTGGAACAGTTGCGTGATGGATTGGAGTTGGTAAATGATATGCAGGCAAAGGGGAGCATGGTATCATTGAGTCAAATGTGCAGCCGACGCGCTACCCAGCGTGTATTTGAAAACGGGAATTACGGCATGTTCCTCAACGGTACGTGGATGATGCATTATTTTGTGAACGATACGGCGAGCGGAGTGTGTGATTTTCGCTGGGGCGTGACAGAGAGACCACATTGGGACGATATGCCAAATGAGGATGCGGCATGGGTGACCTCGCTTTGCATCAATCGCAATTCTGTAGATATTGAAGCCGCGTGGAAGTTCGTTCAGTTTGTCTGTGGCGCGGAAGGCGCAAAAATACTTGCCGATGATTTTATCGTTCCCGCATACCATACGGAAGAGATAGATCAAATATTGCAGGAAAAAGAATTGCAATACGATATTGCGTTGGATTTGACGCCCAGCGGCTTTACCGC
>CAYNPX010000030.1:0-2506 GCA_964399205.1 uncultured Butyricicoccus sp.
AAAAAATTATTTCTTTTTTGTTCATTCTGCGATAAAATACATTCATCTGAATCAAAAAATCCATATTTCATTATACTTTTTTCTCAATAAATACGGATTTATCTGAATCAGTCCGTGCGAACCTGCCGGATAATTTATGTACGCTTTATGTTCGCACTTAAATCATCAGCAGTCCATCTGATTGATAACTTTCTTTCACTCCAAAATGTTCAATTTTCGAGTGATATTTGTTCCCAAGATTATAAAATCTAAGGCTGTCCCTTTCCATATCCATTATATCACATAATCTTGCCTGTAGCATACGATATTGCGCCGCATCAAGATTACATTCAAACACAGAATTTTGTACACGCTGTCCATAATTCACACATTGTTTTGCAATCTTCCGAAGTCGTTTTCGACCGGAAGCATCTTCTGTATTCACATCATAAGTAATGACAACCAACATATATTCTCACTTCCATAAGAATGGCGGATATCCGTCCAGATCACCGCGCAGATAACGTGCCAGCAGCAACGCCTGTACATATGGAACCAATCCCCATTCCAATTTTTCCTTTAAAAATGGATGCATCATTTTTTCCTGTTTTTTCTTCTGCCATTCCTTTTGTATTTTCCGCCTCCCTTCTTCTGACAACAATACAGCGCCATTTTCCTGTGCCGCAAAATCTTTTGAGGTAATCATACGATCATTGATCAGCGTTAGTACAAAGCGATCTGCCATACATGGCCGCAGCTCCTCCAAAAGATCCTGTGCAAGAGACGTCCTTCCCGGCCGATCTCGGTGCAGAAATCCAACATATGAATCCAATCCTACTGTCTCCAATGCCGCTGCGCAGTCATTTCCCAGCATCATATATACAAAGGATAGCATTGCATTCATATTATCCAATGGCGGACGCCGGTTCCTTCCATGAAAATAAAAATCTTCTTTGTTTCGTAAGATCATATCATCCATCATACGGAAATAAACGGTTGCCGCCGCGCCTTCTAGTCCGCGCAGAGAATCCAATGATGTTTCTTCTAAAATTTGCGGCAGCAGTTCCTTTAACTGATCAGAAGCTGCCCGGAAGGCTTCTGCGTCAATCCGCATGGCATGATCCCGCCGGGTGCGGTCAATCACATGTCGTGCATTGCTGACCTTTCCAAAAACAAAATTTCTCGCAATGCGGCAGCTTTGATTCGGTTCATCCGCAGCTCGGTACTGTGATCTCCGCAGCAAAACATTCCCTTGACTTCTTCCGCTGGCTCTGGCCAGGAATTTTCCCCTTGGTGTACAAAAGACCAGATTGATATTATTTTCTGCACATTTCCCCATCAACGCAGGAGAAGCGCCGGCATACGTAAACAGATAGATTCCTTCCAGAATATGCAATGGAAATCGTCCTGCAATCCTGTCTCCCTGTTTAATGACAACATTTTCTCCGTCCAATACGGCATATGCATCTTCTATTGTCACAAACAATGTATTGAGCAGATGTCTCATGTCGTCTCCTCCTGTATCTCCTGACGCAGATAACGGGAAACTGACAAATTCCGCATCAGCTTCGGCAGACACATCTCCTTCAAAGAACATGCATTACATGCCTTTGTCGGCTTGACCTTTGGCGTATGTCCCCGTTGATACAACTGATGCATTTCTGCTGTCACCTGCCTTACCTGCTCCCGAAGCGTCTCCGTAAATGTAACGATATGACGATGACGGGTTTCTCCATAATATAATGCGCCTTCTTTCATATCGCAGCACAGCATTTCTTCCAGACACATTGCCTGTGCGCAAAGCTGCGCTTCATCTGCGCTGTTGTCTTTTACTGTTCCCCGCTTATATTCTACCGGATAGGGACGCCACTTGCCCTCTGTCCGTGCCAGCGATATGCCGGTTTTATCCGCATGAAATTCGACTACATCACATTCACCGGAAATCCCCAGCTTTGCAGATTGTATCCTCAAGCCTCGGACTGTTAATACATCTCCGCGTTTGCTGCGGAATTCCGGATCATGTGCATTGTCATGCATCAGCTTTCCATCTACCGTGCGGACGTTTTCTGCCCATTGCTGTTCCAGATGGATCAACGCCCACTGTCTCCGGCAAAAAATATAATGCTGAATGCCGGAAAGCTGCAAGTATTCCTCTTCTTTATAGATCATCGAATACTTCGGGTGTCAGATTTTCCAATTCGTCCAGCGTGATTGTATAATCATCCACACTGGACGGAATGATATCCTCGTCCTTTAATTGAACCTTCAGCGAACGATGTACCTTTGCCGAGGAATACTGTCCGTCCTTGCAATTGTGCTTCCACCAATACAGCCTGACAACTTCCATAGAGCCATCCGGACGCGCGGAGGACGAATCATTGACAAATAATGTTTTTAAGCACTCCTTGACCACTTCCGCGTCTTCTTCTGTGAAGCCGGTCTTTTCCGCCAGCTGTACATTGATAGAGCCTTTGATCTCATATAATCCAAAGCGTACCATGTGCTTCATACCCATTGTATCGGAAGC
>CAYNPX010000030.1:2606-15317 GCA_964399205.1 uncultured Butyricicoccus sp.
TGATCTCATATAATCCAAAGCGTACCATGTGCTTCATACCCATTGTATCGGAAGCGCGGCTTTCTCCCTTTGCTTTTTTCTCACCATTGACACTCTTGGTGATCTGCATGGAATGTATCTCTACCGGAGACAAACTGACCGCCTGATGGATGGACACCGGACCGCGCACGCCCACAGAAAGTCCCTTGTTGTCCTTAAACGCGAATACCTGACCAAACGAGCGAACATCCAGCCATGTTTCACATGCCAGCTTCGCATATTCCTCCCGATCCTTAATCGTTTTCATGGTTTTAGATGCTCGTTCACTCAGGCTGTCACAGCCATCATCGCAGCGATCTTCAGACTGGACAAATATCTTATTCCCCATGTCCTGCATACGGTTGCGAATCTTACGCTTGATGCAAACGTCGGACATCTCGCCGTAGCCGTTATAATCCGTTCGCGGGCGGTTTCCATTCAGCGGATCGCCGTTTACATTCGCCATATTGGCGGAAATCAGTGCGATAAAATCAATCTTGTTCTGTAGTACGCTCATCGTCAGAATCCTCCATTTCCTTTTCCTTCTTCGACTTATACAGTTCCATTCTCTGTAACGAGTATCCGATCAAATAGGTATCCCGCAGCGGTTTGTTGAGTTCCCTTTCCGGCGCGTCGCAGGCCGCCGCTATGATCTGTGTTATCAAATTCCGATAAAATGTTCTGTAACCCGGCTTCAGCCGCGGCAGATATGCGTCATTCAGCTTCTCTATCACGATTTTAGAGGTAGCAAGCGGACGCTGAACAAACGCGGACTGAAACCGTATCGCATTCGGTTCTCTGCTTTCCTCCTCACCATATGTGTCGCGTTCCGCCTTCTCCATCACAGCCAGCAATCGTCCAAACTGAAAGCTGCGATCCTTTTTATCAAGTTTCCACTCCATAGCTGCTCCTTTCCTATAACAGTTTATGACAGCGCACGCTGTAAACACGATTTTCCACCATACCTTCTTGTCATACGCCTGCGGCGTGGACGCCCTGTTGACCAGCGCTTTTTCAATATCCAACGGCATCGGCGCACGATCAACGCGGCAGGAAATCAATCGCTGCAAATGCTGTTTCATAATGCGGTCATCCGTTTTCAGCTTCGTCTGTCCCTTTTCTGTCCGCTGCGTGCCAAAGGCACAGTCTACGATCTGCCAGAGCGGCGGCGTCTGAATGCCGAATTTCCCATTCCACCAGCAGCAGCTTTCATCCCACGCGCGAAGCCGATCCATAAAGTCTGATGCTTGCAGCTCATTATAATACGTCAAAGACAGCCTTCCTGTTGTCGCCGCGTCGAAAGCCGCAATGACGGCGACCTCCTTTCCGGTAAGCTGTTCATCCCGCTTCCAGCCCTCCAGGGTCTTTTTTAACTGTTCCCTGTAGTTGGTGGGTGTGGTAATTGTTTTTTCTGTCTTGAAAAATACGCTTGTCGTATGCGGTATTTTCTTTCCCTGCGGGTTCCAGCACAAAAAGGTTCTTCCGCCGTATACCATGCTGACACCCTGCTCCGCCGCCAGCCAGCGCAGGGCGTTATGCGCTTTTTGTGAAGCCACATAGCTGACTGTGGCTGTCTGCCAATCCTCCGAAAAGCGTCCCCGATATGTAAACCCGCTGGTATCGTTCGCGGAGATCAGCTTCGCATTTCCGTTCATCGGTATGATCCCTTTTAAATGCTGCTTTGCGGCGACAGACATTTCTCCTGTAACCATACATAACACCGGCTCGTCTTTCGTCTGCTTCGACAGGTAATAATCGGAAAACGCCTTTGCCAGAGATGCATCCGTCCAGCAGGGACCGTTCTGTTCGCCCATGCCGGTCAACCGCCATCGCACCATCAGCTTTTCCTTTTCCGGTTTGCCGCTTTCATCCAGTTGGATCACACCGGCGCGCGCCAGATCGGACAGGATCGTCCCACTCTTTACATAGGTCAGAATCGGAAGCAGCTTTGGATGCGTATAGTCCGATTCTGCCCACTCTGTCAGCTGCCGCACATATAAGGAATGCTTTTTTTCATTATATTGCGCCAGATAGACCAGCTGATCGCAAAGCGGATGCGCGCATGGCGCGCTGGTTCGTCCGCTCGATTCCTCCGTGACCGGAATTGCGATTTTCGCTTCCGTCTTATCAACGGCGGACGCCTGTACAAAGTTTCCATTTCCATCCAACATGATTTCAATGTCCGCTTTGGAAAGCATATGGGAGACAGGCGGAAGCGTTTCATGCTTGTCCCTTATCTTGCCTGCGTATCCTGCCTGTTCCATGCATTCATACGTCTCATATGCTCTTTGGAAAATCCCCAATTATTCCACCTCCCCAAATTCCTTTAAACCGATGAAGTTATTGAACTCCTGTCCGAACGGCTTGATCTCCATTTCGCGCAGCGGCTTGTGCAGCGGGCAGTCCTCCGGCCGCGGAAAGGCAATGATACCGTTTTTCATCACCGGATACCAAAACCGCGCCGTCATGTGCCCTGCTGTTTGCGGCGAATATGCCTCATCCGCATAGGTAATGCCGTGATACATCAATCCGAAGCCCAGCTCAGGGACAGAATCATATACACTGTCTCCTTCGCCGAATACGCAAGGCTCCACATAACCCTGACATTCCCGCGCGCCCAGAAAAACATCCCGCCGTCCGCCCTTGCGGATCATCCGCTTTGCGATTTCATGATGCTTGTTTTCATTGCGATCCGCCGCCAGCTCCGGACGGTTTTGATTCCATTCAAAATGCGCCCGCACCTGATAGCTGCAATTTTTGAGGTACGTATAATACGCGAGATCATTTTCATATTTATGATATTTGATCGGGCGAATGCCCTTGACCTCCGTCTGGATCTGATTCATAACCCGCACTTCATCAATGTACCAGATAATCGTCGGTTTCCAATATACGGATGAAAGAATGCCCTTCAGCGCCTCATAGGTCGGCACCTGATAGCTGCATTTTTCTCCGCCGACGCGCATGATCGGGTCGGTAAACAATCCATACTCCCCTGTAACCTGAAATTCTACTATGTTGGGATGCTTCATATCATGCATTCCGTTCCCACCTCCAGATATCCCTGCTGACCGGACTCCAAACACAATCCGGTCTGCTCATCATAAAAATCCTCCTGCAGCACCAGCACCCTGTCATCGCAGGCTGCCCGCAGACCATGCTTCTTTTCCAGACAATCCACCTGCCACCGGTACAGCGAAATTGTATACGGCTTCGCACGCTCCTGCTGCTCCTGTAAATACAGTATATCACACATTGCTCTCTCAGAACAGATGTTCTTTACAATTTCTTTTCCTTTTTCATAGGGTACAACCACATCCACGGTATCGCTGTCAAATACCTGAAACAGACTGCCTGCCAGCTGAAATGCCTGATTCAGAGCAAAAGGATATTCCTTATCGCAATACGTACTGTTTGAGGATAACAACGAATACAGCGAGAATTGATCGTTCACCGTATCATCCTGAAAATGCTCCGGCATTTTCGCATACAGGCTGTGGTAATAATATCGTATCGCTTCGTCCGACGCCAGATCATTTTGATACCGGTCGGGCGTTTTTTCATATTCTCCCAGCAGGTCAATCGCCGCTTTCTTCGCGCGCTGGATCTCCTCCAGTCTTTTCAAATCCTCATCTATGCATCTCACAAGATATACCGGCACAGGCTCCGCCTGTTCCCCGTTGCGGTTACAGCGTCCCGCCGCCTGCACCGCGCTGTCCATACCCGCCAGCAGGCGGATGACTCTGCCAAAGGAAATATCTACGCCAGCTTCAATGACCTGCGTCGATACGCAAACTGTTTTCTCTCCGGTTTCCCGACTGTTCTGAACGGCGGCTGTCATTCGCGTCAAAACCTGTCTTCGATGTGCCATGCACATATCCGCCGACAGATGGAAGCAATGTTCCGCGCACCCGCGCAATTGCCCGAATAATTTCCGCGCCTGTTCTTTTTTATTGCATACGATCAGCAGACTGTCCGTTTCCTCCAAAACATCCATAGCGAACGGAGCGATCTGCTCCATTTGCATTTGACCGGCATCTTGCAGCGAGGTGCGCCGAAACGCCTCCCACAGCGTTTTCTCATATGGCACCATATCTTCCGGCTGCCGATACAGTCCATGCTCTGCCGCCTCCAGGCAAGGCTGTGTGGCAGAGCACAGGATAATCGTTGTGTGACATACCTCTGACAAAAAATTGACTGCCAGATTGAATAACGTGAGCAGATTGTTCGGCACCGTCTGCACCTCATCGATGACAATCACACTGTCGCACAACGCCTGCATCCGCCGGATGCTGCCGCTCCTGCCAAGAAACAGTGTATGTAGCAGCTGTACCATCGTTGTAATAATAATCGGTGAGGACCAGTTTTCTGTCATCAGTTCCTGCGCATCCAATTCGTCCTTCTGATCCTTTGTCTGTACCAGATTGGAATGATGCTCTAAAATCAGGCTGTCATCCTGCACAAAATCCCGTATCACCTGCGCGTTCTGATCCAATATGCTGAGCAAGGGAGCGGTAAAAATAATCCGCGACCTGTTGTGCAGCTGCGCGTGTGCAAGCGCATAACGCAATGCGCTCAGCGTCTTGCCGGCGCCGGTCGGGACATTCAGGCGGTAAACGCCGCCGCTTCCCGCCGCAAAATCTCTGCACTGCTGCGAGATGCGCTGTCTCGCCCTCTGTATCTCCGTATCCGCCGGAAACTGCTGCAATTTTGTTTCTACCCGTTCCAGACAGCTGCGCCACAGTTCCCGCTTGTCCTGCGGAAATTCGGGATATTTTACAGAAAGCATAAATTCCGCTGTATCCCGCCGGTCGCCCTCGATGACTGCGGACAGCAGCAGCCTGGCAAGCAATCCCAAATAAAAATCAAATTCGCAATTCCCTTCATCGTCCCCGGAACCTGTCTCATCACACAGCGCAAGGATTTTTTCCAGCACGGCGGTTATTTCTTCCACCGATTGCCGAAACAATCGATCCAGTTCCTCCCTGCTGATACAGGTCGAGAAAAAGTTTTGGACGGATTCCTGATACCGGATGTCCTGATCCGGTATTTCCAGCCGGTGTTGAAACCCGTGCGTCCGTTTTGCATTCACGCAGTCAAACAGACCGTGATGCGCGCCGACCGCAAAAGCGATCAGCTCACAAGCCAGATCTTCATACCCCGTCACGCCATCCGCCGCGTGATACTGCTCCAGCAAAAAACGCGCGCCGGCAAAGGTATGGTTGACGGAACCGCGTTTCCCCTTTCCATCCTGTTCTATGTAATTCTTAAATTCCTCTTTGTTTTTTCCGCAGTCATGCAGCTCTCCGGCAAGATATGCCGTTTTCCCCAGCCCGATCCGCTGTAATGCCTGCTGCGCGTATACTGCGGTCTGGCGGCAGTGCTCCGCTACCGATTGTATGGCTTTCTCCGTCCGCGCTCCATCCTTTTCCAGTCGGATATGCGCCGGAAATATGGTTTTTTCTTCATGCATAGTATTTCTCCAATTTCAAATACAGGTTCTTACAATAGATCTGCCGTTTTCCTCCGCTGATAAACGGGGCAGGCGAACATGGTTTGAAAAAAATTGCGCATATGCACACATCATAATTATGCACATATGCATACATCGCGCAAAGCGATACGGTCAACAGATTCCCGCCGCGTTTTTTCTTTTTTCCTTATTATTCCTTATTATAACATCGTGCGCATCCGTGGTCAACAATCGCTATTTTACATTTTGCTTTGATTGCGGGCGGATGTGCAGCACAGCCCCGATACCGGATTAACGCCGTGTCGGACATCCGCAGCCGGACCTATTTCTTCGATTTTGCAAACAGTTCCTTCCCGCCCAATATCAGCAGCAGCACGCCGAACAGCCTGCGCAGCCAGTCCATCGGAATCGCGCCGGCGGCAAAGGATGCCAGCGGCGAGGTAACGCATCCCGCCGCCGCGCACCACAGCGCGGCGCGCCTGTCCACCAGATGGTGCCGGATATGTGAAACGAGCGCGGCGGGTGCGCAGCAGAGAAAATACAGCAAATTGATTCCGGCGGCGGTATACTGCGCAGTTCCCTCCGCCATCGTGAGCCACAGGATCAGCAGGGAACCGCCGCCGATTCCGAATCCGGACAGCACGCCGGTGACTGCGCCGACGAGAAAGCCGCTCATAGCAGCAGCACCGCACGGATGCCGCCCCACAGGAGCAGCAGAGCGAACGCCTTGCGCAGCAGCGGAACAGACACTCTGGAAAAGACAATGCCGGAGAGCACACCGCCGGCTGCGCCGCCGAGCAGGTAAGGCATCGTGTCGGACAGCACGATGCCTCCCTTCCAAAAATAAACCAATGCGCTGACAGCGGAAAGCGGGAAAATCACAGCAACCGAGGTTGCAAATGCATTTTTCTGCCGCATTCCCAGCCAGCCGGTGAACAGCGGGACCAGAAACAACCCGCCGCCCGAGCCGAAAAAGCCGTTTGCCGCTCCGGCACACGCGCCGATCACCAGATACCTGGTTCGGTCAGCCATCATGAAAATCTCCCCTTTTTGAAGCATGGAAAAAGCACGCCATATCACTACAGCGTGCTTTTATCGTAATCAGAAAAGGGATGTTTTATACAATTGTTGCGGGAAATTCTCCGATGCGTTCGCGGGACATGACACGCGGCTTACCGCGGATGACACCCGCCACACTGACAGCCG
Source organism: uncultured Butyricicoccus sp. (assembly GCA_964399205.1). GTDB lineage: Bacteria > Bacillota > Clostridia > Oscillospirales > Butyricicoccaceae > Butyricicoccus_A. The sequence continues at coordinate 9,304 of CAYNPX010000030.1, forward strand.
ACAGAGCAGTCAGTCCCCGCCGGACATGGCCTGCCTGATACCGGCGTCGACGAGGGTATCCAGGCTTTCCGCCAGCTGCTTCGCGCTTTCCGGCACCTCCGCGCCGCTGTCCTCCAGCTCCTGGATGCCGGCCTTGACCTCATCGAGAGCGTCCAGCGCGGTCGGCAGCAGCTTGACCAGCTTGAGCTTTGCGTTCATGCTGTCGAGATCGCCGTTTTCCAGCAGCGCGGCAAGCTCCTCCGCCGCGTCCGCATAGGAATCCGCCGCCTTGACAAAGTGGTCATGCGCACCCGAAAGGCTTTCCGGCGCTTCCACATCCGCCAGCTGCTGCACGGAGTCACCGATGGACGCGATGAAATCGGAGAGTATCTCGCGGTCAGTCGCGCCCGCCGCGCGCCGTTCCTCCATCTGCTCCGCAGCGTTGGTCTGCATATCGAGCAGCGAATCGAACGTTTCCGCCAGACGCGCGCAGTAGTCGTCCATGTCCTGCTGTATCTGATCCTTCGCAGGCTGTTCTGCCTGCTGCGTATTCTGCTGTACCTGTTTTTCCGGCTGCGCCTGCCGGCGGCTGATGCCCGCAACCGCGCCGACAATAACCACTGTGGCGCACAGAAGCGAAATGATCGCGGTTTTCCGATTCATGGTGTCACCTCGACGCCAGTTCGCCGGTTGCCTGCGCCGTCAGGTAGGCATTGATGAAGCCGTCGATGTCGCCGTCCATGACCGCGTCAATATTGCTGTTTTCAAACGCGGTACGGGTATCCTTTGCCAGCGTGTACGGCATGAACACATAGGAACGGATCTGGCTGCCCCATTCGATCTTCTTCTGATCGCCCTTGATATCGGAGATTTTGTCCAGATGTTCGCGCTCCTTGATCTCGACCAGCTTCGCGCGCAGCATCTTCATACAGTTGTCGCGGTTCTGGAACTGGCTCCGCTCGGTCTGGCAGCTGACCACAATGCCGGTCGGCTTATGCGTCAGCCGGACAGCGGATGAGGTCTTGTTGATATGCTGACCGCCCGCGCCCGAAGAACGGTACACCTGCATGTCGATATCCTCCGGACGGATATCAACCTCCGTGTCATCGTCGATCTCCGGCATGACCTCGACCGCGGAGAACGAGGTGTGGCGGCGTCCGGACGAATCAAACGGGGAAATGCGGACGAGACGATGCACGCCGGATTCGCTCTTGAGGAATCCGTATGCGTTTTCGCCCTCGATCAGGATAGACGCGGATTTCAGACCGGCGTCGTCGCCCTCGAGATAATCCAGAATTTTATAGGTATAGCCGTGGCGCTCCGCCCAGCGGGTATACATGCGGTACAGCATCTCGCACCAATCCTGCGCCTCCGTTCCGCCCGCGCCCGCATGGAACGAGAGGATGGCATTGTTCGCGTCATATTCACCGAGCAGCAGCGTCGCCAGCTTGCGGCGGTCAAGCTCGTCCGACAGCGCGTCAAAGCCCTCCTTCAGTTCATCCAGCATGGATTCATCTTCCATTTCGATCGCCAGCTCGCACAGCGTCAGCAGATCCTCGTGCTGGGCGCACAGGGCATGGTAGCCCTCGATTTTGTCCTTGAGCGCCTTTGTGCGCTGCAAAATCTTCTGCGATTTTTCCATATCGTCCCAGAAGCCCGGCTCACTCGCGCGGTTTTCCAGTTCTTCGACCTCTTCCGCCGCGTGTTCCAGGTCATATGCCTGTCCAAGCTCTTCCAGCTCGGGCTGGAGGGCGGTTAATTTCTGTTTGTATTCTTCAAATTCAATGAGTGCCAAAATGAAATTCTCCTCACGATTACCGATTTACAGATATCAAATATGATGATTTCTCTGCGCGCCTGTCCGCAATGGAGCACGCGGGCAGGCGTGTTCCCCTCGTTTGCCGACAGGCTCTTGCTATGATAGACTTCTACTATTATAGTAAAATCCAACGTGGAAGTAAAGATTTTTTTGGCGCAATGGAGAAAAAGCGGTGAATTCACAAAAAATTAGTTTTTCTTGCATGTGATTTGTGCTATAATGCAGAGTGAACGACTGACGGCAGCGCAGCATGGCGGCTGCCGGTACCAAATGTTAGAGAGGAATTTTTACGAATGGCTCGTTTTTTAGACAAGATTTTTGGCACGCACAGTGACCATGAGCTGAAAAAGATCCGTCCGATCGCGGATAAGGTGGATGCGCTGGAGGAGGAATACAAACAGCTCACGGACGCGCAGCTGCGCGCAAAAACAGATGAATTTAAAAAACGCTATCAGGACGGCGAGTCGCTGGACGATCTGCTGCCGGAAGCGTTTGCGACCGTGCGCGAAGCGGCATGGCGCGTATTGGGTATGCGGCATTACCGCGTACAGATCATCGGCGGTATCGTCCTGCACCAGGGACGTATCGCAGAGATGAAAACCGGTGAAGGCAAAACGCTGGTGGCAACGCTGCCGGCTTATTTGAATGCGCTGGCGGGAAAAGGCGTACACATCGTTACCGTCAACGATTACCTTGCAAAGCGCGACAGCGAATGGATGGGCAAGGTCTACCGCTTCCTCGGTCTGACGGTCGGTCTGGTGATCCACGACATCCAGCCGGATCAGCGCAGGCCGATGTACGAGGCGGATATCACATACGGCACCAACAATGAATTCGGCTTTGACTATCTGCGCGACAACATGGCGATTTACAAGCAGAACATGGTGCAGCGCGGACATGCCTTTGCGATTGTCGATGAGGTGGACTCCATCCTGATCGACGAGGCGCGCACGCCGCTCATCATTTCCGGCAGGGGCGACAAATCGACCGACCTGTATCAGCGGGCGGAGAGCTTTGCCTGCCGCCTGAAGTGCTACCGCATCAAGGAAACCGACGATAAGATCGATGTCGAAGAAGAGGGCAAGCGCCTGCGCCTCGAAGCGGAGGAACGCAAGGCAAATCCCGACAAGGCAAAGCCGCTGACCGACGAGGATCGTCAGATTCTGGAGCAGATCAATGCGGACTACGTCGTAGACGAAAAGGCAAAGACCGCGACACTGTCCGCGAGCGGTCAGAAAAAGGCGGAGCAGTATTTCAATGTCGCCAATCTGTCCGATCCGGAAAACGCAACGCTGGCGCACCACATCAATCAGGCGATCCGCGCGCACGGCATCATGCAGCGCGATGTCGATTACGTGGTACGCGACAATGAGATCATCATCGTCGACGAATTTACCGGTCGACTGATGTTCGGTCGCCGCTACAACGAGGGGCTGCATCAGGCAATCGAGGCAAAGGAGCACGTACAGGTGCAGCGCGAGAGCAAGACGCTGGCTACCATCACATTCCAGAACTATTTCCGTATGTACGGCAAGCTGTCCGGTATGACCGGTACGGCGCTGACGGAGGAGGACGAGTTCCGCGAAATCTACAGGCTGGATGTTATCGAGATCCCGACCAACCGTCCTGTTATCCGCATTGACAATGTAGACTGCGTGTACCGCTCCGAGGCGGGCAAGTTCCGCGCGGTCATTCAGAAGATCAAGGACTGTCACGAAAAAAACCAGCCGATTCTGGTCGGTACCGTTTCCATCGACAAGAGTGAAGTGCTGTCCAAGCTGCTCAAGCGCGAGGGTATCCCGCATAACGTGCTGAACGCAAAGTTCCACGAAAAGGAAGCGGAGATCGTCGCGCAGGCAGGTCGTCTCGGCGCGGTAACAATCGCCACCAACATGGCAGGTCGCGGTACGGATATCGTGCTGGGCGGCAACCCGGAATATATGGCGATCAGCGCTCTTCGCAAGGCAGGCTTTGCCGAGGAGATCATCAACGAAGCGAACGGCTATGCCGAGACGGATAATCCGGAAATCCTGCAGGCGCGTGCGGAATTTCAGCGCCATTATCAGGCGTTCAAGCAGCAGACCGATGCGGACGCGGAGCTTGTCCGCGCGGCAGGCGGTCTGTGCATCCTCGGCACCGAGCGTCACGAGTCCCGCCGTATCGACAACCAGCTGCGCGGCCGTTCCGGTCGTCAGGGCGACCCGGGCGAATCCAACTTCTACATCTCCATGGAGGACGATCTGATGCGGCTGTTCGGCTCGGACCGCGTCATGGGTATGCTCGACCGCATGGGTATGGACGATGAGACGCCGATCGACCAGAAGATGCTGTCCGGCGCCATTGAAAGCGCACAGAAAAAGGTCGAATCGCGCAACTTCTCCATTCGTAAGAACGTCCTGCAATATGACGACGTACTGAACACCCAGCGCGAGGTCATCTATGGTCAGCGTCAGGATGTGCTGGACGGTCGTGACCTCAAGGAATCCATTCTGAATATGGTCGACAGCGTGGTGGATACCACGGTGCGCGGCGTACTGGGCGAAAAATCCTATGTCGAACAGGATGATATCGAAACAATCCGGCACCATTTCCTCGGCATGTTCCTGCAGGAGGATGATCTGGTATTCACCAATGACGAGCTGAATGACCTGACGCCGCAGGCACTGACGAACGAGATCTGCGAGATCGCCCATGCGGTCTATGAGAAAAAAGAAGCAGAGTTTACGCCGAACGTGATGCGCGAGCTGGAACGTGTCATCCTGCTGCGCAATGTAGATGAAAAATGGATGGAACACATCGACGCGATGACGGAACTGCGCAACGGCATCCGTCTGCGTGCCTTTGGTCAGCACGACCCTGTTGTCGAATACAAAAAGGAAGGCTCCAATATGTTCGACACGATGATCGCTTTCATCCGCGAGGACACTGTCCGCATGATGTACACCGCGCGTGTACGCGTGCAGCAGCCGCCGCAGCGCCAGAAGGTTGCTGAGGAATGGGGCACCTCCGGCGACGGCACGACCGTCCGGAAACCGCAGCGCGCGGTGAAGAAGCCGGGCCGGAATGACCCGTGCCCGTGCGGCAGCGGCAAAAAGTACAAAAAGTGCTGCGGCAGGAATGAGAAGTAAGGCGAACAGACATCATGAAACGCAATCTCTATCTGATATTTATTATCGTGGCAGGTCTGTGCGGCGCGGCATTGCGCTGCATCTGCCTGCTGTATGGCTATGAAGCGGAATCCGGTCTGCCAAGGGAGGGATTCCTCCCGGCAGCCCTTCTGCTGGCGCTCACCGTTGCCGTAGTCATCGCTGCGGCAGTGCTCTCGCGCGCATGGTTTCAGCCGTGTACCGAAAAGAGCTTCGAGCAGATGTTCGGCGGCATGTCCTGGAACGGGATCCTGTGCCTGCTGTGCGGCATCTTTCTGGCGATCTTTTCCGTGACGGGCGCGCTCTGGCTTCCCGACCAGCTCGCGGAGCAATATGTGCTTGAGGGCAATACGCTCATCACGCCGAGTCCGCTGATTACGGGCGCAACGGCGCTGGTCTGGGTGCTGGGCTTTGCATCCGGTCTGTGCATGATCGTCCTTGCGGTATGGCAGCGCGGCGAAAAGCCGGCAGGCAAGCGCACCGGTCTGCTCACCACGATCCCGATGTTCTGGTGCTGTCTCGACCTGATTATGGTCTATCATCAGAACAGCGGAAATCCTGTTCTTTCGGACTACAGCTATACCCTCCTGCTCATCATCGCCGTCATGACAGCGTTTTACAGCATGGGCGGTTTCCTGTACGCGGCAAAGCATCCCGCGCCGCGGTTCTTTGCGTCTGCGGGCGTGGCAGTCTATCTGGCGCTCATGCAGATGGGCGGCACCGCTATATGGAGTGTGCTGGAAACCTCCGGTCTTGGTATACTACAGCTGCTGGGCGCCGGAACCGCGCTCCGCATGGATATTTATCTGATGGTCGGCACCTATCTGCTGCTCCAGCTGGGGCACGCGGTCAGCCGCAGCGCGGCGGAAACGTCAGAAGCATAAACAAAAAGAGCATGTGGTCAGGCAGCGTGTCCTGCAACATGCTCTTTTTTCTCATTTTTTATGGACGGAAAAACAGGAACGAACCGTCCGTCGGCCATATAGATGGCGATGGGGTTCGTTCCTGTGCGTTATGGTGGAGACGAGGGGAGTCGAACCCCTGTCCGAAGGTACTTCCTCAAGGACTTC
>CAYNPX010000031.1:0-15202 GCA_964399205.1 uncultured Butyricicoccus sp.
GACAAAATATTGATTTTGTCTACAGGTAAAGGAGAATGTGAATATGAAAAAGAGAATCACAGCGGCTATTTTATCATTGTGTATGATCGTATTGCTTCTGCCGGCAACGGCGCACGCGGCGGACACCGGAGATAGCGAAGCGAATGCATGGGACGTTTCAACCAGCGGGGACATGTCGGTGAAGGCATATTATGAACAGGGTTCCGGATTCGATTGCACACTTTTTGTAACCGGAAGCGGCAGCATGAAGGATTATTCAAATTCAGCCTTGTCCCCTTGGGATAGCAATGGTGTCAAAGATTTTATTGTAAGTGTCGAGATTAAAAATGGCGTAACCGGTATTGGCAGCTATGCGTTTTACAATTGCGGAAATCTATCAAAAATTTCAATACCGGAAAGTGTTGTTTCGGTAAAAGGAAATTCATTCCCCGCGCACAGCTTTACAATCAATTATGAAGCAGATAACTCCGATCATGAGTTTATAGGCTGGTATGATAACGCCGGCTTCAGCGGCAATCCGGTCGAGCCGACCGCCTTCTCGGAAACCGCCACCTATTACGCAAAATGGGAAAGCGCAGCGGTAACACCCTCTACGGATGAACAGAATCCGCAGGAACCGGCGGATTCGGAGGAGCCTTCTGACCAGGACGATGCTTCAGATGACAATAACGACGATAAAACATCGGATCCGTCAGAACAACCTGCGACGCAGAAGGAGATATACGATACCTCAAAGCTGGCATTTGAGGATGTGACTGTAACATTTGACGGGAAACTGCACAGCATTGAAGCGACGGGCATACCGGATGGCGTTACCGTTACATATGAAGGAAACGGCGTACTCGCTGCCGGAGTATATACAGTAAAGGCGAAGTTTACCGGAGATGACCAGCATGAGCCAATTGCGGATATGGAAGCAAAGCTGACGATTGAGAAGGCAAGCCAGGATATCGCGTTTGGATATGAGACTTTGACGGTTCTGACAACGGACAAGCCGTTTACCAATCAGCTGGCGGGAATCAAGGAGCAGGCGGCTGTTTCTTACGAGATCAGCGATACCAAGGTAGCGACAGTCGATGAAAATGGCGAAGTTACGGTTGTCGGAGAGGGAACTGCGGTGATTACAGCGACAACCGCAGAGACAGCGGATTATAAACAAACTGTGGCTTCCTATACGCTCACGGTTGCGAAGACACTGGATGAGGCAGATAAAGAGGATGGCGAAACGCTGCTGACAACGGAATATCCAAACGGCGTCAAGGTCAGCGTACCTGAGGAGCAGGGAAAAGTAAAATCTGCCGTTGTAACCGTTCCGGAGGAAGTGGAGCGTGCGGTTGTGACGATACCGATGGAAGATGTCACCTATGGCACAGTCGCCATGAACGCAAAGACCGGAGAGATTCTGAAGCTGTGCGCACCGGTCAGTGATGGACTTGAGGTTGAGGTAAATAGTACGGTATCATTGATTCTGTTTGATAACAGCAAAATATTTATAGATATCAGCGGACATTGGGGTGAAAAATACATCGATTTCTGTTCGGCGCACAATCTCTTTGCCGGTACATCAGATACAACATTTGAACCCGATATTTCAATGACACGTGGCATGATGATGACAGTGATTGCAAGATTCAATGGAGTAGATGTGAGCGGAGGATCTGTCTGGTATGAGCGCGGCATGAATTGGGCGAAAGCGATGGGTGTGTCCGATGGCACCAATCCGGAGATGAATATCACTCGAGAACAAGTGGTAGCTATGCTGTATCGCTATTCCGGCAGTCCTGACGCAACGAAGAGCCTGTCAGCCTTTTCGGATGCGCAAAAGGTCAGCAGCTGGGCAACGGACGCAATGAAATGGGCCGTTGAAAACGGTATCATACACGGCACGGGAAACGGAACGCTGATTCCGAGAGGAAATGCGACCCGCGCACAGATAGCGACTATTATGACGCAGTATTGCTATTATTTGCTAGATGAATAAGACAAACAAAACCGGAGCGGCAATTCCCGCTCCGGTTCGCTGATATGTGTGAAAATATGTAAAACTTAAAGAATCATTTTGACACAGCCATAGATACCGGCGTCATTGCCCAATTTGGCGATTGCAATTTCTGTTCCTGTAGAAACATGGAAAGCATAGCGGCTGTAATAGCGCTGAATCGGTTTGGTGACGATATCGCCGGCACGACTCATACCACCGCCGACTACAAAGACTTCCGGATCAATGGTACAGGAGACATAGCTCATGGCAAGACCGAGATAGCTGCCACAACGATTTACGATATCCAACGCCATTTCTTCACCATCACGGGCAAGGTCGCAGATATCCTTCGAGGTGAAATGCTCGATGTCACGTAATTTTGACGGTTTATCACAGTTTTTCAGCATTTCCTTTGCCATGCGGACAATTCCGTTCGCAGAGGCATACTGTTCCAGACAACCGTATTTGCCACAATTACACCGGACGGTTTCGGCAGGATTCACTGTCATATGACCGACCTCACCTGCGCCGCCGTTGGTTCCTGCCACGATCTTTTGGTCCATGACAACGCCACCGCCAACACCGGTGCCCAGTGTGAACATGACAGCGCTGTTATGACCTTTTGCGCCGCCCATCCACAGTTCGCCAAGCGCAGCGACATTTGCGTCATTCGCAGCTGCAACATTAGGAATGTCGGGAAGCAGCTTGTTCATCTGCTGTTTTATATTGAATACGCCCCAGCCGAGATTAACACATTTGTACACCGTATAATCTGCACTGACCGGACCGGGGACACCGATGCCAATGCCTTCTATCTGCGCGGCAGGAATGCTTTTTTCTGACAGTTTATCTGTGATTGAGCGTGCGATATCCGGAAGAACCTGTTCACCGCCATTTTCTGTGCGGGTTGGAATTTCCCATTTTTCCAGCAGTGTGCCATCGGTTTGAAATAGACCGAGTTTCACAGATGTGCCGCCGATGTCTACGCCAAATGCATATGGGTTCATACACATACCTCCTTTTTCTTTATTTTAGAAGAAACAAAGCAGAAAGTCAACAACAGAAGCATTCCTGCTTTTCTTTTCGTCTGAGATGAGGTAAAATAGTGGAGAAATATAGTCCAGCCGCAGACGATTGATTCTGAGGTTTCTTTGATATATTATAAACGGGAGGAAATTTATGCTGCCAAACGATCCGATTATTTTATTAAGCTATGTGAATACCAGACTGCGCGACGCGTATGCGTCGCTTGAGCTGCTGTGTGAAGATATGAATGTTGACCGCAGTGCGCTCGTGAATAAGCTAAAAGCGGTGAATTATTGTTATGATGCAGAAAAAAACCAGTTTGTGTAATCAGCTGGAGGGCATTCGGAAAGCCGGTATTGTGTGCTGTTCCAATGGCATAACAGAACAGGCGGCCGGAGAAATACAGCGTTTGTCAAAAGTGCTGGCGCAGGTCGGCATTCAGCCGGTCTGGAGTCCGTGCCTATATGCTGTGGATGGTGTGCGCAGCGGAAGCGCCCGACAGCGTGCGGATTGCTTGATGCGGCTGTACGCTGATCCTGCAATAGATGCGGTGTTTGATATTTCCGGCGGCGATATCGCAAATGAGCTTTTGCCGTATTTGGATGGCACTGTTATTGCGCGAAATCCGAAACCTTTTTGGGGCTATAGCGATCTGACGGTTATTTTGAATGCGATCTATACAATGACCGGTAATTCCGGCGTATTATATCAGATGCGTTTTTTTACGCGGACGAAAAAGGAAACGCTGTTTGATTTTTCGTATCGGTTTGCGCAGGGAACAGAGATGTCCGGCACGGTGGTAGGAGGAAATATCCGTTGCTTTTTAAAACTCGCGGGCACAAGATATTTTCCGGATCTGCACGGTAAGATTTTGTTTCTGGAAGCGCGGAGCGGGTTGCAGCCGCAGCTCATCGCATATTTGAGCCAGCTGCAGCAGCTGGGCGCATTTGAACAGGTCAACGGTGTCCTGTTGGGGACATTCACGCAGCTGGAGCAGGCAGAGCAGGAACAAACCGCGATACAGCTGGTGCAGCAATTTGCCGGAACCAGGCTCCCGATTGCCAAAACAGATGACATTGGACATGCAGTTGATTCCAGCGCGATTGCCATAGGCAGAGAACTGCGGCTTTGAATAGAGAAAAACCAAAATACCGTGGGCAGAATGGCCCACGGTATTTTAGAAAGGAAAAATATGAAAAAATATAAGAGTAAGTCGAAGTAGAAAGAAAAGAGGAACTTTCTATCGACAATGCAGGTTGTCTGCCACTTTTGTTCTGCTGAAAGATACGGGCCGGGCAGCTGGCCGGTTTATGCTGCCTGAAAAGTACAGCAATTTTAGGAACGATATTTGTGCCGTTATTGTTCACTGATATTATAATACGCCATTCTTATTGTGTTTAGGTGAACAAATATGGAATTATTTGTATCAAATCTGTAAACAAAAATCCAGCAGCGATCAGGCATACCGGATTTTTATATACAACTAGAGCTGCGCAATAACAGCGGTGAGAAATGCGTCTGCATGTGGAACATCTGTTGGCAGCTGTCCCATGAGTGCAGCGAGTGCATCTTTATGCGTGCGATGTATCTGGCAAATCGTATGCTCGATGCTGCTTTCCACGGTGTCCACATCTATGTCATAGTGTTCCGCAACTGTGGGATAGAGTGCGCGGGAAACATCTCGCAACAGTTCAGGCTGGTGGTATGCGTTCAGTACTGCGTATGCTGTGAAAAACATACCGGAGTCCGTGGGTTGCAGTCCCAGTTCATAGAGAATGTGGTGAATATGTGTTAAAACTGTAATCTTTTTTTGCTGCTGCATTCAGATATGACCTCCAATCTGCGCTGCTTTCCGCAGGCAACAGAAGTATTATATCATAGAAAAAGCAAATTATCTGTAGAAATATGTAGAATACGGAAAAAACATTTTGTTTGAGACGGTGGATGCAGAGGTTCCCTAAATTGCGCCGAAAACAGCGTCCATAATTTCCGAAATTCGCGTGCCGGAAACCGACCGGTCGGCACAGTCCATATAAATACGCTTACGCTGGTTGTACAGCAGACGAGTTTGCTTTTCCTTGTCTCCCTGCAACAGGGGACGGGAGGTATCGCGGCTGAGATTTTGCACGATGCGGAAGAACGGGGTGTTCAAATGGATGAGCAGACCGTTCTTTTTGTATTGCTCTACGTTTTCCTTCCGCAGAACAGCACCGCCGCCCAGCGCGATCACACAGCCGGTTTTATCTGCGACCTCATATGCGCAGGCTGTTTCAATATCGCGGAAGCCGGACTCGCCGACTTCTGCAAAGATATCGGAGATTTTCTTCTTCTCGCGCTGTTCCAGATAATCATCCATATCAATGAACTGATATTGCAGCGCACGTGCGAGCTTGCGCCCGATGGTCGTCTTGCCGCTGCCCATGAAACCGCACAGGACAATATTCTGCTTGCCATAGACATCGCGCAAACGTTTTTTTGCCATATCGCCGGATAACATCCGCAGGATACGGGTGAGATCGGACTGGTCAAACTGCGTACCAAACCAGATGGTTTGCGCATAAGCCGCCTGAAGGACGAGCATCAGCAGACCGTTGCGTGTTTTCACATTGCATGGTGCGAGCCGCATGGTGCTGGTGCATGGCGGGTTGTAGATCGTATCAAAAACATACTCCGTTCCGATTGGCAGCTTTTCCAGCGGACAGCTGTCCTCATGCGGATACATGCCCAACGGCGTGCCGTTGACCACGATTGCAGTTGCGCGGGGCAGCTGTGTAGACGGCATGATATTGATATCCGCATTTGGCAGGTAACTGCGCAGTTCATTGCGCAGCGATTTTGCTTTGGTCAGATTGCGTCCGGTGATCAGCAGCTTTGCGCCCGCGTTGGCTAGATGGTAACCGATGACGCGGCCGACGCCGCCATAGCCGATGAGGACAGCGGTCTTGCCCGCGATGGAAATATTGTCAAATTCCAGAGAGCCGGAAAAACCGAGGATATCCGTGTTGTAGCCGATGGCTGTTCCATCTGTAAAATGTACGGTGTTGACGCTGCCGAGGTCGCGTGCAGTCTCATCTACGGCATCTAAATAGTCAAATATTGCTTTTTTATGCGGGATCGTCAGGTTTAAACCGCCGCATTTTTGCTGTGCGATCTGCATCGCCTCTGCCAGATCCTCCGGCGGGACATCTACAGCAAAATACGTGCAGTCTCTATTTGAAGCGGCAAACAGCTTGGCGTGAAGCTCCGGAGACATGGTATGTGCGATCGGATGACCGAACAGTGCAAATGTCGGCTTTTCCGGCTGGAACTTGCGAAATTCCTCCATGGTCAGAATCATTGTGCCGGCCTCCTTTTTATGAATTATTTTTTAAGCTGTCCAACGTCTCAAAGAACGTCGGATAAGAAATGGCAACACATGCCGGATCGTCAATGGAGGATTCCCCTTCGCAGGCGAGCGCGCATACCGCCATACTCATTGCGACACGATGATCCGCGTAGCTGGTAAAAGCGGCGCCATGCAGCCGTTTGCCGCCGCGGATCGTCATGCCGTCGTCTGTCTCCTGCACATCGGCGCCTGTGCGGGACAGTTCTGCCGTCATGGCAGCGATGCGGTTGGACTCCTTTACCTTCAGTTCCTGCGCATCGCGTATGACGGTTTCACCCTCCGCAAAGGCGGCGGCGACTGCCAGAACAGGCAGCTCATCGATCAGGCGCGGGATGATATCTCCGCCGATGACAGTGCCATGCAGCCTGGACGAGCGCACGCGCAGGTCGCAGACCGGCTCTACGCCGCCGCGTTCATGCAGGCGTTCGATGTCCGCGCCCATCGCTTCGAGCGCATCGAGGATGCCGGTGCGTGTCGGGTTGATCCCCACGTTGCGGATGAGAATTTCACTGTCCGGCAAAATCAGTCCGGCAACGAGGAAATACGCCGCAGAAGAAATGTCGCCCGGCACATCGACATCAACCGCGCGAAGCGCCTGCGGAGGTGTCAGCGTGATGGTCTTGCCGTCGGTTTTCACCTTTGCGCCAAGACCGCGCAGCATACGTTCGGTATGATCGCGTGAAGCGGCGGGTTCTACAACGGTTGTCTGCCCGTCCGCAAAAAGTCCGGCAAGCAGGATAGCGGATTTCAGCTGCGCGCTTGCCACAGGCAGTTCATAGCGGATGCCTCTGAGCACAGCCGGCCGGATGGTCAGCGGACAGAGGTTCCCGTCCTTGCCGTCAATGCTGGCGCCCATCATGCGCAGCGGCTTGATGATACGTCCCATTGGACGCTTCTGGATGGAAGCGTCGCCGTTCAGGACGGAGGCAAACGGCTGACCGGCAAGGATGCCGCACAGCAGGCGGGTGGTCGTGCCGGAATTGCCGGTATACAGCAGCTCGGCAGGCGCTTTCAGCCCATGCATACCTGCGCCGTGCACGATGACCTCATCCGAGGAAACCTCGATTGGAATCCCCAGTTTCCGGAAGCAGGAGATGGTAGACAGACAATCCTCCCCCATCAGGAAACCGGTGATATGGGTATCGCCCTCCGCCAGTGCGCCGAGCATGACCGCGCGGTGAGAAATGGATTTATCTCCCGGAACGGTAACTGTACCGCGCAGGCTGGAGGCGGGAGTGAATGGATAACTCATTTTGCATTTTCCTCCTGACTGACCGGATAGGAGCCGAGCACACGGACAAAGGTACATTCCTGTGTCAGCTGATAAACCAGCGCCCGCACATCCTGATCGAGCAGATTGCCGTCAAAGTCGATGTAGAAGCAATAATTCCACGGCATATCGCACAGCGGACGGGAATGGATCTCGGTCATGTTGACGCCGTAATCTGCAAACACCGCCAGTGAACCGTACAGGCTGCCGACAACATGCGGCAGCGTCAGCACGAGGCTGACGCGATTATCCTCCGGGCAGGCGGACAGTGCGCGCGTGACGGCAATAAAACGCGTTTGGTTATAATCACCGTCATTGACATGCTTTTCCAGAATCTCCAGTCCGTACAGCTTTGCCGCGCCCTCTGAACAGATCGCGGCCTTTGTCGGATCGTTCGACGCGGCGATATCGTGCGCCGCAACCGCTGTGTTGCTTTCCTCGAAGGTTACATAGCCGTGCGCTTTTATATACTGCTGGCACTGACGCAGCGCCTGCGGATGGGAATGGACTTCTTTGACCGTGTCGAGAGAAGCCCCCTTGCAGCCGCAGATACAGTGCTGAATGATTTTGATATGAGAGTGAGAGATATGCAGACCGTATTGCTGCAACAGATCATAGACTTCATTGACAGTGCCGGCTGTGGAGTTTTCTACCGGTACAACGCCGACATCCGCTTCTCCGTTGAGCACAGCGAGAAAGACATCCTCCCATGAGCTCATGCCGCGCCTTTCCGCGTTTGGAAAAAGCTCGCTACATGCCATATCTGCATAGGACGCCGGCAGCCCGCCGTAATAGACCATCTTCGGATCATTCTGGCGCGGCTGGATATCCAGCTGCAGGCGCTGCGGCTCCGCCTCCAGCATACGGGAATACTGGTGCTTTCGGCTGACACGGGTCGTCGTGCGAAGCAGAGCGGCGTATTCGTGCTTCAGTTCGTCCGGGATATCCTGCAGCATGGTATCCATCAGTTCGGTTTCGCGCGACGGAACAAGAACCTGCCCGCCGTGTACCATTTTATAATCGGAAACCTCTTCCGAACATTTCATTCGCTTGAGAAAGAGCTTGAGAATTTCGTGGTCAATTGCATCGATTTCCCTGCGGATTTCGTTAATTTCTCGCATATCCGTAAGCCTCCAGATAAAGGTCAGTCATGGCGACCGCGACCGCCGCCTCGATTACCGGAGCGGCGCGCGTGACGATGCACGGGTCGTGCCGCCCCTTGATGACGAGCGGTTCCACCTCGCCGTCCGCAAGATTCAGCGTCATCTGTTCGCGGGAGATGGACGCGGTGGGTTTGATGGCGGCGCGGACAATGATCGGCATACCGCTGGTGATGCCGCCGAGAATACCGCCGTTGTTGTTGGTTTCCGTGCGGACGGCGCCGTCTTCCAGCAACATGCAGTCATTGGCTTCCGAGCCGCGCATCGCGGAAATGGAAAAGCCGGCGCCGAACTCCACGCCCTTGACAGCCGGAACAGAGAACAGGATCGACGCGATGCGGCTCTCTGCCGGACAAAGCATCGGGGAGCCAAGTCCCGCCGGAACGCCGGTGACGGCACATTCAATGATGCCGCCGAGCGAATCCTGCGCCATGCGCGCCTGTTCGATCTGCTCAAGCATTGCCTCCTGCGCGCGGGGATTGATAATTGGATACGCCTGTGTGCGCAGCGCGGCCAGCTGCTCGTTTGGAACACGGACATCGTCAAACGGCGTGTCCATGATCTGTCCGACCGAAGCGATGTGCGCACCGACTTCCATGCCCTTTGTGCGCAGGAACAGCTTGCACATTGCGCCGGCGAATACCATCGGCGCTGTCAGTCTGCCGGAAAAATGCCCGCCGCCGCGCGGATCGTTGCAGCCGTTAAACCGGATGCGTCCGGTGTAATCCGCATGTCCCGGGCGGGGATGATCGACGAGATTTCGATAATCACCCGAACGGGTATCGGTGTTTTCGATCACGCAGGAAATCGGTGTGCCGGTTGTCCTGCCTTCAAAAATACCGGAGAGAATTTTCGGAAGATCTTTTTCCCGACGCGCCGTTGATTGACGGTTTTTTCCGGGAGCACGGCGATCCATTTCAGCGAGGACAAACGCTTCGTCATAAACGACGCCTGCCGGAAAGCCATCCAGCACACAGCCGATGCCGCCGCCGTGCGATTCACCAAAGATGGTCAGTTTGAAATTGTTTCCCCAAACAGAACCCATAGCTTGTCTCCTTATTGTGCTGTGATGAGCTGGCGCAGCTGCTCCAGCGGCATCTTATGGATATGCGCGTTGCCGAGCGGATGGACGAGAATGAAGTTGATGGCATCCGCCGCGCGCTTTTTGTCGTGTAAAAGTGCGGTGTAAATTTCTTCCGCCGGATACGGCAGCGCCACAGGCAGATCATGCGCCTGGCAAATCGCTGTGATTTGTTCTGTCAGATCCGCTTCGCCGATGGCAGCGCCGAGCCTTGCGGCCTGCACCATGCCGATCGCAACCGCCTGCCCATGGGACAACGCGGTGAAATTTCCGACCTTTTCCGCCGCATGACCGATGGTATGTCCGAAGTTCAGGATCATACGCAGACCGGTTTCGTGTTCATCCTGCTGAACCACATCGCGCTTGATGCGGACGCATTCGTATACAATGCGCTCCATATTGCTTTTGAAATCCGGCGCGGAGATCAGTTCCAGAATATCCGGATTGGAAATGCAGCCGTATTTAATGACTTCCGCCATGCCATCGTTGAAGATGCGCTCCGGCAGAGAGGAGAGGATGTCGGTGTCGATCATGACCAGCTCCGGCTGATAGAACGCGCCGACCAGGTTCTTACCCTGCGGCAGATCGACGCCGGTCTTGCCGCCGACAGAGGAATCCACCTGGGAGAGCAGCGTGGTTGGAATCTGGCAGACGTGGACGCCGCGCAGATAGGTTGCCGCCGCAAAGCCGGTGATGTCGCCCACCACACCGCCGCCGAGCGCGATTACCAGATCGGAGCGGGTCAGTTCCGCTTCGCTCAGGTCAGCATAGATGCCGGCGACGGTATCAAGATTTTTGTGCTCTTCACCGGCGGGAATAATCGTAGTGGTGATGTTCAGCGGGAACTCCGCGCACAGCTTCCGCAGATACAGCGGCGCAACATTGGAATCGGTGACAACGTGGATGCGCGCCGGCTTGAATTTCTCCGCGACGCGCTTGGCAGTCTGCGAGAAAATACCCGCACCGATATAAATATCTGATTTTGTGGTCGAGCCTTGAAGGGAAAGATGGTACATAATAAAATCCTCCCCGCTTAAATGGTGCGTCCGATTGCATTGGCAACGGCACGCAGCTTGCCCATCGTGCGCGCGAAGTGCTCATAGGTCAGCGACTGGGCGCCGTCGGACAGCGCATGTGCCGGATCGTTGTGCACCTCGATAATCAGACCGTCAGCGCCCGCTGCGATTGCGGACATGGCAAGCGGCTCGACCATCCAGTAAATACCTGCCGCATGGGACGGGTCAACGATGACCGGCAGATGGCTCAGACGCTTGAGCGCCGGAACAGCGCTGATATCCAGCGTATTTCTGGTGTAGGTTTCGTAGGTGCGGATGCCGCGCTCACACAGAATCACCTGCTCGTTGCCGCCAGCCATGATATATTCCGCCGACATCAGAAACTCCTCCAGCGTATTGGCAAAGCCGCGCTTGAGCAGAACCGGCGTATCGGTCTTGCCCAATTCCTTGAGCAGCTCGAAGTTCTGCATATTGCGCGCGCCGACCTGATAGCAATCGACACGCCCCTCGAACAGCTCGATATGCGCCGGATTTGTGATTTCGGTTACGATCGGCAGACCGGTCTTTTCCTTTGCGATGCAGAGCAGGTCAAGACCCTGCGCCTTCATGCCCTGGAAGGAGTACGGGGAGGAACGCGGCTTCCATGCGCCGCCGCGCAGAACCGTTGCGCCCTGCCGCTGTACCTCCGCTGCAATATCGCAGATCTGCGGTTCGCTCTCGACAGAGCACGGACCTGCCATAACGACCAGCTTATCACCGCCGACCTTGACGCCGCTGATATCTACAACCGTATTTTCCGGATGCATCTGACGGTTTGCGAGCTTGAACGGCTCCTGCACCTTCATGACACGATCGACCCAGGTGTTGAGCATCAGCGTGTCCTTGTCCAATGCAGAGGTATCGCCGACCAGACCGAGAATCGTCGTCTCCGAGCCGACGATCGGGTTGACAGAAACGTGGAACTGTTCGATCCAATGCGTCAGACGAGATACTTCGTCATTCGGGCATCCTTTTTTCAGTACAACAATCATGGTAAATGACTCCTTTAGAAAATATTTCCCGGCTGCACACAGCAGGAAAGGTACGCATAAAAAAAGTCCTTCTTCCCGCAAAACAGGGACGAAAGACAAACATTCCGTGGTACCACCCAGATTCGGCAAAAATGCCGCACTTTGTTCAAATACGGGGCCGGGAAGCCCGATATTCTAGCCCGCTAACGGAGGCGACCGTTTGCGCTTACTGGAGATTCAGCGCAAAAGCTCAGGAGGGAACTTCAATTCGTCCGACCCAAAGTATGCTTGCAGTCTGTGGCACACTCTCCCTGATGAGCCGATGCGGATCTACTTTTCTCCGTCATCGCAATATTGCTATGAAAATTTAAATACAGTATAGCGCAGAGAAAATGCAATGTCAAGACCTTACCTTCGGAAAAAACCGGATTGTTTGGGACTTAATGGATGGAATTACAGAAAATTTTGCGATGTTGTGGTAGACAATCTGCGTGAACAGGTATACTATTAAAGACGGTGTAAGGCACTTGCGGGCAATGAACCTTTGGGGCAGAGGAGGAAATGCAATGGGATGTGGATCCTGCAACAGCTGCACTGGATCGTGCAGCGGCTGTTCGGGCTGCGTGCGGCAGCTGACATTGACACCGGCAGAGGTGGATCTGCTGTGGCAGTTTTCGCAGACACCGTTTTTGCCGATAGCGGGCGAATATGACTTAAAAAAGCCGGTTTATTTGGAAGACACCAGATATGAGCCGGAGGTATATGGCAATGCCTTGCTTGCACTCGGACAAAAAGGGCTGATTCGCATAGATTTTGACATACCGCTTCAGAATTTTGACTATGCAGCCTATCAAAAGTATCCGATGCACGGCAGCGCGGCGCTGACCGGCGCGGGGCAGGACATTGTGGAGCAATTGGAGATAGAAAACCTCGATCTTTCATTTCACTTCATTTGCTGAAAAGTGCATAACAGCCTTGACAGGCATCGCAAAACATGCTATGCTTGAAATTACTAAACATATCAGGCTGGTGGGAATTCTATGTTACCAGCCCATTGGGAGAAATGACATATGATTCGTAATATTCAAGATGAGCTCCTGCGTCTGAAAAAAGAGCAGGATGTATGTATTTTGGCACATAGCTATCAGGCCAGAGAAATCGCGGAGATTGCTGATTTCGTTGGCGATTCCTATCAGCTGAGCGTGAAAGCAACGACTGTTCCGCAGAAAAAGGTCATCATGTGCGGCGTTCGTTTTATGGCGGAGACTGTCAAGGTGCTTTCGCCGGAAAAAACGGTATATCTGGCAAATCCGATTGCAGGATGTCCGATGGCGGAGCAGATGGAGCGCGACATGATAAGCGCGTGGAAAAAGAAAAATCCGGATTATGCAGTCGTTGCATATATCAATACCACGACCGATCTGAAGACCGTTTGCGACGTATGCGTTACCTCGTCCTCCGCTGTTAAAATTGTAAAGAACATGGACAGCGACAAAATCCTCTTTATTCCGGACTGCAATCTTGGCGCGTTTGTTGCCGAGCAGGTACCGGAGAAGGAAATTAAGCTGTTGCAGGGCGGCTGCCCGATCCACGCGGCAGTTCCGGCAAGAGAAGCGGAGGCTGCGCGCGCGGCGCATCCGAATGCGCTGCTGCTGGTTCATCCGGAATGCGTTCCGGCTGTTGCAAAGCAGGCGGACTACATCGGCTCGACCTCCGGCATTATGAATTTTGCAAAGCAATCTGACGCAAAGGAATTTATCATCGGCACCGAGATCAGCATTGCGGAACATCTGCAATACGAATGTCCGGATAAAAAGTTCTATCCGATGAGCAAGCATCTGATTTGTCCGAATATGAAGGCAACTACGCTGATTGATGTCCTGAACGTCCTCAAGGGTGAAGCGGGCGAGGAGATCGTCATGAGTGAAGAAACTCGTGTGGCAGCGAAGCACTGCATTGACGAGATGATTCGCCTCGGCGGCTGACAGTTAAAATAGAGAATGCAAATCGGCTCTGCTTTTCTGATATAGGGAAGCAGGGCTGTTATTTTGCCTGACAGGAGATAATTGTAATGAAAGAAAAGATTCTGGCTGCGATGAGCGGCGGCGTAGACAGTTCAGCGTGTGCGCTCCTGCTGCTGGAGCAGGGCTATGATGTGGCAGGCGTGACGATGGCGCTGTACGATCAGAGCGATCTGGGGGAAAAGACACGTTCCTGCTGCTCTGTAGACGATATTTCCGATGCACGCAGCGTGTGTGACCGGCTGGGCATCGAGCATTATGTATTCAATATGGGGGAAATTTTCCATCGGCAGGTGATTGACCGCTTTATCGCGGGCTATGCCTGCGGACAGACACCGAATCCCTGCATAGACTGCAACCGGTATGTCAAATTTGATGCTCTGATGCGGCGGGCGGGGGACGTCGGCTGCTGGCGCATTGCAACCGGACATTACGCGCGGATTGCATTTGACACGGCATCCGGACGTATCCTGCTGAAAACCGCGTTGGATGACCGCAAGGATCAGAGCTATTTTCTGTATGCCATGACACAGGAGCAGTTGGCGCGCGTCAAATTTCCGCTGGGAGGACTGACCAAGCAGCAGGCGCGTGCGCTGGCGGAACGCGCAGCCTTTCGCAATGCGCGCAAACCGGATAGCCAGGATATCTGTTTTGTGCCGGATGGCGATTATGCCGGATTTATTCAGCGCGCGACCGGAGAAGCGCCGCAGGCGGGCGATTTTCTTGACACCGAAGGAAATGTCATCGGCACGCACCGCGGACTGGTGCATTACACGGTCGGACAGCGCAAGGGGCTTGGTTTTACGTTCCCGGAGCCGCATTATGTCTGCGCAAAGGATGCGGCAAACAATACCGTGACCATCGGGACACAGGATAAGCTGTTTGCGAATCGTCTGCTGGCAGGCGATTGCAACTGGATCGCAATCGACAAACTGACCGGTCCCATGCGGGTACAGGCAAAGATTCGATATGGACAAAAGGTACAGCCTGCGACCCTGTTCCCGCAGGAGGACGGATGCGCTGTCGTCGCGTTTGATGCGCCGCAGCGCGCGATCTCACCGGGGCAGGCGACGGTCTGGTACGATGGCGATGTTGTTGTCGGCGGCGGAACGATTTTAAAAGCCCTGTGATTGAAAAAGGAATCCTCTGCATCCGCAATGGGTGCAGAGGATTTCAGTCTGTAGAAAAAGTGAAATTTCAACGCATAGGATGCAGGGATTTCGTCATGAGCTGTCAGCGTCAGCGGACAGCG
>CAYNPX010000032.1:0-14879 GCA_964399205.1 uncultured Butyricicoccus sp.
AAACAGGCTGCTTCCGGATGGAAACAACCTGTTTTCTGGCAATCCTGTTTTTCGGCAATTATGAGAATCATGAATTGCCAGAGCTGCGCAGCTTGGTATAGAATGTGAGTGCCCACAGGCCAGCAAGTCCAACAAGGGCATAGATGACACGGCTGATGAATGCGCCTTGCCCGCCGAATAACGCACCGACGATGTCCAGCCCGAAAATACCGATGCTTCCCCAGTTGATGGCACCGATGATTACGAGCGTCAAAATGAACTTGTCCATATATAAACCTCCTTTTCATGCTATGTTCAGTATGACCGGTTTTTGGACAGATATGCATGATGGGCTTGTGTTTCGTGCCCGCCGGCGGTATAATGCTAATAATACCGATTGTAACGTTAAAGTGAGGCAGATTTCATGCAGATTGATTTGCATACGCATACGGGCTATTCCTATGACGCGCAGGCAAGACCGGTGGAGGCACATGTCCAGGCGGCGATTGCGCGCGGTGTTTCCGTGCTGGGATTTTCCGAGCATACGGATTTTTTCTATAAAGAATCGTTGTCGGAATCGGATTTCGCGCCTGAACTGGTAGACTTTCCGATGTATCAGAAGGAAGTCGCGCCGTTTCGCAGCGGGCGTGTCATTCGGGCGGATATCGCGGCGCAGCAGAAGGATATTGATGCCTGCCGTGAAAAATATCGGGACAAGATCACACTGCGCAAGGGCATTGAACTGGGACAGCCGCACGCGGCGCCCGATCTGGCGGATGCGCTGCTGGAAAACGGTTCGTTTGATTATGTGATCGGTTCGATCCATCATTCGTCGGACGATATGGATCTGTATTTTGCGCGTTATGCGCAGAGGAATCCGGACGACGTAATGGAGGATTATTTTTCCGAAACGAATCGAATGCTGCGGTATGGAAAATTCCATATTCTCGGACATATTGATTATCCGCTGCGTGTGATGAAGCTGCCGGATAACCGACCGTCGTTAAAGGGCTATATGGATTATGTGGATGAGATATTAAAGCAGCTGATCGCGCGGGGCATTGCGCTGGAATGCAACACAAAAAGCCTTTTCAGCTGGCAGAAAGCGCTGGGACCGGAGGACTGCGTCCTCTCGCGCTATCGTGAACTGGGCGGCGAGCTGATTACCGTCGGCTCGGACTCGCACGCGCCGGAGACGGTTGCACGCGGCATCCCGCAGGCGCTGGAGCGTCTCAGGCAGTTTGGGTTTTCCTACGTTACGGATTTTCAGGACGGCAAACCGATTCAGCATACACTATAATTGGGGAGAAAAACATATGAAACAGGCAGCTGTGAAAGCACATGCCAAAATCAATTTGACGCTGGATGTCACGGGAAAGCGTCCGAACGGCTATCATGATGTCTGCATGGTGATGCAGTCCATCGGCTTGCACGATGTTGTGAGCGTCGCTGTCGGCACGGGAACCGGTGAGATATCCATGCGCACGATCGGCAGCGATCTGCCGTCGGACGATCGGAATCTGGCATACCGCGCCGCGCAGTTATTTTTGCGTGAAACAGGGGTTGCCTGCGATGGGATTGCCATCACGGTTGAGAAAAAAATACCGGTTGCCGCAGGACTGGCGGGCGGCAGTACCGACGCGGCGGCAGTGCTGGTGCTGCTCGATCAGCTATATGATACCCGATTGAGCGTGGAAAAACGCATGGAGATGGGATTGAAGCTGGGCGCGGATGTTCCGTTTTGCATTGCGGGCGGCACAATGCTGGCGGAAGGCATTGGTGAAAAGCTGACAAGGCTGCCGGATGCGCCGCAGATGCAGGTTGTACTGTGCAAGCCGCCGTTTGCGGTATCGACGCCGGCGATATATCGGGCAATTGATGCGATGGAAATCACTGTTCGTCCGGATACGGCGGCGATGCTGCGGGCGATCGAAGCGGGCAGCGCGGCAGAGGTTTCCCGCTGCCTGTGCAATGTCATGCAGCCGGTCACTGCGGAGATGCATCCGGAGGTCACGGAAATCTGCGGGATGCTGCGGGAAAACGGCGCACGCGGTTCGATCATGAGCGGTTCCGGTCCGTCGGTATTCGGTCTGTTTGACGACAGGCAGAAGGCGGGGCGTGCATATGCGGTACTGTCCGGACAGTACAGAGAGACTTTTTTAACGGACTTTTCCTGCGCGGGACAGATTAACCTGTAAAAAATACGGCTATACTTCTGTTATCAACTGATATGGAAAGGGAGCCGTACTTATGAAGAACAGACAGATCCTCCGCCTGCGTCTGGAATGGACAATCGCGTTGACATTGTTTTTTGCGCTGTGCTATGGAGCCTTTTGCGATTCCGCGCAGCAGGCGCTTGCCGATGATGTCCTGCGGCTGCGCGTGGTCGCCAATTCGGATTCGGAAATCGATCAGACGGTGAAGCTGCATGTGCGTGACCGGGTGTTGGCGCTGCTCCGGCCGCTCGAACAGCAGGCGGACAGCCGGACACAGGCGCAGGCGCTGGTGCGGGCACACATGCAGGAGATCGCAAATGCCGCGCAGCGGGAGGTATACGCCAGCGGCAGCAGGGATACGGTGACGGTATGTCTGGCGGAGAACTGGTATCCGACGCGGGCATATGATACCTTTTCCTTACCCGCGGGGAGATATCAGGGGCTGCAGATACAGATTGGAGCCGCGGAGGGACAGAATTGGTGGTGTGTAGTATATCCATCGCTTTGTCTGGACGCGGCGGATGGAGCGGAACAGCTGTCAGAGGAGGAGCGTGCGCTCATTCATCAGGACGGTGTGGCGTATGAGATTCGATTCCGCACGGCAGAACTGCTGGGCAGCCTGCGGAGAATGGCAGAATACTAACAGAGAGGGATTTAATTATGTCAAAACAGCAGTCGGAAAGAACACAGCAGGGAATACGGAAATTTCTGCCGCAGATTATTTTGCTGCTGTTTGTGCTCCAGCCGGTCATGGATGTCATGTCCTACTGGCTGACAGTGTTTGAAACGGGAACAGTGCTCACGATGCTGGTGCGTACAGCAGTGCTGGCGTTTACGGTGTTGCTCGGCTTTTCCCTGAGCCGCAGGAAACGTATCTACCTATTGCTGGCAGGCATATTGATCCTTTTGGCAGCCGGACACGCATACGCCTGCTCGCTGACCGGTTACGACAGTCCGTTTGAGGATTTTTCCAACTATATCCGCGTCATCCAGCTTCCGCTGTTCACATTCAGCTTTGTCACGTTTTTGCGGGAATCCGGAGAAGACGGTTACAGGATGATTGAGCGCGGCTTTGTGATCAATTTTGTTATCATTGTCGCGGTCGAGGTCATCAGCACCGTCACCGGCACCGACCCGCATACATACGCGAATAAATCCATCGGCGTGCTCGGATGGTTTTACTTTGCGAACGCGCAGAGCGCGATTCTATCGGCGATTGTCCCTGTTTTGCTGATGCAGGCAGTGCGGAAAAAAAGCGTCCCCTGCCTGATCGGCAGCGTGACCGTATCGTTCGGCGTGCTGTATTTGTTTGCCACACGTCTGGCATACCTTGCCATTTTTGTATGCGCGGCGGGTCTGGTGATCGTTCTGCTTATGAGCCGCCGCATGGATAAGCGCATGGCGGCAACGCTGCTGCTTGGCGCCGCGATCTGCGGCGCAGGCTATCCGCTGTCCCCGATGTATCAGAACCAGCTTGCGCAGCGCAGGGTGGCGCAGCAGGCGCAGCAGGAAGCGGATGATATGATCGCGGCGGCGGAGGCTGAAAACAACACCACCTTACAGGACGATCCGGAAATATGCCTGCTGCCGGTTTATGAGCAATACGTCGGTGAAATGATGGATCGGTTCGGCACGGCGCGTGTGATGCGGGAATACGGTTACACCAGTGATGTAAGCGATCTCAAGGACTGGCGCCGCATGAAGATCATGTATTGCAGCTTCCTGATGGAAGAAGCGGGAGGTCTGTCGTATGTGTTTGGCACAGAACTGGACGACATGACCTGGGAGGGCATGACATACGATGTAGAGAACGATTTTCATGGCATTTACTTCCTGTATGGCGCAGTCGGGCTTGCGCTGTTGATCTTGTTTTTGCTGTATTTCTTCTGGATCATTGCGCGCGCGCTGTTTACGGACTTTTCCCGATATATGACGCTGGAAGCAGGCGCTTTTGGAATTGCGCTGTGTACGCTGCTGCTGCATGTTTACTGTACGGCCGGCGTATTGCGCCGCCCGAATGCATCGTTCTATCTGTCGGTGGTTCTGGCAGTCATCTATTATTTTGTAAAAATCAGGAAACAGCCGGAACAATGTCCGCGCGCTTGACATTTTTCGGGTGCAAATGTATAATTGTAGGCATCATATGGTGAGAAAGTGACGAGCTTTCTCTGTTTGCAAACAAACGATAGAGGAGTCAATCGATGGGCTTTCAATTACTTGGACGCTGGCGGACGCTGCTCAAGAAGCATCTGGCGGCATGTATTTTTATTTTGTTCGCTCTCCAGCCGGTCATGGATATCATATCATTCTGGCTGGATCGGCTTGGGATGAGTACGATGCCGACGCTGCTGCTGCGTATGCTGGTGCTCGCCGCTACCGCTCTGGCAGGCTACAGCATTTCGCGCCGCCGGAAATATTATTGGTACCTTGCAGCGATCTGTGCGGGATTCTTTGTCCTTCACGCGGTTGCCGGTCTGGTTGCGGGCTATGTCAGCCCGTTTGCAGACCTGACGAATTATATCCGCGTCGTGCAGATTCCGCTGTTTACGTTGTGTTTCATCTCGTTCCTGCGGGCGGACAAACGTACCTTCCGTTGGCTGAATTTGGCGTTTTATCTTTCCTTTTTGATTATCACGATATCGGTTGTGCTCAGTGTGGTCACACACACCAATCCGTATACATATACAGACACGCAGACCGGCATCCTCGGCTGGTTTTCTACGACCAATTCGCAGGCATCGATTCTCAGCATGATGACGCCGATCCTGCTTTGCATGGCGTATCAGGCAAAGCATCCGTGGGCGCTTGCTGTTGTAGCGGTTTTGACCTGCGGACAGCTGTATTTCCTCGGCACGCGCCTTGCGTATATGGCGATTTTCGCCTCGACAATCGGTCTGATTTTTGTCACCGCGGTCTGCGGAAAGGCAAACAAACTGAAGTATGCGATTTTGATGGCAACGGCGGTCGTCTGCCTGCTCTTTGT
Source organism: uncultured Butyricicoccus sp. (assembly GCA_964399205.1). Lineage (GTDB taxonomy): Bacteria > Bacillota > Clostridia > Oscillospirales > Butyricicoccaceae > Butyricicoccus_A. The sequence goes on from CAYNPX010000032.1 coordinate 5,179, forward strand.
CAAGCAGTCGCCGATGTATGAGCACCAGATGAGCTATGGGGAAGTGATGCAGGACAAACAGGCTGTATTGAATGTCATGTCCGCACAGAGAGGCGTTGCGGTTACCGAGGAAGAAACGGAAGAGGAGCTGGAGGACGAAAACGGCGATTTGAAGCTGATGCGCCAGCTCAATCAAATCTATGTGTATTACCGCGCGGATCTGGTACAGCGCTTTGGTCTGGAAAAGGTGATCCGCGAATGCAACTTTACAACGGATATTTTGGAATTTACCGGTGCGCGTAAGAGCAAGATCATGTTCTGCTCCATGCTGATGGATGAACTGCCGTTTACATCGCGGCTGTTTGGGATCGAGCGCGATCGAATGACATTTAAGGGTGAAAACTACGACGTTGAGAATGATTTCCACGGCATTTATTTCCTGTACGGCATAGTCGGATTTGTTCTGTTCCTTGCGTTCCTTGCGTATTTCCTCGGGCTGATCGTCTGGGCGCTGATAAAGGATATACGCAAATACTTTACGGTAGAAGCGGGCGCATACGGCATTTCCCTGCTGCTGGCGCTGCTCAATGCGTATAACACCGCAGGCATCCTGCGCCGTCCGAATGCATCGTTCTACCTGTCCGTTATCCTTGCTGTGGTATATTATCTGGTGCGGATCAAAAAATATCCCAATACCGCGCGAATGCCGATGCCGCGCATTTCATTCCCACGGCGAAAGAAGAAAAAAACTACATAAGCAATTCCCAATCCCGCTTGGAAGCAGAATCCGGGCGGGATTTTTCGCAGAGTGACAGCATATGCTTTGCATCGGAGGTGAAGTGCGTTTGGCGGGAAAAAAGAAAAAACGGAAACGGGAGCTGGGTACGTTCCTGGGATGGCTGTTTTGCGCGTTAATTGCCGTGCTGGTGGCGGCCTGCGTTTTGTTTGCCGTGTTCGGCGCGCAGCTGGAACGCAATGCGGAAAGCGATACGCCGGACTCCATTGCCGGACTGACGGTACATACCGATTTTATTCCGGAGGATTCGGTCGCGCGTCCGGGTACGATACGCTCCGTGCATTATATCGTCATCCACGAAACCGACAACAATGGCAGCCACGCGAATGCGGAGGCGCATAACGCATACCTGCATGAAAACTGCTGGAAGGAGCAGAAAAGCTGGCATTACACAGTGGACGATACGGAGATTTGGCACCATTTGCCGGATAACGAGGTGGGCTATCACGCAGGTGACAGCAGCCGGCGTGAGGGCGGGAACCGAAATGGCATCGGCATTGAACTTTGTGTCAATGCGGGCGGCGATTTTGAAAAGACCATGCGCAACGCGGCGCAGCTGACGGCATATCTGCTGCTGGAATATGACCTGTCGCTGGACGCCGTCAAAAAGCATCAGGATTTTTCCGGAAAGCTATGCCCCAGTACGATCCTTGCGCAAAACCGCTGGGAGGATTTTCTCAGTATGGTACAGGACGCATACGACGCGCAGTCCATCCAGCAGGCACAGCAGGCGGATGAATAAAAACAGGCAGCGTGGGCATACTGGAAACGAACCAATCAAAGGAGGTCGTTTCAAATGGATAAAACCTATGCAAACAAGAGCATTCACTGTACCGTGGAGCAGTGCGCAAACCACTGCTGCAATTCGGATTACTGTTCTCTGGACAGCATCCAAGTCGGCACGCATGAGATGAACCCGACAGAAAAGAAGTGTACGGACTGCCAGTCGTTCCAGCTGTCCTGACACTGTGAACGAATCGGGCAGCTGTATGTGATGGCATATAGCCGCCCGATACATAGACGCATAAAATAACTGTCCCGAAGGCGGCTCCGCTGCTTTTCGGGTTATTTTTTGGACGAAATCGCCCTTGCCGAATTGTGCGGCGCAGCCCTTGCAATTTTATGTGTTTTGTATTACATTATAGAAGGAAACAATCGGACGGCGGTTCGCTGTGCCGTCCTTGAGGAGGAAATATATTGGGCAAGATTATTTTAACGGGTGACCGTCCGACCGGAAAACTGCATTTGGGACATTATGTTGGTTCGCTCAAGCGTCGTGTCGAGCTGCAAAATTCCGGCGAATATGACAGGATTTTCATCATGATCGCGGACGCGCAGGCATTGACGGACAACGCGGATAATCCGGAAAAGATTCGCCAGAATATCATTGAGGTCGCGCTGGATTATATATCCTGCGGGCTTGATCCGGCAAAATCGACGCTGTTCATTCAGTCTCAGGTGCCGCAGCTGTATGAACTGACGGCATATTATATGAATCTCGTCACAGTGTCGCGTTTACAGCGCAACCCGACGGTAAAGTCTGAAATCCAGATGCGCAATTTTGAAGCGAGCATCCCCGTCGGATTTTTTACCTATCCGATCAGTCAGGCTTCTGATATCACCGCATTTCAGGCGACGACAGTTCCGGCGGGCGAGGATCAGATGCCGATGGTCGAGCAGACCCGTGAGATCGTGCACAAGTTCAACAGCGTGTATGGCGAGACGCTGACCATGCCGAGCATCCTGCTGCCGGACAATCAGGCGTGTATGCGTTTGCCGGGCACAGACGGCAAGGCGAAAATGAGCAAATCGCTTGGCAACTGCATCTATCTGTCGGATGAGCCGGAGGACGTGCGTAAAAAGGTCATGAGCATGTACACCGATCCGGATCACATCCGCGTACAGGATCCGGGCAGGATTGAGGGCAATACCGTCTTTACTTATCTGGACGCATTCTGCAAGCCGGAGCACTTTGCGCGCTATCTGCCGGATTATGCGTGCCTTGACGAGCTGAAGGCGCACTACCAGCGCGGCGGTCTGGGCGATGTCAAGGTTAAGAAGTTCCTGAACAACGTATTGCAGGAGGAACTGGAGCCGATCCGCGCACGCCGCAAGGAGCTGCAAAAGGATATTCCGGCGATTTACAGCATCTTAAACCAGGGCTGCGCGACCGCGCGTGAAACCGCGGCAAAAACGCTGCACGATGTCCGCGCCGCTATGAAGATCAACTATTTTGAGGATGCCGCGCTGATCGAAGCGCAGGCGGAAAAATACGGTCGGGAATAAGATTTTCCGCGTAAAAGCAAAATCCACTCTCAGATGAGGGTGGATTTTTTGCATACAGAAATTTTATGATGTGATAACGGTTAAGTTGTTTTGAGCTTTTCTGTAATTTCCGCTGCCTTTGCGTAGATCTCCTGCGCGTCAGTTCCGACGTCAAATTCGCCGTTTTCATACAGAATCCGGCCCGCAACCATCGTCAGGAGGACGTTCTGTTTGCTGCCGCTGTAGACGATATTTTTGGTGATGTTGTTGACCGGCTGCATATTCGGCTGGTTGAGGTCAAGGATGATGAGATCGGCCTGACTGCCGGGCGTCAGCGTCTCGCAGTCGGTCAGACGCATCGCTTTCGCGCCGCCGACAGTCGCCATGCGCAGGACGGCGTTGGCATCTACAGCGGAGGCGTCGTGTTCGCGCACCTTGGCGAGCGCGGTCGTCAGGAACATTTCGCGGAACATGTCCAGACAGTTGTTGCTTGCCGGTCCGTCCGTGCCGATGGCAAGATTGACGCCGGCGTTCAGCATATCCTGAATCGGCGCAATGCCGCTTGCCAGCTTGAGGTTGGAGGCCGGATTGGTGACGACAGACATGCCGCGCGCTTGGAAGATGGCAATGTCCTCCGGCGTCATATGGACGCAGTGATAGCCGCCGCCGCCATAGTCGAACAGGTGAAGGGAATCCAGATATTGCGTTGGCGTCATGCCGTTGCGCTCAATGCACGCCTGTACCTCCGAGGCGGTTTCGGAATTGTGTGTGTAAACCGGCGCACGGTACATGGCGGCAAGCGCGGCAAGATCTTCGAGAATGCCGCGGGAGGTGGTATATTCCGCATGGAAGCCCAGCTCGAAGGAGATCAGCGGATGATAGCCGTTGTATTTTTGGTACCATTCTCCGACGAGCGCCGCAGACTGGCTGAAATCGTTGACAGCGCCGGTCAGCACCGTGCGGAAACCGCAGTCGATGGATGCCTGCACGATGGAATCCGGCGTGAGATACATGTCAAAGTTTGCCGTAATGCCGCTGGTCAGGTATTCGAGAATTGCCAGCTTGGACAGATGATAGATGTCCTCCGCGTTGAGCTTCGCTTCCATCGGGAAGACCTGCGTATTGAGCCAGTCCTGCAGCGGCAGATCGTCTGCGTATGAACGCAGGAAGGTCATAGCGGAATGGGTATGCGCATTTTTAAAGCCCGGCAGGACGAGATTGCCGTTGACATTGCGCTGTACATCCCAGTGGATGTCGGACGGCTTTGCCGCAGTGACATACCTCGGTTCCCCCACACAGGTGATGGTGTCGTTTTCGATCCAGACTTCGCCCCAGATCGGCTCAAAGCCGTCTGCCATTGTCAGGATACGGGCGTTATATAATCTAGTGTTCAAGGTTCCGTTTCCTCCTTTTCCGGTGCGCCAAAGGGAATGCCGGCGTTTTTGCGGTCAAAAACAGCGCGCAGGCTGCGCGTATACGGCGCGCGGCAGATGCCGTATTCCGTGATGATGCCGGAGATCAATGTGTGATCGGTGACGTCGAATGCCGGATTGTAGCATTTGACCTCCGGCAGCGCCATTGGCTCATGATAAAATTTCTCTCTGATTTCATTGGGGTCGCGCAGTTCGATCGGAATATCATCACCGGTCGCACAGCGCATGTCGATGGTGGATGTCGGGCCGAGCACGTAAAACGGGATGCCATAGTGTCTGGCAAGAATGGCAACACCGGAGGTGCCGATCTTATTGGCGGTATCTCCGTTGGCGGCAACGCGGTCACAGCCGACCATGCACGCCTGCACCCAGCCGTTTTTCATCACGATACTCGCCATGTTGTCGCAGATCAGCGTGACGTCAATGCCGCCGCGGCTGAGCTCATAGGAGGTGAGCCGCGCACCCTGTAACAGCGGGCGGGTTTCGTCTGCAAAGACACGGAAACGCATCCCGCGCTCTTTGCCGAGAAACAGCGGACCGAGCGCCGTGCCATAGCGCGAGGTGGCGAGCGGACCGGCGTTGCAGTGGGTCAGGATGCCGTCGCCATCGGAAATCAGGGATAAGCCATACGCTGCAATCGAGCGGCACATGGCGATATCCTCTTCATGGATGGCAATGCTTTCGCTGTGCAGCGCCTCCAGACGGTCCGCATGAGCGGCATGGGCGTTGGCTATACCGAGCATACGGTCGAGCGCCCAGCGCAAATTGACCGCGGTAGGGCGGGAGGAGGCGAGATAATCCGCCTGCGCATTGAGCTGAGACATAAATTCAGCTGCGGACGCATTGGCGGGAATGCGCTGCGCGAGGACATACAGGTCATATGCCGCACAGATACCGATGCACGGCGCGCCGCGCACCTGTAACGATTGAATGGCATGGAACATTTGCTCCGCAGTGCGCAAAGTCAGATATACCGTGCGGTTTGGCAGCTGGGATTGGTCGAGGATGACGACAGCGGCGCCGTCATCGCTCAGGTGTACATGGTCTGATAGATATTCACTCATAATATGGCTTGCTTCCTTCTTCGTCAATGATTGCCGGAATTTTGCGGCCCGTACTCATGGCAAGCCGGACGATATTCGCGGCGTCCTCAACATAGACGCTGTTGAGATATGCCTGCTCCAGCGTTGTGCCGGTTGTCACGACGCCGTGGTTTGCCAGCAGGCAGGCGGGTTTGCGGGATAATATCGGCAGACAATTCGTGCCGACGGCGGCGCTGCCCTGTGCGGCGTAGTCCGCGACCTCAACGCTGCCCTTTAAAAACAGCAGCATTTCCACAAGCACACATGGAATTTCCCTGCGCAGAACGGCATATGCTGTGGCATTTGGGGAATGGGTATGTACAATTGCGCGAACCTCCGGCAAATGCCGGTAGAGTTCCGCGTGCATCCTCCACTCCGATGAGGGTCTGCGTGCGCCGTCTATGACCGTGCCGTCCAGTTTGAGAATAACGATATCCTCCGGCGTCATAACGGCATAATCCAGACCGCTGGGCGTGATTGCCATGCAGCCGCTGCGCGGTTCAAGGCGGCTCAGGTTGCCGCTGGTGCCTGCCATCAGCCCGCTGTCATATGCGCGGCGGGCGGTCGTGACAATCTCCTCCCGCAGCGGCAGAAAATCCGATATGGATGGCTCCATCTGAAATTCCTCCCATCTCTTGCTTCTATGTGTATTATACTGATTTTTTGCGTCCGCTTCAACACACAGGGAAGGAAATGCTTGCAATTTGTGATTCAGACCGTATAATGAAAAGAGGGGGACTTTTTTTACCCCATGAGATAAAATTGGAGGCAATTCGCATGATTCAGGATATTGGTCGGCACGTATTGGATACTTCTTTCGCAAAACCAATGCCAAAGGAAACAGATTTCGTGCTGATTTTTGAAAAGACCGATGTTTTCATACTGCCGGAGACCGGCGCGCCGCCGACCTATCGCGCGTGGCGCGCCTGCGGCGGGACAGACACAGAATTGGTGCATGTATTTGAAGTAGACGGCATCCAGTTTTTCACTGTGCTTGACCCGTCAGAGGAGATCAAGGGACAGCTGAAGCGGGAAAATTCCCGCTATCTGCGTACCGTGATGCCAAAGTGGTTGAGACTGGGCGCGGTTACCGGTCTGCATTTGTTCCAATGGTATCAGACGCACCGGTTTTGCGGCGTATGCGGCGCACCGATGCAGCCGGACGGCAAGGAACTGGCAATGCGCTGCACCTGTGACAGCTGCCGCGCGGTTACTTATCCGGTCATTTGTCCGGCAATCATTGTGGGAATCCGCAACGGCGACAAGCTGCTGCTGACGAAATCCTCTGTATATAAAAATCCGGTGTATGCGCTGGTTTCCGGCTATATGGGTGTCGGCGAAACGATGGAGGAGACAGTCAGACGGGAAGCAAAGGAGGAGACCGGTCTGGATATCAAAAGGATCCAGTATTACGGCAATCAGCCGTGGGGCTTTTCTGGTGCGCAGATGTTCGGCTTCTGGGCTGAACTGGACGGCAGCGATCAGGTAAAGCTGCAAAAGGACGAGCTGAGGGAAGCAAGATGGTACACACCGGAGGAAATTCCGCCGGCATATGAGGATGCGCCGCTTGATCTGACACATTATATGATAGAACAGTTCCGTGCGCGCAAAGCGCCGGGGCAGCAGGAATCACGAATATACGAATAGAGCAGAAGGGAAGGAAGGACTATGGTTGGAAAGCTGGTTTCTTCGCCGCGTGGAGCGACATATTACTGGGTAGAGCGCAATGAAAACCACGATGCACCCTATATAGTGTTTACACATGGCATTGCAGTCAACCACCATTTGTTTGACAAACAGCTGCCATATTTTAAATGGGGATATCATATCATTCTCTGGGACATCCCGTTGCATGGACGGTCCCGTCCTTATCAGGATTTTTCGTATGCTCATGCGGCGGAGGATCTGTTTGCGATTTTGCAGCGCGAGCAGGTAGAGCAGACTGTTTTGGTCGGGCATGGCATCGGGGGATATATCTGTCAGGAGTTTGCCGCCGAGCATCCGGATATGGTTTCCGCGTTTATTGGCATCGGCGCGATGCCGTTTGGACAAAGCTACTATACAGCTGCCGATCTGAAGCAGATGCGCAAGGTACCGGCAGCTATGAAGCGTATGCCGGAACGTATGCTGCAAACCAGCATGGCGAAAAATCACGCACAGAGTAAATATGGTTACCACAGCGCGTTGGGAATGATAGGGCAGATGTCCAAACGGGAGATACTCAACGCGATCAGCGCGGCATATGCGGATCGCTTTACCCGTGTGGAGCCGGTCAATTTTACATGTCCGGTGCTGTTGGTCATTGGCGCATCGGATTATACAGGGAAAATTGCGGAATACTGCCGCATATGGTCGGAAAAGACAGGATATCCCATGTATGTGATAGATGATGCCGCGCACAACGCAAACGCGGATAACTATGATGCTTTTAACGATGCGGTCAATAAATTTTTGCATCGAAAGCTGAAACAGCAAATTGCAGGCACGGTCTGAAAGCGAGGAAAACGGCGGAAGTATTCCGTATTTTCCGCCTGTTCAGATATGCCTTCAATATAAATATGGAAGGAGTTTTGTAATGAGCACAGACTGGAGAGGAATGCTCCCGGAATTTGCAGAGAAATCAAAGGCGTTTTATGCGGGAGAAATGGGAAAAGGAGAGTATAAGGGTTTTTCCGGCCTGTATGGCAGCTATGCGCAGCGCGGCGGTAAGGCAGGTATGCTGCGCCTGCGTATGACAGCGGGACGTGTGACAAAGGAAAAACTCGCATTTGTCGCAGGCGCCATCCGGAAATATCAGGTCGATATGGCGCACTTTACGACCTGCGAGACCATTCAGCTGCACAACCTCCAGCCGGATGCAATCGCAGGCATCATGGAGGAAGCGCTGGATGTGGGAATTATTACGATTGGCGGCGGCGGAGATTACCCGCGCAATGTCATGTGTTCCCCGCTTTCCGGTGTAGAAAAGGGAGAGTATTTTGACGTTATGCCCTGGGCGGAGGCCGCGGGCGAATATCTGATGACTTTTGTCACACAGAAGAAAATGCCGCGAAAGCTCAAGGTTGCTTTTTCTAATTCACCGGCCAATATGCCACATGCGACCTATCGTGATTTGGGCTTTGCCGCGCGGGAAGACGGTACATTTGACGTATACAGCGCGGGCGGTCTGGGAAACAATCCGCGCTTCGGCGTAAAGGTCGCGGAAGCGGTAGATCCGCAGGATATCCTGTATTACATCAAAGCGATGTGGCTGACCTTCTGCGCATATGGCAACTATGAGAACCGCGGCAAGGCGCGCACCCGTTATATGCAGGAAGCGCTCGGCGGACCGGAACAATATGCGAAGGCATATTTGGAGAAGCTGAAGGAAGTGTATGATTCCGGTGAGGATTTAAAGATTTCCGTGACGGTTCCGGAAGGAAGCAAGCGGGGCAGCGGCAGCATTTCCGGCGCACGGATTCTGGAACAGAAGCAGGACGGTCTGTACACAGTTGTCTGGCACCCGATCGGCGGACAGCCAAAGCCGGAAAGCCTTTGCGCGCTCAGCGACGCCGTGCAGGACATGGAGGACGTCGAAATGCGTCTTGCTCCGGATGAAACAGCATATATCATCAATCTGACGGCGGAAGAAGCTGAAAAGGTGCTTGCGGTCACACAGGATACAGCAGAAACGCTGTTTGAGACATCGGTAAGCTGTATTGGCGCGTCGATCTGTCAGGTCGGCGCACGCGACTCGCAGAGCCTGCTGCGGGCCTGCGTACAGGCGGTACGCAGGGCGGATATCCCGAACGGCGCATTGCCGCAGATCCATATTTCCGGCTGTCCGTCCTCATGCGGGACGCACCAGACCGGCGCGATCGGGTTCCGCGGCGCGGCAAAGATGATCGACAAAAAGCCGCAGTCCGCATTCCTGCTGTACATCAATGGAGAGGAACGGCAGGGACAGGAGACTATGGGCAAGGAAGTCGGCACGATTCTGGAGTCCCAGATTCCCGCATTTCTGGTAGAGCTGGGCAGGACCGTAGCGGAGAGCGGAAAGGACTTTACCGCATGGAAGGCTGCCAATCCGGAGGGCATTGAAACGATTGCCGCTCCATATGTTGGATAAAAGGTTAATCACAGACATAAAACGAACCGAAGCCCGAC
>CAYNPX010000033.1:0-14867 GCA_964399205.1 uncultured Butyricicoccus sp.
TGCGTTCCAAAAGTATTATAACACATATCAGTTTCCAAATGTACCCAAAAAAATAATGCCGCATCGTCCAGGGCTAAAAAGCGCGGATCAATGCGGCATTTTTATTTTTCTCAACTGCTATATCCAATCGGTTGTTCCAGTATAATGTATTGTATTTTTATTGGGTATGCGTGCAGCCGAGATATTGTTTTCGGTTCCGGCACGCCCATCTGGTCTGTGCCGGAATTGGAATAAATAAAATAAATAGAAAGAGAGTGCGCCAAATTAACTGTTTTCTTTCAGAAACACCTCCCACGCGACCTCTGCTTCCTCTGCGCTCCGGCAGAGGAAGCATTTTTTGATATCGGGGCATTTATCCCATCGTTACATAAATCTTAAACATGGTAGCACACTGTGCACGGGTAGCGTTGCCGCGCGGGTTCAACAAAACTGTATTTCCGTTCTTTTCACCGCTGATAATGCCAGCATTAACCGCCCATGTCATCGCCTTCACTGCCCATCCGGAGGTATTGCCCGCATCTGAAAAATCAAGTGTGCCGGTTACCGCAGGAGCGCCTGCGTCCTCATACAGGAACTGCGCCAGCTGTTCTCTTGTTACCTTCTCATCCGGCGCGAATTTACCTCCGCCAATGCCTGCGGCAACACCATTCTGAGCAGCCCACTGAACGGCGTCATAATACCATGCGCCCTCCGCTACATCAGAGAATATCTGTGTGCCCGAAACCTTCGGTCTGTTTGCCTTGTTATAGAGAACCTGTACAACCTGTGCGCGTGTCATGACGCCATTCGGCTCAAAGGTCGTAGCGCTGGTGCCGCACATCAGACCATTGTCATAGGCATACTGCACGTAATCCGTATACCATGCGTTTGCCAAAACGTCCGAGAAGATCTGATCTACTGTCTCCTTTTCCGTCGGCGTGGTCGGCGTAGACGGTGTGGACGGTGTGGACGGTGTGGACGGTGTGGACGGTGTGGACGGCTCGGACGAATCAGATTCTTCTTCCGTCCAGATGCTCTTCATCGGATAGATGGTAATATCTGCCTTTGCAGCATCGCCCTCTACAATGACCGAAGCGCCGAGGCTGTCAGCAGACGGGAAAATCTGGTTTGCGCCTGTGACGGTATCGTCCTTCGTAAATACCTCTACGCTTGCCTTATCGACATAGATGTGCAGATCGATCGAGCCATCGTCGTTCTTTGTTACAGTCTTAGAATCGACTTCCGCAAACTTGTCGGTGATAATAATTCCCGAATTGCTGCGGTCAATGGAAAGCGTTTCTGTTTCCAGATCATAAACGACCTTGGTCTGCTCGCTGCCGTTGCTGCGCAGGCTGAAGCCAACCTTCGTTGTTCCTGCAGCAGGATAGAATGTAGACACGATCTCATAGGTATCGCCGGAGAAATCCTTCAGCAGGTCATTGTCGGCAGCTACCGTAACGTCTTTATACGTAATCATGTTCTCGGTATCGCGCAGCGATTCATACGCGGAAATCGGTGTCTGAGTCAGCAGATAGTTCCCATCCGTATCCTCGGTTACACCAACCTTCAGATTCAGGTTGAATGTGCCGTTGAACGCCTGACCGACCGTATCGGCAACCAGATTGCAGTAGTTGTCCCATGTGTTCATCCAGTTCAGTTCCACGATATCCGGAATCGTCGGATTTTCCGCTGTGCCGAAATCCTGCACATAATACGTCATGGCAGCATAGGAGTCCTTGCCGAAGTTCATGATGCCATCCTTGTCCTGATATTCTTCATCGGGAACGAATGTCCACTTGCCATCTACTTCTTTAAAATCACCAATTTTATAGAGCCGTCCGCCGCGGGACAGTACCCACTTGACCGTTCCGTCTTCTGTCTGAACCGGATACATATCCGGGCACTCGGTATGCAGTGACGGATACGCGGATTCGCATGTCCAGTCCTTCAAATTGTCAGAGGAATAGATGCGCAGCGGACCGCCAGCAACTACCATAAACCACTTGCCTTCCCAGCGGAATACCTTCGGGTCACGGAAGTCGCGGTTTGACAGCGGATCATCTGTCCAGTCGGCGGCAATGTCATCGACCTTTTCCCAGGTCTTTCCTTCGTCTGTGCTGTACGCCAGCTTGATACGCTGTCCGTTGCCGTCTGCGGTAATCAGCGCAACCAGACCGCCCTTGCCATCCTCAAACAGACCGGATGTATTGTTTTCATCCGCTACAATGCAGCCGGAGAACATCGCGCCGTTTGCATCCGGATAGAACGCAATTGGCTGATCCTCCCAGTGAATCAAATCGGTGCTGGTCGCGTGTGCCCAGTGCATCGGTCCCCACTGGGTATCATCATAGAACTGATAGAACATATGATAGGTTCCGTTGTAGTAAACCAGACCGTTCGGGTCGTTTGCCCAGCCGTCCTTGACCGAATAGTGATACTGGTCACGATATTGCTCGTTATAATACGTTTCGTCAGTCTGGCGGCGGTGCACATTGACGCGGTAGGTTACGGTTGCCTCTGTGCCGCGGTCATCCGTCACTGTACTCGTCACAGTGAGATAATTTGCGCCGACCTCAACCGGAATGTCTTTGCCATCGGAATCTTCATTTCCGTCCGCATCATAGAACCGTACAACCGCGTTTTCATTTGTTTTCTTAACAGTCAGATCAACCGTCGTTGCATCGTTTCCGACATACTGGATTGTGATCGGTTCGGTGGAGGTAAACTGTGGTTTTGCCTCTACAGAGCCTGTCGATGAGCTGACAGAAATGTCCTGAAGCGTCGGATTGAACGTATCGGTCAGCGCTGTATAATACGTGTTCTGGAAAGTCACATCACCGTTAAAATTCAACAGACCAAACTTGCCCGCAGTAATGACGGTATTCTGTCCCAAATCGCCCTTTTGAAGTGTGTAGTCGCCTGAGCTGGCTACCAGAACATCGTTGACATAATAGGAAATCCATGTATCATAGGCAACGACCTTCAGGGTGTACGTTTCGTCTTCTGTCGCTGTAATTTCCTTCTCGTCGATCAGCTGGAGCGCTTCATTCTCCTGCCAACGCCAGAATTTGCACTTGTGAGAGCCGACATCCAGATTGACCGCGTAGCACTCCTTGTTATCGAGAACATTGTTCGAGCGGAACAGCAGCGCAGCCGCGCCTGTGTCACTCTCAAAGGTAACATCGGTGGAATAGACGAAATCAGAGCCTTCGACCTCGCTGAACGCAAAGCAGTCGCCCAGATTCGTCGCGTCGCTGTGCAGACCGTTTTCCGTCACTTCCCATGTGCCGTTGGTGCTCTGCATATTTGTAAGATTCGTGTGATAGGAATCGCCAAGAGTGATCTCCTCGTAATCCGGATCAACATAAACGCTGTTGTTCTCGAACGAAATATTCGAGAATGTCACCTCAGAGCAGTAGGACAGCAGACCGACATAACCGCCGCTCCAGCTCGGAATCGTTCCGGTAATCTTATGCGCTTCCTTGCCTGCATTGCCGAAGGAATACGTAAATTCGCCGCTTTCATTTACATCGATTTTCAGATGCAGTTTCTGCGTTAAATCCAACTCATCCCATTTTTCGCCGTCCGTGCTCGTATCAGACATTGTCGGACCAAATACGCGGAACAGATCCTCCCGTTCCTCGCGGCTGGTGTCAATGTTTGCGGCGTACCAGCTGGAACTCGGATTTTTCTTACTGGAAGTGCCGAATACCAGCGCTGCCGAGAGGTCACCTGTCCCGTTGACTGTTCCGCTGAGTAACTGTACATCCGCTTCCCATGTGAAACTGTTTGCTTTTTCATCCAGCCCGTTATACATGGCAAAGTGATCGCCATTTGAGTTCTTAAGCGTGACGGACTGCGTCGCGTCATCAATTACCATACCACCCATGCCGATATCGGTAAAATCCGTGATGTTGGTAATCTTTGATTCCGACAGCTCGCTGGCCATCTGCACCACATTGTCCGTCTGTACTGCTGCCGCAGTCACCGACAGTCCGTTCGCCGCCATCAGCAGTGCCATAGACAGCGATACGTAGCTTTTTGCTCGTTTCTTCATAATAATTCTACCTCCTGATTTTTTATTCTGCAAGGTGCCATTCACATGGCATCCTTCTGACCATTGTTTTTCTGATTTCCTTTCTATAGATTTTCAACTTTCTCAATGGAAGAAATATTGAATTGCCTGCGCAATGCCGTTATGATTGCAATCCGCCGTAATGTATCGCGCGATACGTTTGATGCTCTCGTCGGCATTTCCCATTGCTACAGGTGCGCCGACCGCACGAAGCATTGCAGCGTCGTTGTCGCTGTCCCCGATCGCAACCATTTCCTCCGGCGTAACGCCGAGCATCTGTCCCAGTTTGACCAGTGCCATGCCCTTATCCACACCGGCAGGCATGATCTCAAAATTATCTGAACCGGAATTTGTGATCGAGATATATGGCAGCGGGCGGATGCTTTGCAGCGCATGATCCAGATCCCGCTGCGCTCCAATTGCATAAGCCTTGCTCACCTTCAACTTGTGCTCCCGAATATATCCCGCGATGTCCTCCATTACGACTTTGTTCGCATGAAAGCCCTCCACACGATAATTGACGACAAAATCACGATCGGAAAAGGGATTGATGTAAATTTTGTCTCCAACATAGATCATAATGCGCACAGGGATATCCTGAACAGCTTCTACGACCTTTGCGCCGATTTCACACGGCATCGCCCAATCGCGCAGGATCTTTTCGTTTGACGCGGTTGCGATCGCCGCGCCTCCCGCTGTCACCATCAGATCATCGCAGCGTATCTCACGCGCAAATTCCGCCGCTTCTCCAACGATGCGCCCTGTACAAAGCACAACATGTATTCCCTTCGTTTGCAGCCGTGCAATCGCGTCCCTGGTTTGCTGTGTAATCTCCTTTCGGGAGTTTAACAGCGTCCCATCCAAATCAAGCGCAAGCAGCCGATAGCTCATATTTCACCTCGTATTATCTGTCATTGATCTGCCGGAGGATACTCATTGCACAACAACCGGTACGGTGCTTCATCCTCCTCGATTGCGGGGAATCTGCCAACCGGAGGATTGAACCGGTTGTCCGTATCGTCATCATTGCACTGGCTGACCTCACCGAGCAAAACCGCGCCGCTCCCCTGCTCTACTGTAAAATCATGGTATAGATAGGGCGTGATCGTAATGCTGTCACCGGGGCACAGCCTGACCCGTGTTCCTGCCGGAACTGTCAGTTTATGCCCATCCATATGTACGGTGACATCACTTTCATAATCAATTTCTTCATCCGGCAGCGAATTGTACACCTGAATCAGAACATTTCCGCCGCCTCGGTTGATGATGTCCTCCATCTTATTCCAGTGAAAATGCATCGGGGAATACTGGCTTTCTCTCAGATACAGCAGCTTTTCGGCATAGGATTTTGGATACTGCTCCGGATGGAGCTGGTTTCCGTTCCGGATGGTAATCAGGGAAAATCCTACCCTGTCAAAGTCTCCAAGACCGTAATCCGTAATGTCCCATCCGAGCATACAGTCTCGGATTTCGTCGTACTCATGTCCCTTTGTCTTCCACTCCTCCGGAGTAAACTGACAAAACGCCGGCAAGAAGCAACGGTATTTTTTGCACATATCCTCCAGCTCTTTTAATGCCACATTGATCTCACTTCGTTTCATGTCTTCTCCTCCATACACTATAAGATCCATTTGTAAATCGCATATGCTGCACCGGCCTCGTCGTTGCTCCGCGTCACGGCATCCGCTGCTGCTTTCGCCGCCTGCGATCCGTTTCCCATTGCAACGCCCCAGCCCGCTTCCCGCAGCATACCGCAGTCATTGTCGTGATCGCCGATTGCCATCGTCTGCTCCTTTGGGATTTCCAGCATCCGGCAAATGGATCGCAGCGCAATCCCCTTTTCCGCACACAACGGCAAAATTTCCAGGTAGGTATTTTTGGAACGAACCATCTGTACCGGCAGCCCTCGCGCCTTTAATCCATTATACACCGCATCGATGTGATGCGACAAACCCATGCATAAATATTTGTGTGCACCGTCCCGCCATCCGGAAACGCTTTCCAACAGAGGAGCCGGAATTGGATAGATACCGGTAATTGCGCTTTCCTGCGCGCTCCAACGGTCGTTCTTCTCAACAAACCAGTCCCAATTCCGGTAAACGCTCACATGCACGCCGCGGTGCCGCGCTTCCTGTACGATCTGCACGCCAATGGAAGCCGGTATCCGCTGCTCGTACATGGTTTCATCTTTATGTAAAATCAGTCCGCCATTGTAACAGACCATGTTATATTCCAGTCCAAGCGCCTGAAGAATCGGAACAACTGCACTGGGCGGTCTTGCTGACATCAGACATACGATTGTGCCCGCCCGTGCAGCTCTCCCGATCGCCTCCCTGTTTTCCGGAGGCAGTCGATGCAGGGAATCCAATATTGTGCCGTCTATGTCAAGACAGAGTAATCGGATGTGACGCTTTCCCATGCTCTGCCTCTACTTTGTCCCGGCGGCGCGCAGGATGTTTTCCACATTTCTGCGGCCATTGCGGATGCCAAGACCGATCAGCGCGGCACATAAAATACCGATAAGCGTAAACACAACGCCTGCAATTCCACAGGCAAAACGGACACCTGCGCCTGTCAGCCCCCACCACGCCAGTACAACTGCGCAGGAGGAAACAATCATTGCATACTGCATCCAGCGCTTTAATCGATTCAATGCATCCTTCTGCTGTTCCGCTTCACGAAGCAGCTGCTTTTTGTTTAATTTCGCTTTCATTTGCAGTTCTCCTTTCAACAGGAAAATATTTTTATATGGAAGGAGCCGCTGAATCAATCAGCGGTTCCTTCCTCAGGAGATGAGTCTTTTATAAAAGGATAGGAAAGTTGGTTGGAAAAAGCTCATGAAATATGGAGATCAGTAAGCCAACTGCGGATCGAAGAATCCGAGCAGTACACCGATCAATGCAACAACAACAAGAACCAGCATAACCATAGTAGGAGAGATTTTTTTCTTGCTCATCAGCCAGTAGCAGAACATAACAACTACCAGCGGGAGCAAATGCGGGAAAATTGCGTCGAATACGCCTTCCTGTAAAGCGATATCGCCGGGAAGCATCATTGGCGTTGTAATGGAAATCCATGTTGCCGCAACGGCGCCGATAACGATCGTGCCGAGCATAATGATGGATTCACGTATTGCGTTTGATTTTTCACCGACAATCAATTCAACCGCTTTACCGCCCAGCTCGTAGCCCTTGTAGTACAGAAAGCGCATACCAATCGTCAACGCAACATTGTAAATAATGATGTAGAGAATCGCGCCCAGCGGGGAACCGCCGGAGGACAGACCGAGCGCGATACCGAGCAGAATCGGGATCAGTGTACCGACAACAAGGCTGTCACCGATACCTGCGATCGGACCCATCAGACCTGCACGGATACCGTTGATCATTTCGCCGTCGATGTCTTCGCCATTTGCCTTTGCTTCCTCCAGACCGGCGGTCATGCCGACAACGACTGTGCCGAGCTGCGGCTCTGTGTTAAAGAACGCGGAATATGTCTGGAGCGCTTCCTTCTGCTCTTCCTTGGTATCATACAGCTCTTCAATCAGCGGCAGCATTGCGCACAGATAACCAAAGGTCTGCATATGCTCCTGCGAAAAGCAGGTCAGGTGTCCATAATACCAGTTGCGGAAGGATTTGGACAATGCTTTCTTAGAAAGTTTCTTTTCAGCCATAGCCTATATTTCCTCCTCATCATCGTCGAGTACATCAGATTCTCCAGCTGCCGCAATTGCTACGGGCTTCTTCATGGAGAGAACCTTAATGCGATAGTTAATGACTGCGAAGAATCCGCCTACAACAGATGCCGCAATCAGATTCAGTCCCATGCACGCTGACAGCGTAAAGCCAAACAAGAATACCAGCAGATCAGTCGGCTTTGTTGCCACCTGCTTGAGCAGGATTGCAATACCGACTGCCGGAAGCAGGGAACCGACGGTAAACAGCGTCTTCATTGCAATGCCGTCCATCGGCAGATACGCCTTCATCAGGTCAACCATGTTTACGCCAACCTTGGTGATAATGAAGGTCGGAATAAACGAGCAGATAATGTGGGAAATCCACGGAAGAACCATGTCAACAAGATAGAGCTTTTTAAACTCGCCCTTTTCAACAGCCTTCCAGCCGATATGCTGCCAGACCAGATTGATCGTTGCAGTGCCGTAAAACAGTACAGTGCCCAGCGTACCTACAGCGGAACCAAGCGTTACCGCCATTGCCTGACCGGCAGACGACGCCGGATCAAGACCCATGCTGTAAACCGCTACCATCGACAGCGGGATGCCAATGTAAGAGATGGCACGTACATCAGCGGAAACCGTACCGCCCGGTGTAACCAGCGCGATATAAACGACCTGAATCGCGGCGCCCAGATAAATACCTGTTTGCACATCGCCCATAATCAGACCGACAACCAGTCCAGCGACCAGCGGTCTGCCCAATGTATAGTTACCCAGAACGGTACCGCCCAGACCGGGCATGGATGCCAAGCAGGCGAACAGGCCGAATAAAGCAGCCTGCCATATTTGGATCGTCATAAATCCGTTCACCTTACCTTTCTTCTTTCAAACTCTCAGGTTTGTATTTTTATTTAGAACCGCGCAATCACGCGAAATCCTACTCAGTAGCCGAACTGACTGCGGAATTTCTTCCAGTTGCCGATCGCAGATTCCTTGATCAGCGCAAATTCCACTTCATAGCCCTTCTGCATGATGGCTTCAAGCGCGTCCGCTTCCTCCTGCGTGATCGACTGATTGTTGCCCAGCTTCGTTGCATTCGGCCTGTCATTGCACGGCCCGATGATAACGGTCTTTACCTCGCCGGGATCAAAGCCGTCGTCAACCAGAATCTGCTTCATCGTGATCGGATCCTTGGTAATCAGGAAATAACGATCCTTGCTTGCAAGCACCTTGCCGCACTTTTTGCGCCAGTCTTCCAGTGTCCAGACAAAGGTTTTCTTATCGCTTGCGTTCTTATATGCTGCCTTGAGCACCGGATTGGTCGCCGCGCGGTCATTGACTGCGATCAGTCCATCGCACGGATATTCCAGCGACCAGCGGGTGCAGGTTTGACCGTGAATCATGCGGTCATCTACGCGAATAAATGAAATCGACATTTGAATCCCTCCTGTTAAATCTCATCGTCTGAATCGTTTTCGAGGCCGAAGCGCCTGATCTGCTCCTTCGCCTCCCCTATTGCTTCCTCTGCTGTTTCCGACAACGGCGCGTCCTCTTCTGCAAACGCCGCCGTCATTACCATCGGGAAGTTCATTCCGCCAATCGCAACCGTTCTGTCCAGCAGTCCCTTTTCAGACAGGACATTCAATGCGTTGGTCAGCGGAGAGCCGCCGATAATGTCTGCCAACAGCAGGATGTCATCCTCCGCGCTGATATCTGCAACCAATGCCGCTACATTTGCCTTATAGGTTTCCGTATCCATGCCATCCTTCAGGCTCGTGGAGCGGATATCCTCTCTTTCGCCGAGCATCATGCCGATTGCGTTGTGCAGTCCCGGTGCGAAGGTCCCATGACTCACCAGAATGATATACCTCATCTATAATCTCCTCTCTTCGTTTGTGTTTATTCAAGTTTACCAATTCCAGACTTCCTTGACATCTGATTTTTGTCATCAATGTCAACTGATTTTTGTCACATTCCAAATGACATTTGTCACATTGTATAAAAGGACACAAAAAAACGATACAGATGCGCTTTCATCCGTATCGTTTTTACAGGTTTAATATAAAGGGTTTCAGTTTTGTAAGTACTGGTCAAGTTCTCTCTGCGCGCGCAGGAGCTGCAGCTCCAGATTATTTTCATCCAGGATTGCCGTTTCAATCAACCCGTCCGCCAACGCCAGCGCCTGATCGTATTGCTGGAAATGCGGCGCGGCAATTGCCTGCTGCATGACATTTGCCAGAATCTCCAGTCCAAGCTGGCTGTCGCCCGGCGTATCCTGACGCAATATCTCCTGTATTTGCTCCGACTCCGTGACGTCACGAAGCGCGGAAACGCCTTGTGAATCTGTAAACAGCATCTGTTGCGTCTGTTCCGAGCAGGTCATCTCTTTTAAAAATTCCCAGGCGAGCGCTTTGTGATGGGAGCGGCTTCCGATCGCCATCATTACCGTGCTCAGCTCCGAACTGTTCCCGCCGGATGAACCGCATGGCATTGGAATGCAGTCCCATGCAAAATTGGAGTATTTCTTGATACGCCACGGATACGGCTGATAGGTACGATAATCCGAGAACAAAAACGGCCGAAAAGCTACCTTTCCTTCATCAAAACTAATGGATGTAATGTCGCAGTCCTGATATAGCTTTTCCAGCTTCTGTACAAAGGCAATCGCTTCTACTGCCTGCGGTTCTCCCAGCCTGCAATACATCCCGTCGTCGGAAAACAACGAGGTCCCGTTGGAAATCAGTGCATCCCGCCAGCTGTAGCCATAGCTTCCAAACTGGTCGATCGTGCCGTCGCCGTCTGTATCCCGTGTGACCTGTGCGCAAATACGATAAAAGTCATCCCATGTCCAATCATTCTCCGGAACGGAAATTCCTTCCTGCTCCAACAGCGTTTTATTGACGAACATCAGGGTCGGGACACATTCATACGGCAACGCATATTGCGTTCCATCCTCCATCCCATTTTCGAGCGCCGCACGATAAAACGCGTCTCTTTCAACCGCGTCATCCTGCGCAATGAAGTCATCCAGAGGCTCCAATGCGTCCAGCTGGCACAGCATACCGAAGTCCTCCGGAAGCACCATGAAAACATCCGGTTCTTCTCCCAAAAGATATTGATCTCCCAGCCACTCCGAGTAATCGCGTTTTAAAATACCGCTGGTATAAGTAACCCGAACATTTGGATGCTGCTGTTCAAAGCGCTCGATTACCGTGTCGATGATCTCATAGCAATTGCTGTTCGGCGCGTCCCAATAGCTGCCCGCGACAAATCCAATGGTGAGGACGGTCTTTTTTGTGTTTCCGATCATGACGATGCTCAGGCAACATACTGCCATTAAGACGCACGCTGCCAGCCGTCTGAAAACATCGCGTTTCATTCCTGCTCCTCATAGGGACGTCCGGCGGTCCCTGTCTGCACGGCCCAGATTGCCAGCTGCGTCCGGTCACGCAGATCCAGCTTGCTCAGAATACTGCTCAAATAGTTGCGGACCGTGCCCTCCGACATGCACAGCTCCGCCGCGATCTCCTTATTGGACAAGCCGCAGCCGACCTCTCGGATAATGCGCCATTCGTTTTCCTTCAGGTCGTTTGTTTGCCTGCTGTCAATGGTGATCTGCATATTTCCTCTCGCCATCCGCGCAAACATTTCCAATGCCTTTGACATGACGTCCGGCGTAATAATAGAACCGCCTCGCACCACCTCACGCACCGCATTTGCCAGCTGCGCAACGGAGACGCCCTTCAGCAGATAACCGGAAGCGCCATACCGCAGCGCGCCAAATACATATTCGTCATCGTCAAAGGTAGTTAAAATAATCACTTTGATGTGCGGATACGCGCTTTTTATCAATCGTGTACATTCCACACCGTCAACCTCTGGCATCCGGATATCAAGCAGCACAACATCCGGACGTTCTTTCCGCACGATCTCAATCGTTTCCCGTCCGTTCGTCGCCGCTCCCACCATCGTGATATCCTTTTCCGCGTCCAACATATAGCTCAGACTCTGGCGGATCAATTCCTGATCGTCTGCAATTAAAACTCGTATCATACTTCATCTCCCCATCTCAACGGAATAACAGCCTCAATCCGAAAGCCGTTTTTCCCATTCCATTGCAACGTACCATTTAACAGATTCAGTCGTTCCCTCATATGGCGCAATCCGAATCCCGGATTCACAGTGACACAGCCCGTGCCGTTGTCCTGTACCACGATTTTGAGCCGCCGTCCCTCACAGGACAGCTTGATCCATACCGCTGTTGCGTTTCCATGCCGAATTGCATTTGTAATGCTCTCCTGTATGGTGCGATATACCGTATCCTCCTCATCCGGAGACAATCGCAGGTTTTCTGTTTCGATCTGCAGGTCTATGACCGCATGAGAGGTTTCCTGCATTTCCGCGCAGAGCTTCTTCAATGCAACCTTCAGTTCAAATCGTTCCAAAGTATCCGGACGCAGCGCTTTTACCGAACGCCGTACATCGCTCATGCCCTGGCGCGCCGTTGCGGCGATGATTTCCATCTGTTTTTTCGCCATATCCGGCGAAACCTCCATCATCTGCAGGCAAGCGTCTGCTCCCGCTGTAATTCCTGTCAGCGCATGTCCCAATGTATCATGAATCTCTCTTGCCAGACGGTTGCGTTCCCTCGTTTCCGCCATTCGTTCACTTTCCGCCGCGTATGCCTTGAGCTGTTCATTCATGACTGACAGACGGTCATTCACATGCTCTAATTCACGATTTAAATGACGGATTGCCGTATTTTCTTCTGTCTTCTGGCTGAACAGCAATACCATATATCCAATAAACAAAATGGAATTGAGCGCACTCAGCAATCCGACTGCGCTCTGCATGAACTGCCGGGTCTGCATATCATAACAGATAAAATAATCTGTAACAGACACCATGCCAAGCATCGAGCGCAATACATCAAGGCTTGTTGCCAGATACAGCACAATCATTGCGCCCAGGAAGAACATTCTCCCCTTCCTCTGCATCGTGTCGATCAAATCGACAACAATCATCAGCAGCAATCCGTTGTAATCTAAATGCAATGTCAAAATGATAATGAGCCCCAATATTGGCTCGAGCCAATACACTGCAAATTGGTTCCGCCTCTTCCAGCCAGTTCCCTTTTCACGATAAATGATCGTCACAAGAATCAATATCAGAATGCCTCCAACCGCAAATCCGATCGACCACGGCTGTGGCGGGAGATGATCCAGATCCTGTAAAAACTCCAGTCCGGCGCCCCGTCTTACGACGAAAGACGGCGTAATTGCAAAAACAACGGACAGCAACAGAACAATCGCAAAGTTTAGCAGCAGCATACTGAGTCGAATCGTATCCCTCACAGTATAAACGCGCATTCCATCACTCTCCTACTGCCATCCATCGGCGCTGAACTGATCTACATTATCCGCAGTAATCAGTTCCACAGGCACGATAATCTCATGCTGATATTCCTGCCCATTCAGGATCTGATACACAACCTGTGCGGCAGTCTGTCCAATCTCAATGGGAAACTGTGCAACCGTTGCGATCATGGAGCCTTCTTTTATCATATTCTTTGCTTCCGGCGCGCCATCTACACCATATACCAACGCCTGATCCAATATCCCGTGCTCCTCCAATGCTGCGATTGCGCCAAGGGCCGACGGGTCGTTCAGCGCCATGACAACATCAATCGTTTTATATTGATCGAGCAAATCGCTCACACCCGGCATTGCAATTTCCAGCTGTCCCTTGCTGTCAATTTCTCCGACGATTTCATAGTTCCCATTTTCCTGCAATGTATCACAAAAGCCTTGGATCCGATCGACTGCCGACTGAGCTTCCGGATGCTCCAGCAAGATAATCCGCGCAGACTCCCTCGTCTGCATCAAGTGCTCCGCACACAATACGCCTGCGCCATAATTGTCTGACACAATCGTACATGCCGCCAGAGCAGGCTCGGAAATCTGTGAATCCACAACAATGACCGGAACATCTTTCATTTTTGCTTCCTGCAAAGCCGGTGCAATCTGTCGATAATCCACCGGATTGACAACCAGAATATCAATTCCCTCTTCCAGCAAATCATGAATTTGTTCATTTTGCTTCTCCTGACTCAGCGCCGGATCACGTGTCAATAACGTATCACCCTGGCTTTCAATCATGAGCTGCAATTCTTCATCTATGACGCTGTAAAACGGGTTATTCATCGTCATATAGGTCGCGCCGATCCGAAAGCTGTCCTTCGTTGTGCAATCCAATATGCCGACCATCGCAATACACGCAGCGATAACTCCGGCAAACAGCAATCCCCAGAGAACCATCAGGCTTTTTTTTCTCATGTTGCAGACCTCTCTTCATTGCCGCCAAGCGCTTGATGTAATCCGTCTAAAAAACACTGCATCGCAACCGAAAAGCAATGTTCGGCAATCTCGTTTGACGGAAAGGAATGAATCACGCTCTCCTGAAACACGAAACCATACAATAAACTCAGCAGCGTTTTTTCCCAATATACGCACTCCTGTTTCCCTAATCCCAGCTGTTCCCATACGTCATGGCAGAGACTGCCCAATTCTGACATCATCGTGCAATCTGTAGCTATCATAATCCGGTATAATTCTCTGTTTTCCCTTACAAATGCACGAAATACACGGGCGAAACCGCAAAGCATTTCTTCGGGCGTTTGTCCCTCTGTTTGCGTCGGCTGCATATCCTGCAATCTCTGTACCGTCAGCCGGCAGATCTCATTATACAATTCCTCAATGCCTTTCACATGATTATATAGGGAAGAAACCTGCACACCCAGAGCAGCCGCCAGCTCACGCATGGAAAAATCTTCATAACCGCCCTGCTCCAGCAACTCGACCGCTGTTGATAAAATGATTTCCTTTGTCAATCTTTTCCGAGCCATTCCTCCACCTCATCATTGCATGTTACTTATAGTATAAACGAACAGCGTTCGTTTGTCCAGTATGTATCTTTTTCTATGCACATTTCTTTGCTGGAATCTGAGTAATGTCTGTAGTCCTGAATATATTTGCGCACTGTATTACGTGCGCATCAGATTGTAGAAAAAGTGAAATCTCATCGCATAGGATGCAGGGGTTTCGACATGAGCTGTCAGCGTCAGCGGACAGCGGATTA
>CAYNPX010000034.1:0-14434 GCA_964399205.1 uncultured Butyricicoccus sp.
ATTGTTATTTGTCACTATTTAAGGGTATCACGGGAATTTTTCACAGCGTCAAACGCTGTTGTATGTTCATCCCATCAGCATCGGAACCAGCTTCAGGAAGAAGCCGGCAGCAGCAGCGGAACCAATAACACCTGCAACATTCGGGCCCATAGCGTGCATGAGCAGGAAGTTGGACGGGTTTTCCTTCTGACCTTCGATCTGCGCAACACGTGCGGCCATCGGAACGGCGGATACGCCTGCGGAACCGATCAGCGGATTGATCTTGCCCTTGGTAACCCAGCACATGATATCGCCGAAGATGACGCCGCCGAAGGTGGACAGTGCGAATGCGACCAGACCCATAGCGATGATCTGGATGGTCTGGACAGTCAGGAAGGTATCAGCCGAAGCGGTAGCGCCGACAGACAGACCGAGGAAGATCGTTACGATGTTCATCAGTGCGTTCTGTACCGTGTCATCCAGACGAGCGGTGACGCCACTGACATGGAACAGATTACCCAGCATCAGCATACCGATCAGCGGAGCGGTATCCGGCAGCAGCAGGATAACGACAGTAGCGACAGCGATCGGGAAGATGATTTTTTCGGTCTGGGAAACCTCACGCAGCTGTTCCATCTTGATCTGGCGATCCTGCTTGCGGGTAAATGCCCTCATAATCGGCGGCTGTATCATCGGGATCAGCGCCATGTATGAGTATGCGGCGATTGCAATCGCGGACAGATACTCCGGAGCCAGTTTAGATGTAACCATGATTGCGGTCGGACCATCGGCGCCGCCGATGATACCGATAGAGGCAGCGACATTGATCGGGAAGCCGAACAGCAGCAGGGAGCCGAGGAATGCGGTAAAGATACCGAACTGTGCAGCGGCGCCCAGCAGCAGGGAAGACGGACGCGCAATCAGCGGACCGAAGTCGGTCATTGCGCCGACACCCATAAAGATCAGCGGCGGATAAATGTCAAGGTTTACACCGGTATACAGCCAATGCAGCAGACCGTCGTTGTCAACATTGGAAACCATGTTGGAGAACGGCAGGTTTGCCAGCAGCATACCGAATGCGATCGTTACGAGCAGCAGCGGCTCGAATTTTTTCACGATGCCCAGATAAAGCAGGACAAACGCGATGAGAATCATAGCTAAGCACTTATAGCCTTCAACACCATTTAGGAACAGACCTGCATAGCCGGATTCTCCAAGAATTTTGCCGATAACGGCAGTAAAAGAAAAATCCATTACGCGAGACCTCCGTTAAGAGATGGTGCACAGGACACTGCCGGTATCAACCGATGCGCCCTTGGACACAACTACGGATGTTACCGTACCGTCCTTGCTTGCGAAGATTTCATTCTCCATCTTCATTGCTTCCAGAATAAACAGGATATCGCCGTTCTTAACAGCCTGACCCTCCTTGCAGCGCACATCGAGGATGGTGCCCGGCATCGGAGAAGTTACCGGATCGCCATCGCCAACCGGAGCGGCAGGCGCAGCGGCCGGAGCCGGAGCAGCAGCCGGAGCAGCGGCCGGAGCCGGAGCGGCAACAGGAGCCGGAGCAGGCGCTTCACCGATATAGGCAGCGACAGCCTTGCCCTTCTCAACCTCTACTTCATACTGTTTTTCGTTCAGTGTTACAATATATTTCATGTCGTTTATACCTCCCAATTAAAGCGCCCGAATGCGTCTGAACTGCAGTTCGTCCAGCGGAATATCCGTCTCGTCGCTGATGATAGCCATAATACATGCTGCGGTTTCTTCATCAACATCGATCAGCTGCAATTTGCCGTCCCACGGTTTAGAAGGCTTTTCCTCTTCCTTGGCAGGTGCCGGAGCGGTTGGAGCGACCGGAGCCGCCGCAGGAGCCGCCTTGGACTTGCCTTCAATAGCCATAACAACGGTGGAAATGACCTTGATGACCACAATCAGGAACAACAAGAGGAGGAATACGGTTATAAAGCCGCAAAGCGAAATCAGCAGTGCTTCGCCTACACCAATATTCATTGTCAGCCTCCTTAGTCAACCTTCTTGATGGAATATGTTACCTTCATGCCCTTATGCTCTTCACGATATTCAAAGAACTTTTCGGCCTGCTGCGGGAATGCAACATAGGACAGGATATCCTCTTCGCAGGTAGCGATATCACCGAGTTTCTTAACAGCTGCCGGAATTTCCGGCTCCAATGTCTCAGCATAGCGGCCTTCCATCGGCTTGTTGCCTTCGCCCAGAACCTTGGTAATCAGTTCCGGATTGATCTCAGCCGGCGCCTTGCCATATTCGCCGCGGATGTAAGCACGGATTTCCTTGGTGATGTTCTTGTAGCGCTCGCCCATCAGGACATTGTTTACTGCCTGAGAACCAACCATCTGGCTCAGCGGCGTAACCAGCGGCGGATAACCCATATCCTTGCGGACGTTCGGTACCTCTGCCAGAACCTCATCCAGACGATCGAGGGACTTCATATCGGTCAGGTTTGCGATCAGGTTGGACAGCATACCTCCCGGAATCTTGTAGTGCAGCGCGTTGGTGTTTACATTCATAACGAACGGATTGATCTTGCCGTCCTTAACGTAGGCCTTCTTGATCGGGTCAAAGAATTCGTTGACCTTACGCATTTCAGCACGATCCAGACCGGTTTCATATCCCATCTGAACCAGAACATGATCCATTGCTTCCGTGCAGGGCTGGGAAGTACCGCCCGCAAACGGGGAGATCGCGCAGTCAATCACGTCGGCGCCGGCCTCAACAGCCTTCAGGTAGGTCATCGAGCCGAGTCCGGTGGTTGCATGGGTATGCACGGCAATCGGAATCTTGATTGTTTCCTTCAGTGCGGAAACCAGATCAAATGCCTCCTTCGGGCTCATAGTACCAGCCATGTCCTTGATACACAGGGAATCGCAGCCCATTTCCTCAATCTGCTTGCCCAGCTTTGCATAGTTCTCAACGGTGTGAACCGGGGACTGGGTATAAGAAATGGTGCCCTGTGCTTCGCCGCCTGCCTTCTTGCATTCGTCAACAGCGGTTTCGATGTTGCGGAAGTCATTCAGCGCGTCAAAGATACGGATGATGTCGATGCCGTTTTCTACACTCTTACGGACGAAAGCACGAACCGTGTCGTCAGAATAATGCTTGTAACCCAGAATGTTCTGACCACGAAGCAGCATCTGCAGCTTGGTGTCCGGCATAGCCTTGCGGATGGTGCGCAGACGAATCCACGGATCTTCATTCAGATAACGAAGGCAGGAATCAAACGTTGCACCGCCCCAGCACTCGACGGAGTGGTAACCAACCTTGTTCATGGTCTCCAGAATCGGCTGAAATTCCGACATCGGGAGACGGGTTGCACACAGGGACTGGTTGGCGTCACGAAGGACAGTCT
Organism: uncultured Butyricicoccus sp.; assembly: GCA_964399205.1. Classification (GTDB taxonomy): domain Bacteria; phylum Bacillota; class Clostridia; order Oscillospirales; family Butyricicoccaceae; genus Butyricicoccus_A. Next base: position 3,371 of record CAYNPX010000034.1, read on the forward strand.
CTGTGATCTTCAGTTTTTTTGGCACAGTGTATCAGCTCCTTTAAATATATAAAAGATAACAAAGAAAACGTCAGCCTGGAAAGACACTTTACACAGATCATAAAATCCGGAGGAAATCTGCATTTTCAGACAGTTTCCCAGCTTTCCAAACACAACCTATTATACAATAAAAACGCTATATTTTGCAACGTATAATTCAAAAAATACATAATATTTGGCTGTATTTTAACAAATAGACGGAGTGAGGGAATCTCTTATCGGGAAAATCACCAAAGAATACAGGCAATCCGATTGAACCGCTGTACTTTTTGATGGACGTGATGAGAACGGGAAAAGAAATGCCCTCCACGCGATATGGCGGGGAGGGCCGGAAGCGTATGTCAGTTCGCCCTGCGGCAGGCGCTTTTCATCGCGCTTACGTATTCTTTTACCGGCTGGACGCAGTCGCGCCCATACCTCGCAATAATTTTGACAATGGCGGAACCGACAATCGCACCGTCCGACTGACGGCACATGGTTTCCGCCTGCTCCGGCGTGGAGATGCCGAAGCCTACCGCGCACGGAATATCCTTTGTTTCCTTTACCAGCTTTACCATACTGCCGATATCCGTAGTAATGCTGGAGCGGGTACCTGTGACGCCCAGCGAGGAAACACAGTACAGGAAACCCTCCGCCTGTTCTGCAATTGCGCGGATACGGTCATGGGAGGTCGGCGCGATCATGGAGATCTGTGCAAGACCGTATTTCCGGCAGAGCGGTTCAAATTCCTGCTTTTCCTCGAACGGCACGTCCGGGACAATAATACCGTCGATGCCAATTTCAGCGGCGGTTTTCAAAAAGCGGTCAGCTCCGTAGGAATAGATCACGTTTGCATAGGTCATAAAGACCATCGGGAGGTTGACTGTCTGGCGTACACGGCGCACCATGTCGAATACCTTGTCTGTGGTTGTGCCGCCGGACAGAGAACGCAGATTGGCTTCCTGAATGACCGGTCCTTCGGCGGTCGGGTCGGAGAATGGGATGCCCAGCTCGATGAGATCCGCGCCGGCCTCCGCAATCGCGGCGATCAGCTTTTCTGTGGTTTCCATATCCGGATCGCCGCAGGTGATAAACGGGATAAATGCTTTGCCGTTTGCAAAAGCGTCAGCAATCTTAGTCATGGAGATCCTCCCCTCTGTAGCGCGCGATGGCAGCGACATCCTTATCGCCGCGTCCGGAAACATTTACAACAATGATCTGATCTTTGGACATGGTCGGCGCGAGCTTGCAGGCGTAGGAGATCGCATGTGCAGACTCGATCGCGGGGATGATGCCCTCGGTGCGCGACAGGTACTCAAACGCCTGAACCGCTTCTTCATCGGTAACGGCGACATACTGCGCGCGGCCGGAGTCAAACAGCATTGCGTGTTCCGGTCCGATGCCCGGATAGTCCAGACCGGCGGAAATGGAGTAGACCGGTGCGATCTGACCGTATTCGTCCTGACAGAAATAGGATTTCATGCCGTGGAAAATACCGAGACGTCCGGTGGAAAGCGTAGCTGCGGTTTCTTTGGTATCAATGCCGCGACCTGCCGCTTCGCAGCCGATGAGCTGCACATCCGTATCGTCGATAAAGTTGTAAAATGCGCCGATCGCGTTGGAGCCGCCGCCGACACAGGCGAGAACGGCGTCCGGCAGACGACCCTCCGCCTCCAAAATCTGTTCCTTGATCTCCTTGGAGATGACCGCCTGAAAATCACGCACAATCGTCGGGAACGGATGCGGTCCCATGACAGAACCGAGGACATAGTGCGTGTCGTCGATGCGGCTGACCCATTCGCGGAAGGTTTCGGAAACCGCGTCCTTCAGCGTTGCCGTGCCAGTGTCTACCGGGTGTACCTTGGTGCCCAGCAGCCGCATACGGTATACATTCAATGCCTGACGTTCACAGTCCAGACGACCCATGTAGACCTCGCATTCCAGACCGAGCAGCGCCGCAGCGGTCGCGGTTGCAACGCCATGCTGACCTGCGCCTGTTTCCGCGATGACGCGGGTCTTGCCCATCTTCTTTGCCAGCAGGCATTGCGCCAGCGCATTGTTGATCTTATGCGCACCGGTATGGTTCAGATCCTCGCGCTTGAGATAAACTTTCGCGCCGCCGAGATCCCTGGTCATTTTTTCGGCGTAATACAACAGCGACGGACGTCCGACGTAGTTCTTCAACAGATCATTCAATTCAGCTTGGAATGACGGGTCATCTTTGTAGTGTGTATACGCTTCATCCAGTTCATGAATGGCATTCATCAGCGTTTCGGGAATATACTGTCCGCCGTGAATGCCGAATCTTCCGTTTGACATATCACAAACTCCTTACCATTTCAATCAGCGTGCGGATTTTGTCCGGGTCTTTGAAGCCGCCGGTTTCCGCACCGCTGGAAATATCCATTATATCAGGCTGCATTTTTGCAGCATCGGTTATATTTTCGATACGCAGCCCGCCTGCGAGGGCAAAGGGACGCCCGATATCGCGCACCAGTGTCCAATCAAAGGTTTCGCCGGTGCCATAGCCGTTATCCAGCAGAATCAGGTCGGCGGGACTGCGTTTTGCGAGCGCTAAATCCTCTGCTGTACGGATACGGAATGCCTTCCATACCGGCTTCCCCGTTCGCTTTTGCAGCGCGCGGACGTAATCCGCATCCTCCTGCCCGTGCAGCTGTGCGATGTCTATCATACCACATTCCAGCAGATATGCAACCGTTTCCATCGGCTGATTTACCGTTACGCCGACAGCAGGTATCTCCGGAGACAGCTGCGATTTGAGCTGCTTTACCTGCTCCGGTGACAGATTGCGGCGGCTCTTGGGAAAATTGATGATAAAACCGGCATAATCCGGCAGATATCGGTTGACCGCTTCGATATCGGCACGGCGGCTCAGACCGCATATTTTGATCTTCATATAGCTGTCCCCGCGTTTCGCATCTGTGCCAGCAAAGCCGCTTTATTGTTCGCCCGCATCAGCACCTCGCCCATCAGAACGGCGTCCGCGCCGATCCGTTTCAGCGCGGCGACGTCCTCCGCACATTTGACACCGGATTCCGCCACATACATACATTCCGGCGGGATCAGGTCGCGCAGGCGCGCCGCGTTGGAGAAATCAACGGAAAAGTCCTTTAGATTGCGGTTGTTCACCCCGATGACACGGGCGCCTGCGGCAACCGCGGATTGAATTTCTGCTTCGTCATGGGTTTCCACCAGCGCGGTCATTCCCAGCCGGTCACAGATCTCCAGATACGACGCGATGGTTTTGGTATCGAGAATCGCGCAGATCAGCAGGACAGCGTCCGCGCCCATCAGCTTTGCCTGATAGATTTGGTATTCGTCCACCGTAAAATCCTTGCGGATCATCGGGATATTGACGCTTGCACGGATATCCGTGAAAATCTTGTCGCTGCCGAGGAACCATTTCGGCTCGGTCAGACAGGAGATGCAGTCCGCGCCGGCCTGTTCATATTCCGCGGCGATATCCAGATAGGGAAAGCTCTGGGAAATGATGCCCTTGGACGGGGAGGCTTTTTTGACCTCGCAGATGAAGGAGAGTCCCTCGCGCCGCAGCGCCTGTTCAAAGCAGAAACGCGGACGGTTGGGATATGCGCTGCTGTTACAGCACAGCTCCTTTAAGACGTCAACGGAGTTTTCCTCCGCATCCTTTTCCACACGGATACGGGCGTATGCGGCGAGTTGATCTAAAATCATTGCGTTATCTCCTGTTGTTTACGCATTGGATGCCGCAATGTATGCTTCCAGCGTTGCCATTGCCTTGCCGGAATCAATGGTTTCAGCGGCGAGCCTGATGCCGTCAGCAATGGAAGCGGCCTTACCGCTGATATACAGCGCGGCGCCTGCGTTCATCAGAACGATGTTGCGTTTTGCACCCTGCTCGGAACCATTGAGAATGTTCCGTGTGATCTGTGCGTTTTCTTCTGCTGTGCCGCCGATAATGTCTGTTTTCTGTGCGCGGGCAAGACCGAAATCCTCCGGCTGGATGGTATAGGTCTTGTATTCACCGTTTTTAAATTCGCAGACAGAGGTCGGGGCGCTGATAGAGATTTCATCCATGCGATCCTGACCGAAAACGACCATGCCGCTCTTGACGCCAAGGTTGCTCAGCACGCGCGCCATCGGTTCGACCAGATACTCGTCATATACGCCGAGCAGCTGGTAGCACGGGCTTGCCGGATTGGTGATCGGTCCGAGGATATTGAACACTGTGCGGAAGCCCAGTTCCTTGCGGATTGCGCCGACATACTTCATGGAGGTGTGGTATTTTTGCGCGAAGAGGAAGCAGATACCGGCGGTTTTCAGTTCTTCCACACATTTTTCCGGCTCCTGCATGATGTTGACGCCGAGCGCTTCCAGACAGTCCGCCGCGCCGGATTTGGAGGAAGCGGCGCGGTTTCCATGCTTTGCCACCGGCTGACCCGCGGCTGCGATCACGATAGCGGCGGTCGAAGAGATATTAAAGGAATTGGAACGGTCGCCGCCTGTACCGACGATCTCCAGGCACGCGATGTCTCCGGTATCCACAGTCAGCGCATGTGCGCGCATGGCAGCGGCACAGCCGGAAATTTCGTCTACGGTTTCCGCCTTTGCGCTCTTTGTGGACAGCGCTGCGAGAAACGCGGCGTTCTGGGTCGGTGTCGATTCACCGCTCATGATTTCATTCATAACTGCGTATGCTTCGTCATAGCTCAGATCTTCCCGCAGGACGATTTTTTCAATTGCTTCTTTGATCATAATGAAAGACTCCTTTTATAGCTTATAGCAAAATTAAAGTGTAACGGACAAATAGTTTTTCAACAGGACCGCGCCCTGCGGCGTCAGGATGGATTCCGGGTGGAACTGCAAGCCAAAGACCCTTTTCTCCAAATCCATCACTGCCATGACCTCCCCTATGCTGTCGGTAGAAACGACGTTCAGGGTTTCCGGCAGATGCGTTCCGATCAGGGAGTGGTAGCGGGCTACCGGAATTTCATCCGGCAGGCCGTCAAACAGCGGGCAGCTGTGGTCGAGGGAGACAACGCTTTGCTTGCCGTGCATCAGACGGCGCGCGTGCGTGATCGTCCCGCCGTAGGTTTCGCAGATCGCCTGATGACCGAGGCAGACGCCTAAGATCGGGATTTTGCCGGCAAATTCACGGATGACATCTTCGCAGATACCGGCGTCGCACGGACGACCGGGACCGGGAGACAGGATGATGTGGGATGGCGCCAGCGCGCGGATGTCATCCAGCGTTACCGCGTTGTTGCGGACGACTTTGATATCCGGCTGGATTGCGCCGCACATCTGATACAGGTTATAGGAAAAACTGTCGTAATTATCAATGAGTAAAAGCATGGTCTGACACCTCTCAGTCCGCATCGACTTCAGCAGCGCGTTCGATTGCGGCGATGACCGCGCCTGCCTTGTTCTGCGATTCGATATATTCGTTTTCCGGCACGGAGTCCGCGACAATGCCGCCGCCGGCCTGTACCGTTACACGACCGTTTTTCTTAACTGCCATCCGGATCGCAATACAGGTATCCATATTACCGGTGAAGTCAACGTAGCCCAGCGCGCCGCCGTATACGCCGCGTGCGCACGGCTCCAGTTCTTCGATGATCTCACAGGCGCGGATCTTCGGTGCGCCGGACAGAGTGCCTGCCGGAAGCAGCGTGGAGATCGCGTCGAACGCATCAAATTCCGGTCTGATGTCGCCTTCTACAACAGAGGTAATGTGCATAATGCGGGAGTAGCGATGAATCATCTGATAGTCAGCGACTTCCACTGAGCCGAATTCGGACAGGCGGCCGATATCGTTGCGTCCGAGATCGACCAGCATGTTGTGTTCGGCAAGTTCCTTTTCATCGGCGAGCAGATCGGCTTCCAGCGCCAGATCCTCCTCTTTGGTCGCGCCGCGCGGGCGGGAGCCTGCCACCGGGAAGGTTGCAAGCCGTCCGTTGCGCAGACGTACCAGCGTTTCCGGAGAGGTGCTCATCAATTCGATGTCGTCACGGTGCAGATAAACCATGTAAGGCGATGGATTTGTCGTGCGCAGTACGCGGTAGGCATCAAGCAGGCTGTCGGTATACGGCGTTTCAAACCGGCGCGACAGCACGGCCTGAAAGATATCGCCATCCACAATATACTGTTTGGTTTTATTTACAATGTCACAGTATTCTTCCTTTGTTACGTTGCAGGTAAATGCCGGCTTGCAGTGGTTGCGCACGACGGGGAGCGCCATCGGTTCACGGATCAGGCGGATGATCTTTTCGATCTCCGCACGGGCGGTACCGTAATTTTCCAGCATACGATCGGTCTTCATGTTGACGATAACATCAATTTTTTGTGACAAATGGTCGTAGGCGATCACTTTGTCAAACAGCATCAGGTCGAAATCGTCTACATCACTGGAACGGAGCTTTAAAGTTGGCTCCTGATAACCGATCATGCGGTACGCATAGTAGCCGACGAGACCGCCGGTAAACGGCGGAAAGCCTTCGATACGCGGCGCCTGGTAATCCGCCATCAGCGCACGCAGGACATCGTTGGGACGATCCGTGACGACGGTTTCCGTCGACCGTCCGTCCGTGTATTCTGTTGTGACAACGTGATCTTTGCATACGACGTGGACGATCGGGTCATAGCCGAGGAAGGAGTACCGGCCCCAGCGCTCACCGCCTTCTACGCTTTCCAACAGGAAATAGCGGTCAGATACCTGCGCGATCTTGCGCAGCAGGGCGATCGGCGTTGTAACGTCTGCATAGATCTCACGGCAAAGCGGAACCGTAGCGTAGTTCGCTGCGTATGCCTGGATTTCAGAAGCGGTAGGTTTTAACATGTGGAACATCCTTTCTGTGCGTTTGCGGCGGGAAGGGCAACAAAAAGGCTCTTGTCCCGAGTCGTTTTACTCAAGGGACAAAAGCCTGATGCTTCTGCGGTGCCACCCATATTGCCGATTCAAAAAGGAATCGACCACTCGCCGCACACTAACATGTGCGTTCCGATATAACGGTCGGATACCGTCAGCGCCTACTGACCGAAGCGTTCAGGCTGCCCTCGCGAGTCCATTCCGCAACTTCCGTGCCGCCGCAATCCCACCATCCGCGGCTCTCTGTGCACACATCCTGAAGCGTACTTCTCTCGTTCAACGGTTTTACTTTATTATATTGACAATAGCATAGAATATCTGGAATGTCAAGAGGGAAAGCGGATTTCTTCACGGCGACAGGATATGTTTTTCAATGCCGCACTGTCCGACGAAGCCGTTCCTGCTAATCGGAATATTCGCGCACCATCTTGAACAGCTGCGTCCTGTTCCGGATTTTCAGCTTTTTGTAGATATTCAAAATGTGTTTTTTCAGTGTATTGTTGGTGATGGTCAGCTGTGCACAGATCACATCATTCGGCAATCCCTGCATGAGCAGACTGAGGATTGTCGTTTCCCGCGCGGTCAATCGGAACCGCTCCTCGCATTCATGGATACTGAGCTTTTCATGCTGCCGCGCCCGATCCTCATAATAACGCGCGATACGCAGCGCAAGATGCTCTTTGAACATATCCAGCAGGAATACATCATCATACACAAAATCAGGTCTTCCGTTTTTGCGGTAAAATGATATCTTCGCAAGAACCTTTCCTTCAAATGCCGGCAGGATGTGCACGCTATGATGAAAATTTTCCGCCATCGAAAAACGCTTGTAGCACTCTGTCTCTGCGCGTTCTTCCTCTGAAAAGACGTCGCTCTCCCGATATACCATACCCTTTCCGCCCATCAGCAGACCGCGGCTGAAATCCAGCGTCTGATAATTATCCAGATAATCCTGAGCGACATCTTCCGAATAAGAACAGCACACCGCATGTCTGAGCTGCGGCAGATCACGCTCGGAGGAATAATAAAATACTGCACCGTCAAAATCCATCAGCAGGCGCACCTGATTCAGAAAATTGCTGCACATCGTATCAAAATCGCTGATTTGATGGATTTGATATGTGATATTGTTGAAGATAACCCAGTCATTGGCTTCCTGTATATGCATACTATTTCACCTCCAGCCAAAAAAAGGTGTTCTACGGCATAAACCGTAAAACACCTTTGTTTACCTGCTTATCATACCACGCAGCACACATACTGTCAAGCATTCGTAAAAAATAATTCAGAATAAGTAGTTTAGAAACAGAAGGAAGTACTACGGCACATCCTCTGTAGTAGCTTCACGCTGCATATCGTTCACAGTAGCCTCATACAGCCAGTGCGTGCCGTCCTCCGAGGTCAGCCAACGATAGAACAGCATTGCCGGATCATTTTCATCCAGACCTGCACGGCAAGCGGCATAATATGTGATCTGCATCGGATATCCCTCTGCGGATGCCCCGGGTTCCTGCAATGTCTGCGCACATGGCACAATGCCATCTACAGCGGCCGCAACCGTATTTTCCGGCAGTCCGTTCTGCTTTAAGGCGAGATATGTGGTATAACAAAGCGTTCCTTCTGTGTGCGGGCACGCTGCTGTCAGGGTGTCGCCGTGATCTGCAATCGTGACACCTGTGCCGTCTGTTCCGAGCAGGCTTGCAAATAATGTCCGGCTGTCAGAACCCGAAGCAGCGGCATATCCCTTCCATATCGCAGTCTCATCTCCCTGAAATGCGGCAAGGATATCCTGCCTGTTTAAATCCAGCGCTGCATCCTGTTCGGATGCAACTCCTTCCAGGAAAACCAGCGCGTCCGTGCCAACCGGCTCCATCATGATCCCCTGCGCATCCAGCTGCGCTTTCTGCTCTGCCGAGGGCGCATACGCCAGCACAACCTCCAGCTGACCGTCTGACAGCTTTTGCCATGCCTGCTCGCTGGAGCCGGCAAACGCGGTAAACGACGCTGTCCTGTTATAGCTGCTGCCGGATGCCGCGGCAGCAGCCATCCGCCCCGGCAGTTCCAGCGCGGCGCAGCCGCCAAAGGCCGCAAATTCACTCGCCGCAATCTCCTTTACTGCGATTTTGGACACCTGTGGTTCCGCGGAACCGCTGCCATTGGATACGGCAGTTCCGCAGCCGGTCAGCAATGCGCCGCACAATACTACAGCAACCAGTTTACTCCGCTTCATCACTGGACTCTCCTTCCACTGCGCCGGTCAGCTGCGTGCATACCACCCAGTTGCCGTTGGCATCCACAATCCCCGACCAGCCGTCACGCACAGCCGCGAAATACGAGCCGTCTACGCTGAAAATACTGTCATATTCCGCCCGCAGGACAAGCTGTCCCTTTGTGCTGCCAATCCCCTGCAGCCCAGTCTCCGGATCAACGACGGTAAACACATCATCTGCGGCAGCGGCCTGCTGCTCCGGCGCCACGTAGCGATACGATGCGATCAGGCTGCCCGCTTTCCGGTCCTCCATGCTGAATATCTGATAGCCGTCTTCCTCCACTGCGATCAAAAACGCTCCCTGCTGATAAAATACCGCTTTATCTTCCAGCGCGACGCGCTTCAAGTCGTCAAAAACGACGGTACAGCCGTCTTCATCTGTATAAGCAAAATAGTCATCCGGCAGAACCTCCAGCCGCTGCGCGTACAAATCCTCCGGAAGCCCCAGCTTTTGCCCTTTGGAGGCGCTGATGACCTCGCAGGATTCATCATCCTCCCACAGCTGGTACAATGGATGCGTTTCGCCGCAATGTACACCACGGCTATAAGAAAACGGAATCACAGCTTCTCCGGATGCGTCCAGCACGCCATACTGTCCGGTACGATCCTGCGCCAGCGCGTAACCATCACAGGTCGCATCCAGCCATGCTACATCAGCGGTCGTCACAGTGCCTCTTGTATCAAGAAACCCCCATTCTGTCTCCGAAATCTGTACGGAAGCGCTGCCGCCGGAAAAAGCGCTCACAGCAAACGCAGTCAGTGATGTGATCTGCTCCGCTGTCTCGCTGTCGCTCAGATACCATGTCGTCCCGTTTTCTCCGATATAGCGGCTGACAACGATGCCTTCCGCGCAGGAAACGACCTCGCCATTTACCTGTCCGATCACCTTGCCGGCACTGCTGTATAGCAGCGTCACATCACTGTCGATACGCTTGACAAAAATCTGCGAATCCACCACGGCAATACTGCCTGTAAACGGTCCGATCGCCCAGCTGCCGTCCTGCGCCGCACATGCCGTGCGCGCCGTATCGTCATGCAGCAGCCAGACAAAGCCCTCGCCGCATTCCATGCGCTCTACAGAGGTATACACCGGCTCGGTGAGCAATTCGCCCGCCGCGTCAGCCAGCGCATATCGGTAGACCGGTGTGCCATCCTGCTTCCAGCCGACAATCGCAGCCGCATAGGGAAAGATACTGCCGTAATCGGATGCCGGCATGAACATGTCCTTCAATTCTCCCGTGCGAACCGTACCGACCGGCTGCTCCGGGTGAAATATAATATTTTCTGTTGCCGGTTTCAGCTCTGCCGCTATTTCTACCTGCGAGGCTGAACCGCTGTCCGTTGGCACCGTCTCCGGAGCCTGCATGGCAACAATGCCGCATAACAGCGCAGATACTACTGCGATTCCCGCGGCCCGTTTTTTCATACCATCACTCCCATTGAATCACAACGCTATATCATTTTACAATTTTAAACAGGTAGCTTCCCACTGTCAAGGCATGAGATGTAAACATTTCCAGACATCGGCTTCCGCACAGCATAAAACACATACACTATTTACCGGCTCTGCGCCTCCGCCGTACTGCTGAGGCAACGCTGTATAAGCAGGCTTTTGTCTTTCAAAAAAGTTATTTGCGCGGCCGCCCTGAACATTTAAAAAAAATACTTGCATCAGAGCGTTTTTTTTAGTATAATACATTTGTTGCATTGGTATGCCGGTGTGATGGAATTGGTAGACGTAGTGGACTCAAAATCCACCGCTGGCGACAGCGTACCGGTTCGAGTCCGGTCACCGGCACCACATCAAAGCAAGCGATATGGCGCTTGCTTTGATTTTTTTTGCAAAAAAATCAAAATCAGATTGTAGAAAAAGTGAAATCTCAACGCATAGGATGCAGGGATTTCGGCA
>CAYNPX010000035.1:0-14328 GCA_964399205.1 uncultured Butyricicoccus sp.
AAGCCCCTTGCGTGCGGATCGCAGGGGGCTTTTTAGAAGCGCGTAAAAATCCGTATCAGAAATTCCGTTCTTTTCCGCGCATACGCAGGCACAGCTTGCGCAGGATATCCGCCGGAATGACGGACAGCGCGAGGATTGCCGCGGCGGCAAGCTCGACAGGCGCCAGCGGTGTCGTGCGGAACAGCGCGCCGCCAAAATAGACGAGTGCGAGCTGTACCACAGTGACAGCCGCCATAATGCAGACGAACCATGGATTTTTTGTGATATGAGCCAGCAGGTTCAACCGATGCGTGCGCGCGTTGAATGCGTTGAAAATACCGCAGAAGATGAACAACGCGAAAAAAGCAGTCAGAAAACGAAGCGGATCGGCAGCGTAGCCAAAGAAAATGCGCACCGGTCTTGCCCACAGGAACAGGACGCATAATACAATCGTATACATTCCGGTTGCGCCGATCTGGCTTTTCATATACCGGTTGAGCACCGGCTCATCCCGCCGCTTGGGCGGCTCACGCATATATTCCGCCAGCGGCGGCTCTCCGGAAAACGCAAGACCCGCGAGGGTGTCCATAATCAGATTGATCCACAGCATCTGCATGACGGTCACCGGCGTGTCGATGCCGAGCAGCGGTCCGACAATGGATACGCCGACCGCGCAGACGTTCATCGTCAGCTGGAATACAAGGAATTTGCGGATGCTCTTGAAGATCGTGCGGCCATATAGCACCGCGCGTGCAATGGAAGCCAGATTGTCATTTGTGATGACGATATCGCCGGCTTCGCGCGCGACCGCAGTGCCGCTGCCCATCGCAAAGCCGACGTCCGCGAGCCGGAGCGCGGGAGCATCGTTTACGCCGTCGCCGGTCATGCCCGCAACCATCCCACGGCGCTGCGCCGCCTGTACGAGCCGTACCTTGTCTGCGGGAAGGGCGCGCGCAACGACCGCCAGCTGCGGCAGCTTATGTTCCAATTCCGCATCCGACCACGCGGCAAGCGCGGCGCTTTCCACAATAAGATCATGTCCCGCTTCCAGCAGTCCGCACCGCTGCGCAACGGCGCGCGCGGTATCCGGATGGTCGCCGGTCAGCATGACCGTGCGGATACCGGCGGTTTTCAGCTGATAGACCGCTTCGGGCGTTTCGCGCCGCACAGGGTCGCGCAGGACGATGAGCGCTGTCAGCGTCAAGCCGGACGGAAGCCCGTCTGCCGTCACCGTGCGGTCGGTCACTGCCATTGCGATGACGCGCCCGCCCTCCGCCGCCTGCTGCCGCAGGATGCGCTGCGGAACCGCCTTGGACAGCGGACGCGCCGCGCCATCCGGCGCGAGGAACTGCGTGCAGCGCGGCAGCACGATCTCCGGCGCGCCGCGCACCAGCGTCAGCGCACGGGACGGCAGGCGTACCGCCGCGTATTTGCGGCGGGAATCGAACAAAACCTTATCCCCAAACGGTTCGGGCGCTTCCGCCGCTGCCATCGGCAGGATGGCGTGCAGCAGGGCGCGGTCGGTCGCGTTGCCGCCGGAGACATGACCGGCGGAAATCGAACCGCCGGTATTGTAGCGGCAATCGGCGCAGATCTGCCGGTACAGCGCGGCGGCGCCGGTGCGCAGGGAGGGGATGCCGTCAAACCGTGTGCCATCACCGGCAAATACCAGCTCCGCCGTCATACGTCCGCAGGTCAGCGTACCGGTTTTGTCGGTAAACAGGATATTCATGCTGCCCGCCGTTTCGATGCCGGTCAGGCGGCGCACGAGCACATGGTCGCGCAGCATACGCACCATATTGGACGACAGCACAACGGTGATCATCATGGGCAGCCCTTCCGGCACAGCGACAACAAGCACGGTCACGGCGAGCGTGACCGCGTGCAGGACGTGCTGGAAGACAGCGGCGACGCCCTGTGACAGACCGCGCTGTACGAACAGGGAAAGGAACAGGTCGGATGCCGCAACAAGGATTGCCGCCGCTATGCCCAGCCTGCTGATCGTACAGGCGAGCGCTTCCAGACGTACATGCAGCGGGCTTTCCCGCGTATCCGCCTGCATCTGCTTTGCCATATCGCCGTACATGGTATTGCTGCCGACCGCTGTGACTTCCATCAGCCCTTCTCCGGACAGGATGACGCTGCCGCGGAACAGCAGACCGGCGTGATCCGCAGGCGTATTTTTCTCCTGCGGATGCTTGCGCACCTCGCGGCTTTCTCCCGTGAGGGCGGACTGGTCAACGTCCAGATTGCCTTCGCGCAGGAATCCGTCCGCCGGAACGCGCTCCCCCGCCTGCAATAAGACAAGATCGCCGCAGACGATATCATCGGACGGCACAAGGCGGACGGCGCCGCCATCCCTGCGCACGCGGCAGGAAACCGCTGCCGCCTCCGCCTGCATCCGCTGGAAGGCGGCGTCACTGCCGTATTCCGACAGGGCGGAAACGAAGGTCGCCAGAAATACCGCGACGGCGATGCCCGCCGTTTCAAACCACGGCGCGCCGCGCAGCAGAAAGACAAGATTGATGGCGAGCGCGATGAGCAGAATGCGGATGATCGGGTCAGAAAAGCCCTCCAGAAAGCGGGACAGCAGACTGCTGCCGGCCTGCTTTTCCAGACAATTGGAACCATGCTGCTGTCGGGACAGACGTACCTCTCCCGCGCTCAGTCCGCCGCTTCCGGTCATGGTCATCCCTCCTTTGTCCTAAACTTATGCGGACAGGGGAGGCGGATATGCAGGAAAACGGACGCAGGCTGTCAACCAAATGCAGGCATTCGGTTGAAATTACGCAGCCCGGTGCGTGCACGCGCATTCGCTCGCACACTTCCGGGCTGAAAAGTGTCATTTTTGACGCGCATGTCGCCAAAAATGACGAGATTATAATCCGCTGTCCGCTGACGCTGACAGCTCATGTCGAAATCCCTGCATCATATCAGACCGTTGATATTGTTACAGGATAAAATCGATCAGCATACCCGCAATGACCGCGGCGATGTAGGTACAGCCGATGATTTGAAAGGCGCTGCGGCGTCTGGGCGCTTCGCTGACCAGCAGGACAAAGCCGAAGCCCGCGCCGGCGGATAGTCCGGCAATCACGCTGCCAAAGCTGATGGCGCCGGACGTCAGCAGTTCAATCAGCAGGACGGACACCGCACAGCCGGGAATCAGACCGATGAGCGCGCACAGCGCGGGCTGGAAAATCGAGCCGTTCAGCAGCAGACCGGAAAGGGTGTCCTCACCGATGAGATACACAACGGTGTTTAAAATCAGCATGGTGACGAGCAGGAACACTGTGGTGTTTACCGTGCGGGTGGCAGCCGCGACCGGCAGGGACTGTCCGTTGCAGCAGGAGCAGCCCGCGTTGATCTCGTTCATGTCCAGTTCGTCCTCCTCCGGCCAGTCGTCCAGGTTCCAGCGGCCGCGGAACAGCAGGAAATAATAGACATAACCGGCGACAACGGCGATTATGATCTTGATTGCGATCAGCGTAATTACGGTTTTCCAGTCGCTGCCGCCTGCCAGAAGAACCGGAATGGCCTCGTCCGATGTGGAAAGGTATACGGCGATCAGTGTCGCAGGCGCGAGAAAGCCGCGGCAATACAGCGCAGAGCAGCCGACGGAAAAGCCGCATTGCGGGATTGCGCCGACGAGCGCGCCGATGATCGGTCCGACCGGCTCCGTGCTCGTGACGATACGGGCAACAGAATCCATGCGCGTTTCCAGCCAGCTGATCATGAGATATACAATAAATAAAATCGGGATGGTCTTGATCAGATCCAGAATACTTTCTGTCCAAACCTCCAGCAAAGCACGGCACTCCTTTCTGAAACGGAAAATTACTTTGGAAGTCAGTATACCATAACCGAAAGCAAAAAAACAGATGCAGGATAGATAAGAAATGCATGAATTCCGGCAGATTTCTGTCTTTATTTGTTAAGATGCCGCCGTCCGGAGGAAGCGCCGCAGCCTTCGAGCCGCACAAAAAACGGATCGACCCTCTTGTAAAAGCGGACGGAGTGTGTTAATATGTGCAGCAAGCTACGTATAGAGGGGTTAAGGGATTATATGACAAATGCGTCCGGATACGATCCGTTTCGGCGTCAGGCGCACCGGCGTGCTGCATGTGCTGCGGCGGCTGAAACTGGTGAGTGGCAATCCGGAAAATCAGAATGAAAAGGAGTGGCTACGATGCAAAATGAAAAAGCAGTAGAATTATTCCGCGATGCGCCGGTGCCGAAGGCGGTCATCAACAATGCGATTCCGGCGATGGTCAGCATGATTATGGTGCTCATTTACAACATTGCGGATACCTTCTTTATTTCACAGACAAAGGACGCCCTGATGGTTGCGGCCGTATCGGTTGCGACACCGGCGTTTCTGATCTTTATGGCGATCGGTATGCTGTTCGGCATTGGCGGAACGTCCCTGATCTCACGAATGCTCGGCGCGGGCAATGAAAAGAAGGCGCGAAATATCTCGTCCTTCTGTTTCTGGACGGGCGCGGTCATCGGTGTAATTTCCATGGTTCTGATCTGGCTGTTCAATGAACCGCTCTGCCGTCTGGTCGGCGCCAGCGAGGAAACGCTTGACTATACCATGCAGTATATGAGCATTATTGCAATCAGCATCCCGTTCACCATCGTCGGCAATACCTTCAGCAATATCATCCGCGCGGAGGGCAAGCCGCAGAAGGCGATGATGGGTATGATTATCGGCAATGTGCTCAACATTGTCCTTGACCCGGTATGTATTCTGCTGCTCGGCTGGAATGTCGCGGGCGCGGCGGCGGCGACGGTCGTCGGCAATGTCGTTTCCGTCCTGTTTTACTGCGCGCATCTGCTTTCGGACAAGTCCATGCTGTCCATCCACCCGCGCGACTATCGGGCGGGTGACGGTATCGTCTCCGGCGTTATGTCGATCGGCATTCCGGCATCGCTCAACAGCGCGCTGATGAGCATATCCAATATCTTTATCAATAATGTGATGGCGCAATATGGCGATATGGCGGTCGCCGGTCTGGGCGTTGCGATGAAGGTCAACATGATCGTCGTCATGCTGCTCATCGGACTGGGCAGCGGAATCCAGCCGCTGCTCGGCTACTGCTTCGGCGCGGGCAACAAAAAACGGTTTGTCGCGGTCATGAAGTTCTCGCTCATGCTGGCGTTTTGTCTGAGCATCGTTATGACGATCATATGCTATGTGTTTGCCGGACCGCTGGTAACGGTGTTCCTGCAGGATCCGGAGGCGTTCCAGTTTGGCTTCTCCTTCTCGCGCGCGTATATCCTTTCCGGTCCGATTCTCGGTTTCCTGTTCGTGTTTATCAACGCCATCCAGTCCACGGGCGCGGCGATTCCGGCGCTGATCCTGTCCGTCAGCAGACAGGGATTGCTTTTCCTGCCGATCCTGCTCACGTTTAACCGGATTTTCTCGCAGGCGAACCAGATCGCGCTGGCACAGCCGGTTACGGATTACCTGTCGACCCTCCTTGCGGCGGTGCTGTTCGCCATCACATATAAAAAGTATTTTAAAATATTTGAGGAAGAATGATCCGGAACCCGAGCGGAAGTTCGGGTTTTCTTTTTTGCATAGGATATCTGGACGCCGGAACGGGCGGAGCACGGAGACAAAGACACGCAATTCAACATAAAATGGGAAAAAGTGAGAATAGTTAATATTTAGCAGAAATAGAAAATTCAAGTGCATTATTTGCCAAAAAATATGTAATAAAATGAAAAATAGCAAGAATGATGAACTTTATAACAAACAAGCACATTTTATATTTTTGATGAATCCTGTATAATAAAAATTATAACAGAGAGGTGCCGAAAAGGAACATCCCTGTTGAAACATTAAGAATAAAAGAGTGTCTCAGTCATGCCGCGGCGGGAATTCTTTTATTCGGGAAAATCTGTCTATCGTTACAGAAAGAGAGGAACGTAAGGATGAAACTGAAAAGAACAATGGCCCTGGTTATGGCAGGCGTAATGAGCGCAGGCTTGCTGGCAGGCTGCGGAAGCAGTTCCAGCGACAACGGTTCTGCGGCTTCCAATACAGCGGATCTTGAGGATCTGACCTTCGTCATTGCATCGCGCGATGAATTTATGTCATCGATCGAGGCTGCGATGAAAGCGGAAGCAGAGCCGCTCGGCTACAACATCGTTACACAGGACGCGCAGAATGACTCCGCAAAGCAGATCCAGTACATCGAGACCGCAGTAAACGGCGGCGCAGAAGTCGTTATCTGTCTTCCGGTCGATGCAGACGGCACACAGTCGCTGATCGACGCTGTCGGTGAAGCGAATCTGGTCTTTGTCAACCGTCCGCCTACGAATATGGAAGAGATCGCAGCTGATAACGTAGCTTATGTCGGATCGGATGAAGATACCTCCGGCTACTATCAGGGCGAGTATCTGGCACAGTATTTCAAGGATGCCGGTAAGACGGAGATCAAGTACCTGATGATTCAGGGCACGCTGGGTCAGGTTTCCACCACCAAGCGCTCCGCAGGCGTTCTGAAGGCGCTTGAGGACAATGGCATCACGGCAACCGAGGCTTCCGCACCGGTAGTCGCGGACTATGACCGCCCGACCGCACAGGAGATGATTCAGCCGCTGCTGACCTCCGGTATCGAATATGACTGCATCATCGCAAACAACGACGCGATGGCGCTGGGCGCGATTGAGGCTTGCAAGGACGCGGGCGTAGAGATCGACTTCCCGATCGTCGGCATCGACTGCACCAAGGACGGCGCACAGGCAATCAGCGAGGGTACACTGGCTATGACCGTATACCAGAATCCGGTTGGTCAGGGCAAGGGCTCTGTTATTGCGGCGGCAAACCTGGTAGCGGGCAATCCGATCAGCGAAGGCATGGAAGATCTGGGCGCGCTGGATGACAGCGGCTCTTCCTACAGCGATTCTACCTTCTGGGTTCCGTTCGAGCCGGTAACCAAGGACAATGTTGCAGATTATATGTAATCTGTTTTCGTTCCACGACGAGTAATCAGTTCACACAACAGTTCTCTTAAAGATTCATTAGATTTTCTCTTCGATTTTGGAAAAAACTTCTGCGGACGCCTATTTGGGATTATGGCCCCGCATACAACGCGGCAGGCAGCCGCTGTCAGTTCTCTGCTGGCAGCGGCTGTTCTTATTTGCATTGATATCCGGACGCCGGAACGGGCGGCGCGGAGACAAAGACGCGCAATTCCACACGAAATGAAAAGCAAGAATGATTAACTTTTAGCAAGAATAGGAAATAAAACCGCACTGTTTCATTGAAAAAAGATGCGCAAAATTGCGAAAACAGCAAGAATAATGAACTTTATAACAAACTATCATATTTTATATTTTGATGAATCCTGTATAATGAATACAACAACAGAGAGGTGCCGAAAAAGAACATCCCTGTTGAAACATTAAGAATAAAAGAGTGTCTCAGTCATGCCGCGGCGGGAATTCTTTTATTCGGGAAAATCTGTCTATCGTTACAGAAAGAGAGGAACGTAAGGATGAAACTGAAAAGAACAATGGCCCTGGTTATGGCAGGCGTAATGAGCGCAGGCTTGCTGGCAGGCTGCGGAAGCAGTTCCAGCGACAACGGTTCTGCGGCTTCCAATACAGCGGATCTTGAGGATCTGACCTTCGTCATTGCATCGCGCGATGAATTTATGTCATCGATCGAGGCTGCGATGAAAGCGGAAGCAGAGCCGCTCGGCTACAACATCGTTACACAGGACGCGCAGAATGACTCCGCAAAGCAGATCCAGTACATCGAGACCGCAGTAAACGGCGGCGCAGAAGTCGTTATCTGTCTTCCGGTCGATGCAGACGGCACACAGTCGCTGATCGACGCTGTCGGTGAAGCGAATCTGGTCTTTGTCAACCGTCCGCCTACGAATATGGAAGAGATCGCAGCTGATAACGTAGCTTATGTCGGATCGGATGAAGATACCTCCGGCTACTATCAGGGCGAGTATCTGGCACAGTATTTCAAGGATGCCGGTAAGACGGAGATCAAGTACCTGATGATTCAGGGCACGCTGGGTCAGGTTTCCACCACCAAGCGCTCCGCAGGCGTTCTGAAGGCGCTTGAGGACAATGGCATCACGGCAACCGAGGCTTCCGCACCGGTAGTCGCGGACTATGACCGCCCGACCGCACAGGAGATGATTCAGCCGCTGCTGACCTCCGGTATCGAATATGACTGCATCATCGCAAACAACGACGCGATGGCGCTGGGCGCGATTGAGGCTTGCAAGGACGCGGGCGTAGAGATCGACTTCCCGATCGTCGGCATCGACTGCACCAAGGACGGCGCACAGGCAATCAGCGAGGGTACACTGGCTATGACCGTATACCAGAATCCGGTTGGTCAGGGCAAGGGCTCTGTTATTGCGGCGGCAAACCTGGTAGCGGGCAATCCGATCAGCGAAGGCATGGAAGATCTGGGCGCGCTGGATGACAGCGGCTCTTCCTACAGCGATTCTACCTTCTGGGTTCCGTTCGAGCCGGTAACCAAGGACAATGTTGCAGATTATATGTAATCTGTTTTCGTTCCACGACGAGTAATCAGTTCACACAACAGTTCTCTTAAAGATTCATTAGATTTTCTCTTCGATTTTGGAAAAAACTTCTGCGGACGCCTATTTGGGATTATGGCCCCGCATACAACGCGGCAGGCAGCCGCTGTCAGTTCCCCGCTGACAGCGGCTGTTCTTATTTTCCTCATATGCGCACAGGAAAAAAAGCCCCTTTCCGTGAATGTCCTCTGGGACCGTTCGCCGGAAGGGGCTTTTGGACGGGTGAAGTCTGTCAGAACTTCGACAGCGAATTGCCCGCGAGGGTCTCGCCATTCTGGTTCAGCGTGCGGAACTTCTTCGGTGTGAAGCCGACCTTTTTGGTAAAGACATTGATGAAGCTGCTGGCGGAGCTGTAGCCGACCTCATACGCGATCTCGTTGACGGATTTGCTGGTGTGCGCCAGCAGGCGCTCCGCTTTTTCCAGACGGGTATTGATGATGTATTCCATGGGGGAATAGCCGGTCTGCTTTTTAAAGAGGTGCGACAGGTAGTAGGTGCTGAAATTTGTCAGCCGGGCGAGGTCATCCAGCGTGATCGGCTCGCCGACGTGCTGGAGGATGTACTTGATTGCCTGGTTGACGGGGGATTCCTCCTGAATGGGCGGAACGGCGACAAGCGAAAGCTGGTACAGCAGCTGGGTGATCCATGCGGCGATCTGGAGCGGCGGCTGGATGGCGCCCTTCTCGTGCAGCAGGGCGTTGTCATACAGCGACTTGCCGATCTCCATGTTGGATTCCTGCCGGAACACCGGACTGCCGTTCAGACCGATGATGTAGTTGACGAGCGCGTGGGAGCTGCTCCCGTCAAAATGAAGGTAAACAAATTCCAGATCGTTGTGCGCATGGTAATAGTGCGGATGCAGGCAGTCGAGGAGCAGCAGATCCCCCTTGCCGATGGTGTATGCCGCGCCCTGATACCGTACATCCATCTCGCCGTTGCGGACGAACAGCAGAAGGTTTTCCGGATAGGACTCTCGATCCATAAAATATTTGTCGGTACAGAAATAATGGCCGCACCACGTCATGTAGATCAGATTTTTCCGCGCAAACTCAGACGGCTGAAAGGTAGAGCAGTGGGAATGCGGTAAGATGCCAGGGTCAACACTCTTCATTTTCGTTCTCCTTTTTCCTAAAAAGCAATATCGATACATTTTAAAGCAACTACAAATATGTGCGCTTTTTAAAGAAAGCAATATTGGTGAATTTCAGAGCAACTGCCAATATTTACGATTTCATGTTCATATATTATACTAATAATAGAAAGAACGCAAGAGACAAAATATACAAAAACAATTGAATTTGAAACAAAGATACATACAATTCTATGTATATGGAGTCTCTATGCGCAAACCCAAAACATTCATGAGAAAAAAGGCCATCAGGACAAGTCAAGGAAAGGAAGTAAAAATTATGTACATCGGCGAAAAGAATTTTGAGAGAGAACCGTTCCGTTGGGGCATCGTAGGCGGCGGCTCCACCAGTGGCGTAGGCTACAAGCATCGTCTGGGCGCAATGCGCGACAACACATCGTTCGTACTCAAGGCAGCTGCATTTGACGTTGACTTCGAGCGCGGCAAGCAGTTCGGTCTGAACCTGTGCATGGACGAGGATCGTCTGTACCCGGATTACAAGACCATGTTCGAGGAAGAGGCAAAGCGCGAGGACGGCATCGAGGCTGTTGACGTAGCGACCCCGAACTTCCTGCATTACGAAGTAACCAAGGCTGCTCTGGAAGCCGGTCTGCATGTTATCTGCGAGAAGCCGCTGTTCTTCGAGGTAGAGCAGGGCGAGGAAATCAAGAAGCTGGCTGAGGAAAAGGGCAAGATCGTCTGCGTCACCTACGGCTTCTCCGGTTTTGAACTGCTGCAGCAGATGCGCGCTATGATCAAGAACGGCGACATCGGCAAGGTCAACATGATCGACCTGCGCTACGCACACGGCTTTGGCTGCGACGCAGAGGCTGACGTCAAGGCAGAGGGTCAGAAGTGGCGTGTCGATCCGGCTAAGGTTGGACGCTCCTTCGTACTGGGCGATCTGTCCACCCATACGTACTACATGTCCGAGCTGATCTGCCCGGATGAGAAGCTGAAGCAGGTTCTGTGTGACCGTCAGGCATTCGTAGGCTCCCGCTATCCGCTGGAGGACAACGCTTACGTTCTGATGCGCTACGAGAGCGGCGCGGTTGGCCGTATGTGGGCTTCCGCTGTCAACGCCGGTGACCATTCCTCCCAGCACATCCGCATCGTTGGCTCCAAGGCTTCCCTGGAGTGGAACGACATGCATCCGGACGAACTGCACTATCAGGTACAGGGTCAGCCGGAGCAGATCCTGTATCGCTCCATGGACTACCTCGCACCGGAAGCGCTGGAAGACGAGCGTCTGGGCGCACTGCACTACACCGGTCTGATCGATTCCTGGTCCAACCTGTACAAGCGCTTCGCTATCGCAATGGACGCAAAGGATCGCGGCGACGAAGAGACACTGAAGAATCTGGTTTATCCGGATCTGGAGCACGGCATCGAAGGCATCAAGTGGATCAACGCTTGTGCGGAGTCCGCTGACAAGGGCGCTGTTTGGGTAGACGTTAAGTAATCTGATATTCACTTATTCTCTCTTAATACAATATAAACCTGCCGGGGCGGCATTGCCCGCTCCGGCACATTCCTAAACGAGGAGATACATTATGAAACTTTCTATCTGTACCGACGTATTCGGCAAGATTCCCTTTACAGAAATGCTGGACAAGGTCGTAGCATACGGCCTGGACGCAATTGAAATGACCGCAGGCGGCTGGGGCGGCTGCAACTTCATCGAATGTGCGGAAGATTACATCAAGGACGACGCGAAGCGCGAAGCGTTCCTCGCTGAGATCGAGAAGCGCGGTCTGGCAATCTCCGCTCTGAACTGCTCCGGCAACCCGCTGATCGACACCCCGATGGGCAAGGCGCACAGCAAGACCATGCGTGATACCATGGTACTGGCCGGCAAGATGGGCGTTGACACCGTTGTTACCATGTCCGGTCTGCCGGCAGGCGCACCGGGCGACAAGACCCCGAACTGGTTCGTATCCACCGTATCGTGGCCGGAGTACGACGGCTTCAACTACATGATCGAGGGCGTCAAGTACCAGTGGGAAGTTGCGGGCGAATGGTGGAAGGAAACCTGCCGCATCGCAAAGGAAGCCGGCGTCAAGAAGATCGCAATCGAGGAGTTCCCGGGCGCGCTGGTTCACAATGTCCGCACCTTCAACAAGCTGTGTGAAGTTGTCGGCGAGGATTCCGATGTACTCGGTCTGAACCTTGACCCGTCCCATCTGATGATTCAGGGCGCGGAGCCGATCGCGGCTGCACGCGCACTGGGCGACAAGATCTTCTATGTACATGGCAAGGACGCACGTCCGGAGCAGTACAATGTCGATGTTGACGGTCTGCTGGAGAACCTGCCGGTTGATTGCTCCAAGGATCGTACCTGGAACTATGTAGCGGTTGGCTGCGGTCGTGACCTGAAGTGGTGGAAGGAATTCTTCTCCGTCTGCCATATGATGGGCTACGACGGCTATGTATCGCTGGAGATGGAAGACCTGACCATGAGCGTAGAGGCCGGTCTGGAGACCTCTATCGACGCGCTGAAGGCTACCATCAGCAAGTAAGCGTATCCTTTATTTTCATCGTCTTAACGGAAAAGGCGCCGGAGTCGGGAGACTGGCTCGGGCGTCTTTTCTTTTTGCGCATATAATTCATGCGGCTTGCGGAAAAATCCGGCGGATTTGCTCTGCGGGGAAATTGGCATATAATAGTGAAAAATATGACAATAATTCGAGCAAATACACACAATTCTGCCGCAATATAGCACATTGATAAAATGTAACAGCATGGTATAATGTGAAACATAAGGAGGGAGAGATTGGAGTAGAAAAACCACATAAAAACATATTTCTGTGGTTGGGACGGATTGGAGATAAACAAAATAGAAGGAGTGAGAAGATAATGCTTTGGACATTCATTACATTCGTCGGCTTCACGATTCTGGTAGCGGTCATTTCGTATCTCAAAACGAAGGGTGACGACCAGACGACAGCGGACGGTTACTTTTTGGCAGGACGCGGACTTCCGGGCTTTGTCATCGCGGGTTCCCTGCTGCTGACAAACCTCTCGGCGGAGCAGCTCGTAGGCACCAACGGTCAGACATGGTTCGTCGGCATGAGCCCGATGGCATTCGAGATCGTTGCGGCGCCGTGCTGTATTTTCCTGGCACTGTTTGCCGCGCCGCGCTATTTGAAGAGCGGCATCACCACGATTCCGGAGCTGATCGGTCTGCGCTTTGACCGCAGCACCAAGCTGTGGTTCTCGATCGCATACATTATCCTGTATCTGGTCGTCCAGATTCCGGTTATCCTGTATTCCGGCTCTCTGGTATTTGAAAACATTTTCCATGTTTCTGACATGCTTGGCATTACGACGTTCCAGTCGGTCGTTATCCTGTGTATCCTCATCAGTGTCGTCGGTTCCATCTACGCGATCTTCGGCGGTCTGAAAGCGGTTGCCGTATCGGATACGGTAAACGGTATCGGTCTGCTGATCGGCGGCTTCATGATCCCGTTCTTCGCGCTGCACGTACTGGGCAACGCGGCCGGCTATGACGGTCTTGCAATCGTTGACGGCTTCAAGTATCTGGTACAGAATTATCCGGAAAAGCTGAACTCCATCGGCAGACTGAACGCAGAGGCACCGGAGGTTCCGTGGCTCACCGTATTCACCGGTCTGATCTTCCTCGGTTTACAGTCCTGGTGCACACACCAGTCGTTCATCCAGCGCGTACTCGCCGCTGAGAACCTCAAGGAAGCGCAGAAGGGCGCACTGTACTGCGCGTTCCTCAAGATTGTCGGCTTTATGTATCTGGCTCTGCCGGGCGTCATCGCGTTCGCACTGTTCGAGATCGAAGGCAATCAGGTTACGATGATGGACGCCGCGTATCCGCAGCTGGTTACGGAGGTCATTCCGGCGCCGCTCATGGGCTTCTTTGCGGCTGTTATGTTCGGCGCGATCCTTTCTTCGTTCAACTCCGTGCTGAACTCGGTAAACACCATGTTCACGATGGATATTTACAAGGAGTATATCGACAAGACCGCGTCGGAGGACAAGCTGGTTAAGGTTGGCAAGAAGGTCGGTATCGTGTTCGCTGTCGCTACCACGATTGTCGGTCCGATGGTCTACTTCTTCCCGGCAGGTCTGAAAACCTTCCTCGATTCCTTTGTTATGCTGATCGGACTTCCGGTTCTGTCCGCAGTATTCGGCGGCTTCTTCTTCAAGTACCTGCCGAAGTACGCGGCAAAGGTGATTATGGTATTCCATATCGTTTGCTACGGCGCTTTCCTGCTGATTGCTCCGAGCTACTCGCTGTTCGGCGCAGGCGACGGCACAATCCACTACCTGTACGCAATCATGATCCTGTGGCCGGTTGAGCTGATTATCATGGCGATTATGAACAGCCGGAACAAGAAGGCGCATCCGGGAATGGAGCCGTGGACACAGGAGGATGTCCATGCGGTTGATCTGACACCGTGGAAGTACCGCAAGGTCTGCGCGGTCGCAATTGTAATCTGCTGCATCGTTGTTTACACAGCATTCTCCCCGCTGGGCTTCGGCGCATAAAAACGCTTACATCTTTTTACATAGAGGCAAAAAAACGTAGACACGTCTTTTTGTTCTACTCTCTCCCACAACAACTCCAAAGGGAAAGCCGGCTGGTTCAGGACAGTCGGCTTTTCC
>CAYNPX010000036.1:0-13992 GCA_964399205.1 uncultured Butyricicoccus sp.
AGGCGTGGTTTTCTAAGGAACCTCTGAATCAATCGTCTGCGGTTGGACGGCGGTTTTTTTTGGTTCTATAATAAATGTTGGGGTCAGGCGAAGAGTCTGACCCCAACATTTATTATAGAACCCTCGAATTATTGTGGATAAATATGGTATGGATGCGCTTGGATATACTCATTCAAAATCTGTGCTGCGCTGGAGACCAAACCAGCGCACGGTCGTTTTGCATAATATTCGTTCGTGCGTTCCTCCGGCTGAGGGGATTCCTTTGGACGCCCCAGCAACTCTCGGCAGATATAAGAGCCGTTTTCTTGCCGGAACCGTCCGGCAAGCTGCTGTACCAAATCATAATGCGCGGTTTTTCCCTCGCGGTCTGTTGGGGAATCATAACCGTACAACATACCTGCTACCAAGAGCATACCGCTGACGGCCCCGCAAACCTCGCGCAGGCGTCCCATGCCGGCGCCAAAGGAAGATGCCAGCCGAGCTGCCGTCGTTTGATCCAGTCCCAGCTGTTCCCGAAAGGCCAGAACGACGGATTGCGCACAGCTGTACCCTTCCCGAAAGTATTGTTCCGCACGTGTAGCTGCATCATTCATGGTAGATTTCCTTTCTGTCTAGTCGATAAATTGATACAGATTCAAGCCAACGTCGGGAGAATATTTACGATCTACCTCTCCGTCAATACGACGAATCAGGAATTCTCCGGTAAGGCTGACAATGGCTCGGTTTAAATGTCCGCCATGGCAGATGTTTTTTACTGGATTTCCAATAGTCATATGGATGTGCAGATAGGTCTTCCCGTCCATCGTTGATATATTTCCGCCGCACGCAGAAATTTCAAAATCGCCGGTATAGGTGGTTTTCTCATATGCGAATTTCTCACGGTTAAATACACCAAGTGTGACGTTGCCGACGGCACCGATTCCGCTGACAGAACCGAGCAGAATGTGTTCCGCTTCGCAGACCTTGGCAAGACTTTCTAAAATTTCCTCTCCGCGGTCAATACGTACAACATAATCTGAATCATATTTTCGATATTCCATTCTTTTCCAACCCTTTCCTGCAATAAAATCAGAGCCTGTATCCATAGGCGGGGAATGTCGAATACAGGCTCTCATCTCCGGTATCCGGGCGTGCCACATCAATCATGGAATTGTATTGCGCACACACGATGAACCGGCCTTGCTCATCGCGTTCTTCTCAATAAAAGTATACCATAGAAACAGGCGATTGTGCAGCTTTTATTTTGGAAGGCACGCCGGTACCGGCGTCGTTTTCATTTTTTGTGTTCCCGGTGTATCATACAATATCCAGCGGCATTTTACGGCGCGGCGCGGGGAAAGCCCGGTTCAATATATTCAGCTCGTCCTCGTGCAGGGAAAGCTCCATAGCGGCGGCATTCTCCAGCGTATGCGTTTCACGAGAGGAACGCGGAATGGGGAGCACATCTTCCTGCGCCAGAAGAAAAGCAAGCAAAACCTGAGAAACGGAAACGCCATGCTTCTCCGCGATATGATGAACGGTCGGCGAAGAGAACAGCCCGCGGCGGAGCAGGCCTGCCTGCGCCAGCGGGCAATATGCCATAATCGGGATGTTATGCTGTTTTAACCACGGCATCAGATCGTATTCAATGCCACGGCTGCCCAAATGATACAGCACCTGATTGACGGCGCAGTCGGAGCCGTTTGGAACAGAATACAGCTCTTTCATATCAACGGTATCCAGATTGGATACGCCCCACGCGCGAATCAATCCACGTCGCTTTAATGTCTCCATGCATTCGACCGTTTCAGAAAAGGGAATGTTCCCGCGCCAGTGCAGCAGATAGAGATCAAGATAATCGGTATGCATCCGCTTCAGAGAATCCTCGCAGCAGCGGAAAATGGAATCCCGTCCGGCATGGAAGGGATAAACCTTAGAAACAAGGAACAGAGTTTCGCGGTCATATGGTTCGATTGCCTGTCCGACCAACCGCTCCGCAGCGCCTTCTCCATACATTTCTGCGGTATCAATCAGATTCATGCCGGCCTCTATACCGGCGCGGAGCGCCTGACATTCCCGTCGAAAAGCGGAAGGGCTTTCACCAAGATACCAGGTGCCCTGCCCGACCGTACCGACGGGCGTATGATTTACAGTTTGAAAAAGCATTGCGCTACCTTCTTTCTTAAAAAAATCAAAATTCATAAATATCTTGACAGGTGGATGTAGTATTTGATAAATTGAAATAGAGATTTCTAAAACCAGATATAAAATGAAAGGAAGATTTCAAAAAATGGCAAATGTTGCGGTGTTGGTTCCCCATTGGGAAATGCGTGAGCTGGCGCGTCCGATTATCGGGCAATATGAACATATCAATCCGATGTGCATCGAGTACACACAGACGGAAAATATACAGGCGCGCGCCAGAGAACTTGAGATGTCCGGCTGCGAACTGATTGTCGCGCGCGGCTTGCAGGCAAAGCTGATTAAACAAAGCGTAAAGTTGCCTGTTGTAGAAATCTGCGTGACGATGCAGGAACTGGGTATGCTGATCCTGAAACTCAAGAAAGTCGTCGGCGGCGAAAGACCCAAAATCGGCTTGATCGGTGTAGATAATATGCTTTGCGATACGTCGCAGTTTGATACGCTGTTCCATATTGAACTGGTTCGCTATATGGTAGAAAACAAAGAACAAATGGGAGCCGCGGTAGAACGGGCGACAGCGGAGGCATGTGTTGCCGTGATCGGCGGTGAAATCGTCTGTGAGCGGGCGCGGATTATGGGGCTTCCGCATTGTTTTATCCCGTCAGGATTGGAGAGCATACGGGCGGCATTCGACACTGCGGCGCGTATCTGCTATGCGATTGATCTGGAAAAAAGTAACAGCGCGGAAATGAACACCATGCTGGATTTTACCTTTAGCGGAATCATGCAGATTGACGCGGCGGGCATGGTACAAAGAGCAAACCGCGTGACATTCAACCTGTTAAATAAGCGCCCAAACGAAATGCTGAACCGACATGTTTTGGAGGTTCTGCCGCAGTTGAGCGAACGACAGCTGGAGCGTGTGCTTACGGATGGGGAAGAAATTTACGCCATCCTGCTCCCGATCCAGAAAAAAGAAACCATTGTGAATATCGCGCCGATTACCATCGATGGTCAGGTCACTGGCGCGATCCTGACCTTTCAGGAAGGCGCGCGTATCACTGAAATGGACAGCGAATTACGCCGTGAATTATACCAGCGGGGATTGGTTGCCAAATATAATTTTGACAAGCTCATACAGGTGGACGATGAGCCGCAGTCACACACTGTTATGGCAAAGCGGGTTGCACGGTATAACGCGCCGATTCTCATTTCGGGGGAAGCAGGCTGCGGAAAAAGAATCCTTGCGCAGTGCATTCACAATGAAAGTATGCTCAGGCGCAATGCATTTGTTTCCGTAGATTGCAGCGTGTACCATGAGGATGTGTTGGATACCATGCTATTCGGCAATTACACCTCTCGAAAGGATACGCGCGACTGCATGGCGGAACTGGCGCGGGACGGTACATTATATCTCGCTCATGTGGAAGCTCTTTCCTTCGAGTTGCAATATAAGCTGCTGGGGCTGATGCAGGGAAAGTTTTTGCATAACGGAAGCAATCAGCCGATTACCTGCAATGTCCGTGTCATTGCGTCAACCGAATCCAATCTTATCTCCTGCGTTGAAGAAGGAAGTTTCCGCAGTGATCTGTATTATGCGCTCACCGTACTCCAGATTGAAATCCCGCCGGTGCGCCAGAATCGAGGAAATATTCTGAAATGGGTGGATTATTGCCTGGAGAACTGGCAGAATCGTTATAAGCGTTATGTACATTTAACGAATGGCGCCCGCAAGTACTTACAGGAATATAACTGGCCGGGCAATCTGCATCAGATCAACTGTATCTGTGAACGTATTGTGCTGATGACAGAACAGCGCAGCGTAGATGAAGTATTCCTGCTCCGCCAGATGGAGCAGATGACTCCAAGGATTTCGGCTGAAACAAAGCAAGTGATCCTGTTTAAAGACGAAAAGGCAGCAGAAATTGCCGATCTGTTAAAAAAACACGGCGGCAACCGTCAAAAGGTCGCAGATGAGTTGGGTGTCAGCAAAACAACATTATGGAGATATATGAAAAAGTACGGGATTTCGTCGGATTTTTCATATTAGGCTGGGACCGCGCTGTATCATCCGGACGGCGCACAACCCAGAATCAAACATAATATCTTTATGGAGAAAGGAAGGGATAAGGTGTATTCTTTTGCGCACTGTGAGACTTTCTCTGATGTACGATGCGCTTGTAGAGCCATCTGTTCCTTTCTGACAGTCGCCGCGTGTTTTTTGACGGGAATGTTTTCTTTTGAGTACGTCTCGAAAAATTCAGGGGAAAACGCGCCGGCATCCAGCCGCGCATAACTTTTTTTGAGGCGTCTTTACGTAATAGGAGCGGGGTTAAATATACACATATCATTATGGAAACCATACTGGTCACTGTATGGCTCGCGCAGCCCGCTTGCGACGTCGAGAATCATATGGAAAATTTCCGTTCCGACCTCCGCGATTGTCGCTTCTCCGGTGGCGACAGCGCCGGCGGAAATGTCAATCATGTCAAACCAGTGGTTTTTCATTTCCGTTCGGCTACACACCTTGATGACCGGTGCGATATCGAGTCCATAGGGCGTGCCGCGACCGGTCATAAAGACCTGTAATCCGATGCCGCTGGCGACCTGGCATGGGCCGCAGACAATATCGCTCGCGGGAGTCGCGGCATAAATCAGACCGTGCTTTGTCGGCATTTCCGCGGGACTGAGTACCTCGACAATCGGGCTGGTACCGGATTTTGCAATAGAACCCATTGCTTTTTCCACGATGTTCGCAAGTCCGCCCTTCTTGTTGCCGGGCGTCGGATTGGCATCGCGGCCAACGCCGCCCTGTTCGAGGTAATCATCATACCATTTCATTTCCTCCGCCAGACGGTTGCGGGTATATTCGTCCGGACAGCGGGCGGCGAGCATCTGCACACCGTCACGCACTTCAGTTACTTCGCTAAACATGACGGTTGCGCCGCCGCGCACCAGCATATCCGCAGCGTAGCCTGCACTGGGGTTCGCGGTAATGCCACTGAACGCATCGCTTCCGCCGCACTGCATTCCGATCAGAAGCTCGCTGAGCGGCAGTTCCTCCCGCCGGCGGAGGTTCAGCTTCCGCAGCTTTTTCTCCGCCATGTCAAGAATTGCCTGCATGATGGCGTCATGTCCTGCATAATCCTGAAGGGTCAATACGTTATCCGGCGTGATTTCCTCCGGAGCAAGGACGCGGTCATACGTCAGCTTTTCACAGCCGAGACCGACGATCATCATCTCCCCGCCGAAATTCGGATGATGAATCACATTGGCAATGGCGCGGATTGGTATATATGCCAGCGGCGCGTTGATGGCGACGCCGCAGCCATACGGATGCGTCACGGCGACAACGCCATCAACATTGGGATATTTGGGCAGCAGTTCCTGTTTGATGCGCTCTACTGCGACCTTGAGGACGCCGGCTGCGCACTGTACGGTTGTCACGATGCCCAACAGATTGCGCGTTCCGGCAGGGCCGGAGGTATTGCGATAGCCGAGCCATGTTTTTCTCGGCGGCTCCGGAAGATCTTCCGTCTTTTTTATGTTTGTGCCATAAGGCAGGCTTTCTACCGAAGGGCTTTCCGGCAGTGTCAGCATATGCTCATTGATCCAGCTTCCGGCCGGAATATCGTCGATGGCATATCCGAGTGTGACGCCATACCGGACGATATCGCCGCCCGCAGGGATATCCTTCAGCGCAATTTTGTGCGCCTGCGGGATTTCGCTCCTGGTAAATAATCCGGGGGCAATTTCTGTGTTGGCGGGAAGATCATGCACCGCTACCGCTACATTATCTATTTCATTGATTTGAATGGTTTTTCGGGTAGAATACATAAGGGTACACCTCTTTATTTGTCAGGGAGGGATGCGGCAGCCTGAAACGGCTGCCGCATCCGAGTATAGATTGGTCGGTTCGGAGAAAATAAATTGGAGATGTAATATGTTCAAATGAACAGACCAGCAACAAGCAATTCTACAATGCCGATAGCAGCCATAATCAGGGATACTGCTGTTTTACAACGCAACTGATCCTTCAGCTCGGTCAGGCCGAACATGCCGTTGAATACCCAGAATCCGGAATCGTTGAAGTAGGAGAAGGAAATTGCGCCAACGCAGCAGGACAACGCCATCAGCAGCGGGCTTACACTCAGAACACCCATTAGCGGAGCGGACAGGGACGCTGCTGTGGTGATTGCGACCGTCGCAGAGCCGAGCGCAATACGCATCAGAGCCGCAATGATGAACGGGATCAGGACCGCCGGCAGCGGCGTGCTGGTAACCAGCTCGCCCAATGCGTCACCGATACCGGAAACCTTGATGATATTGCCCAGAGAGCCGCCCGCACCGGTAATCAGCATGATAATGCCGGTGCTCTTAATCGCCTCGTCCATTACCGCCAGCGTTTCCTTTTTGGATTCCTTCGCGGACAGACCGTAAATTGCCAGCAGGGTGCCGATTGCCAGTGCGACGATCGGGGAGCCAAGCAGGGTGATAACCTGATTGGAAATTCCGGCAAATTCGAGAACAGTCTTGCTCAGAATGAGAATCAGCGGGATGACGATCGGGGCGATGGAAATAGCCAGACCGGGCAGATGCTTTTCGCCAATCATCTGTTCCAGCTCGTCCATAGACTTGATGTATTCTTCTTTATACTCCATGCGATCAAAGCCGCCCGCGTCGTTCGGAATCTGATAAATTTTCTTTCCAATCCACTTGCAGTAGAATACAATAACGATCAGCATCGGAATGGAAGTGATCGCGCCGGCAATAATCATCTGACCGACATCAACGCTCAGCATACCAGCTGCGGTCAGCGGACCGGGCGTCGGCGGAACCAGGGTGTGGGTGAGCTGAAGACCGCACGCCAGAGACAGGGCAAGACCGACAACAGATTTACCGGTAACGCGGGACATCGCCTTGCAAAGCGGGGCAAAAATAACAATCGCAGAATCTGCAAATACCGGAATGGAAATAAACCAGCCGGTGATTACCAGCGCCCATTCTTCCTTCTTCTTGCCAACCGCCTTGATAAAGGAGTATGCCATCTTTTCCGCGGCGCCGGATTTTTCCAATATGCCGCCCATCATAACGCCCAGACCGATAATAATACCGGTGCTCTTCAATGTATTGCCGAAGCCGTCCTGAATCGCGGTGATAATACCGGTCTTTGTCGTCTCAGCGCCATCCACGATCACCGTGAGATCGCCCGGCGTCATGCCGCCGATCAGACCGGTAACAGTCGCAGCCAGCATCAGCGCAATAAATGTATGTACCTTTGTTTTGCTGACCAGCACGATCATCAATATGATGCCGATCGCCAGTCCTAATAGCATTCTTGTAGATTCATCCATAATCGTACCTTCCTTTTTTTTTGCAAAAGCGGGCAGCCGACAGCTGTGCTGTCATGTGCTGCCTATGTTGGATTACGTGTCACTTCAAGAACGCAGCATCCGCATGTCTTACACGCTTAGTTTACCAAAGGTCACAGCTCCAGACAATATGCGGAAAACACCAAATTTCACGCGAAAACTTGTGAAAAATGTAATTCGCTCCATATTTGAAATAATTATTTCAAGTCTTGTTTCATGCATGAAACCATCCCTTCCGTATACAATATTATAGTATTGTTATTCGTTGTTATCGTTTCGATTATAGTATTGATTATAGTATCGTCCTTCCCGCTTTTTGCGCGGACAAATCGCCTGGAACCGGAACGGATGAAATGAATTGAAACTCTGTACAATCACCGTTTCAGAAAATGAAACATTGGGCGAATTACCATTTTTGCGCAAAAGATTTTATATATTTCAGCGATTGTACAAAATGGTTTTTTGGCGTATGCTAGGTATAACTTCAAGAAACAAGCATCGCGCAAGCATTGTAAACCGAAAACATTCTGCGAGATAAAGAAAGGTATGATTTTACTATGAAAATAGGATTTATCGGACTTGGAATTATGGGCAAGCCTATGGCAAAGAACCTGCTGAAAAGCGGTAACGAGCTTTGGGTCAATAATCTGCAGCCGGAGCCGGTGGAAGAGCTGGTTGCGCTGGGCGCAAAGGCAGCGACGCAGCCTGAAATTGGCGCGGAGTGTGATCTGGTTCTCACCATGCTGCCGAACAGCCCTCAGGTAAAGGCCGTTATGCTGGGCGAAGGCGGCGTTGCGAGCTATATGAAACCGGGTTCTACTTTTATTGATATGAGCTCGATCAACCCGGTGGCAAGCAAGGAGATTGCCGCTGTCCTGAAGGAAAAGGGCGTAAAGATGCTGGACGCACCGGTATCCGGTGGCGAACCGAAGGCAATTGACGGTACGCTGAGCTTTATGGTAGGCGGCGAACAGGAACTGTTTGATGAATATAAGCCGATTCTGGAATACATGGGCGCGTCTGTTGTACGCTGCGGCGATGTCGGCGCAGGCAACACGACCAAGCTGGCAAATCAGATCATCGTTGCGTGCAATATTCAGGCAGTTGCGGAAGCATTTACCATGGCGCAGAAAGCCGGCGTTGATCCGCATCTGGTATTTGAAGCGATCCGCGGCGGGCTGGCAGGCTCTACCGTTATGGAAGCAAAGGGTCCGATGATGATGGAAGGCAATGATAAGCCAGGCTTTAAGATTGACCTGCACATCAAGGATCTGAACAATGCGCTGGATTGCGCGCACAGTGTTGGCGCTCCGGTACCGATGACCGCTTCTGTGCAGGAGATTTTACAGTATCTGCACAACAACGGTTGTGGACAGAATGACCACAGCGCAATTGCAAAGTATTATCAGAAACTGACCGGCATAGAAATTGGCCGCTGATTTGTGAACGGAGGGAAGAATTATGTATCAGCCATATGGTATCATTCCGCCAATCATCACGCCGTTTCAGGATGATGGCACGATTAACTACGATTCTCTTGCGAAGATGTCTGTCCATCTGGTAGACAATGGCGTTCACGGCCTGTTCCCGTTTGGCACGACCGGTGAATTTTATGCTGTCAGTGATGAGGAATTTATAAAGGCACTCAAAGTTGTTAAGGAAGCAGTTGCAGGGAAAACCAATCGATATGGCAAGCCGATCCAGTTGCTGGCAGGCTGCAGCCACATCACAACCCGCGGCGTTGTACATTTGATTAAGCTGGTGGAACAGGTTGGCGGCTACGATGGCGTCAGCGTACTGACCCCGATGTTTATCAGCCAGACGCAAGACGAGCTGTATGCGCATTTCAAGACGATTGCAGACAGCACACAGCTGCCGGTCATCATGTACAACAACAAGCCGAAGACCAATGTACATATTACACCGGAAACGGTTGCGCGTCTGGCGCATGACTGCCCGAACATCATCGGCATCAAGGATTCCACAGGAGATATGACCAACTGCGAAGAGTATCTGCGCATGACAATGGACTGCCGCGATAAGTTCCAGGTCATCATGGGTCGTGATACATTGATTTATGCAGCGCTGCACTATGGTGCAGCCGGCGCGGTTGCAAGCTGCGCGAATGTCGCACCGCGTGTTGTTGCGGACATCTATGATAAGTTTATTGATGGCGACTGGAAGGGCGCGCTGGAGGCACAGTACCGCCTGGCGCCGCTGCGCATCGCCTGCGGCATGGGTACCTTCCCGGAGGTCATCAAGGAAGGTCTGACGCTGCAGGGCATTCCGGTAGGCAAGTGCCTCGAACCGATCGGAGAACTGACTGCGGCGGAAAAGGAGAAACTGCGCAAGGTTCTGATTGATATGGGTCTGATTGAAGCGTAAATCATACAGAAGAAATATTGGAAGGAGTGCCAAACATATGTCTATCCCTACTATAGCAAAGATGGAGGTTTATCCGGTTGCGGGGCATGACTGCATGGAGTTGAACCTGTCCGGTGCGCACGCGCCGTATTTTACCAGAAATATCGTTATCCTGACCGACTCTAACGGCGTAGAGGGTGTCGGTGAGGTTCCGGGCGGCCAGAAGATTACCGCAGCGCTGGAAGCGGTAAAGGATCTGGTGATCGGCACCAGCATCGGTGATTACAAGCGAACCCTGAAAAAAGTGAAGGATTGGCTGGATGCCAACATCAAGGATGACGTCCGCGGTTTGCAGACTTTTGACTTGCGCACCGGCGTACATGTCGTAACCGCAATCGAAGCGCCGCTGCTCGACCTGTTGGGCAAGTTCCTCGATGTTCCGGCCGCTGCCCTGATGGGTGACGGCATCCAGCGTGAGCGCGTTCGCTTCCTGAGCTATCTGTTCTACATCGGTGACCGGAAGAAAACCGACCTTCCGTATGAATCCGAAGAGGAT
The DNA here is from genome assembly GCA_964399205.1 of uncultured Butyricicoccus sp. Lineage (GTDB taxonomy): Bacteria > Bacillota > Clostridia > Oscillospirales > Butyricicoccaceae > Butyricicoccus_A. Next base: position 10,414 of record CAYNPX010000036.1, read on the forward strand.
TCGGACTGCGACTGGTATCGTCTGCGTCATGAGGAGGCGCTGACACCGGAGGCAATTGTCGCGCTGGCGAAGGCGACGCATGAAAAGTATGGCTTTGTCGATTTCAAGCTCAAGGGCGGCGTTTTTGAGCCGAAGGAAGAACTGAAAGCGGTACAGGCGATTAAGGCGGCATTTCCGGATGCGCGCGTTGACCTCGACCCGAACGGCTGCTGGAGCCTGAAGGAATCACTGGAAATTGCGCCTCAGCTCAAGGAATGCCTTGCATATTGTGAGGACCCGTGCGGCGCGGAGGACGGCTTCTCCGGACGTGAGATCATGGCGGAATTTAAGCGGGAATCCGGTATGCCGACGGCTACCAATATGATTAACACCGACTGGCGCCAGATGTGCCACTGCCTGAGCCTCAAGAGCGTGGATATCCCGCTGGCTGATCCGCATTTCTGGACAATGAACGGCTCTGTCCGCGTCGGTCAGATGTGCAATGACTTCGGCATGATGTGGGGCTGCCATTCCAACAATCATTTTGATATCAGCCTTGCGATGGTTGTACAGTGTGCGGCGGCAATTCCGGGCAAAATGAACGGCATTGACACGCACTGGATCTGGCAGGAAGGCCGTGACCGCCTGACAAAAGAGCCAATGCAGATCGTTGACGGTTGTATCGACCTGCCGAAGAAAGGCGGTCTGGGCATTGAGGTTGACCGTGAACAGGTTATGAAAGCACACAAGCTGTATGTTGACAACTGCCTTGGTGCACGCGATGATGCAATTGGTATGCAGTACTTGATTCCGGGCTGGAAGTTCGATAACAAGAAGCCGTGCCTGGTACGATAAAATCATAATATAGCATCCATCCACAGGGAGGTTGGTAAACTGGCAAACAAACGCCGTTTGCCAACCTCTTTTTGATAAAAAGGAAGGGGATTTCTTGTATGAATCCAACGTTGAGGCAGGACGCTGACCGGATTGTTTCAGCGAGCATCCATGCCGTACTGCCCGATGAAGCGGTGCAGCGCGCGCTGCGCAGCTTTACGCCAAAAGGCGGCAAGACCCTGTTGGTTGCGGCAGGCAAGGCGGCATGGCAGATGGCGCAGGCTGCCGTTCAGGTACTGGGAAGCGTAGACGGCGGTGTTGTCGTTACGAAATATGACCATGTAAAGGGTGACATTCCGGGTGTGGACTGCTATGAGGCAGGTCATCCCGTGCCGGATGCAAATAGCTTTGCCGCTACGCAAAAGGCATTGGAGCTGGTCAGCGATTTGACAGAAAAGGATACGGTCGTGTTCCTATTGTCCGGAGGCGGCAGCGCGCTGTTTGAAAAGCCGCTGATCTCCGGCGAGGAATTGCAGAATATCACCGGTCAGCTGCTGGCAAGCGGTGCGGATATTGTAGAAATGAATACCGTTCGCAAGCGCCTGAGCGCCGTTAAGGGCGGACGGTTTGCGCAGGCATGTGCGCCTGCGCATGTATTCAGCATTGTATTGAGTGACATTTTAGGTGATCCGCTTGATATGATCGCCAGTGGTCCGGCTTATCCGGACAGCAGCACGTGCGAACAGGCCAAAGCAATTGTGCAAAAATATCGACTGAAATTATCTGATGAGGCGCGCAGCTTGCTTTCACAGGAAACGCCAAAGACACTGGGCAATGTGACCACACAGATCAATGGCAGCGTGCGTGAGTTGTGCGCGGCGGCAGCGAAAGAATGCGCCGAATGCGGCTATGAACCGGTTATTCTGACCGATCAGCTTTGCTGTGAAGCGCGTGAAGCAGGCAGCTTCTTTGCAAGTATTCTGCGCACCCATGCGAAGGAAACGAAATCGGTTGCATATATTGCAGGCGGTGAAACGGTTGTCCATCTGACCGGAAGCGGCCTCGGCGGACGTAATCAGGAACTTGCCTTAGCTGCTGCGCCGGGAATCGCCGGAATGAAGCACGCCGCCGTATTTTCGGTCGGAAGCGACGGAACGGACGGGCCGACGGATGCAGCAGGCGGCTATGTCGATGGAGACACAATGGAAAAATTAGCGGAGGCAGGCGACGATGTTTTCGCCGTATTGCAGGACAATGATGCCTATCACGCGCTGCAAAAAACCGATGGGTTGATTATCACCGGCGCGACCGGTACCAACGTGAACGATGTTACAGTCGCGCTGCTGAAATCGGGTGATCGTAATTAAGCATTAAGAAATATTTGGATGTATCCTCAATTTTGTGTAAACCCTGCACAGGTGCAAATAGCGCAGACTATTACGAAGGCGGCAGCGGCTCTGACCGATGCCGTCTTGTTTATAATATGTAGATGTCCCGGATATGGTTCTCAATATCACCGGTGGTCATACCCTTGTACATGGACAGAATCTTTTCCTCTATGTCCTGACTGATACTGGTTTGATTCTTTTCCCGCCGCATATTTTCCTCCGGGGTGCCATTTCTTCTTGCCATAATTTTAACCTCCATCATGGTGCTCCTATTCTACACCATAACGGAGGTTTACACAAATTTTGGGACGATCTCGATTTTTTAAGTGCTCAACTCCATTGCATAATCAACCGGAAATCAATGTTATACAGAGATCACCATTTCTACTGCACCATAAATACCGGCATCATTACCAAGTTCAGCAAGTACAAATTGGGTATCCAATGTTGCAGGAAATGCATATTCCGCAAAGTATTTCCTGATACCCTCTGTCAAAATTGTACCAGCCCGGGCAACACCGCCGCCGATAACAATGATATCCGGATCACAGACACATGCTATATTCGCCAATGCTTTACCCAGCATACGGGTCATCTGGTCAACCAGTCCCCCTGCTACTTTATCACCCGCCTTGGCACAATCAAGAATGTCTTTACAGGTCAACGCATCAAACTGACGTAGCGCTGTGGGAGGCGTTTTTTCCAGCAACAGACGTTTTGCACGATTCACCAATCCTGTAGCGGAAGAATATCGTTCCAGACAACCGGATTTTCCGCAGCCACAGATATCGTCATCCGGTTCTGCCACCTTAATATGTCCGATTTCACCGCCTGCGCCGTGTCCGCCGCTGACCAGCTTCCCATCGACAATAATGCCGCTGCCAATGCCTGTCCCTAATGTTACCAATACCATGTTACTACAGCCTCTGCCTCCGCCGTGCTTCTGTTCACCGAGAGCAGCTGCATTCGCATCATTGACTACCTTCACCGGAAGATGACACAGGGCAGACAGCTTTTCTGCTACATTGCCGCCCCACTGGTTGAGATTGACACAAGGTTCAACATAGTTTGCATCCCGCACAGCCCCCGGAACACCCATACCGACACCTTCTACATCGCTGACGGGAATTGACTTTTCTGCCAGTTTTCCAAGAATAGCAAGTGCGATATCCGACAGCAGGTTTTCACTCTGGTTTTCTGTCCTTGTAGGGATTTCCCACTTTTCCAGCAATGCTCCATCTGTCTGGAACAATCCCATCTTAACAGTTGTCCCTCCGAGATCAACGCCAAAAGCATATGTTTTCATCATAACTACCCGCTCCCTTATGAAAATGGGTTTTCCGTTGGATATGGTAAATTCCTCGGCTGATTGTAAGCA
>CAYNPX010000037.1:0-4331 GCA_964399205.1 uncultured Butyricicoccus sp.
TTTCAGACCCTTATATGCTGCTTTTCGATAATAAAAATCGGATTGGTAAATGCCAGGCGTTGTCTCTCTCTTCCATAATATGTCCCGATCAGATCAGCCCGCAGCCATCCAGCGGACAATGGCAGACATATATGCTGTTGTGTACGGATTGGACAATGCTCTATCACTGTTCCATTGTGTATCAGATGAATTTCCTCACAATGCACTTGCGCATGATCCCAGTCATTTTCCATGACATCCATATTCAGTTTCAGGTCAATTCCGATCTTTCCCGAACAAACAGAGTCCCCGATTTCAATACAAGTGTCAGCAGTTCGGCACTGCATTGTTAGCAGAGGTCCGGCAGCAAGGCAAACCCGTCCCCGGCATATGGCTTCCAGAATCGCTTCTGTCGTCAATACGCCTTCTATCCCTACATAGGTATGTCCATACGGCTTGCTGTCTTCCCGATGCCAGTCTCGCCCGCTTGTCGCTGTAATTCGGCAACCGCGATTGAGCAACTGTTCCCAAAGCTCCATTGCACGCAGGCTTTGAATTTTGCAGGGTGCATAGTCGCGTGACCACACCTCCAGAAAATCGACCGCAGCCCAATCCGCAACATGAAACTCCCAATGATAACCGGTATTTACTGGATTGGAAAGTGCAAACGGATGGGCAATTCCGACAATCCCATGGTTTCTATGAATCGCAGCGATTGCCTGATCAATTTCCTCCGGTCTTACACCGCGCCAATCGGTATATCCCTGTTCATTCAATACCAGCATGTGTCCCCAGTAGGTTGTCCATTCGATACCCGGAACGCCAACGATTCGTTCTCGTTCGACTGCCGCATCGAACTCTCTCAATCCGGAACATGTATTGTGATCTGTACACGCTACGGCGGAGAATCCGCGCTGTTTTGCAGCATGGACAAGCGCATCAACCGTAAAATCGCCGTCACTGTGACAGGTATGCGTATGTAATTCTACAGGATACCAATTCATGCATCCGTCCTCCCTTCAATCCGCAGATCTCCTGTACAACAAGGGGAAATAATTTCATGCAGATGAAGCATTCCTGTCCAGCATCCCTCGATTGATTCCGGTGGCACAAAACCGAGAGACGCTCGTTCAACTGTAAGCAGATGCTCCTGTTTCGGCGCCCATCTGTGCGCATTGCCCAAATAGATTCCCTCCCGTTCCAGAGAAATGGTAATCAGATTTTTTATCGGCATAAACTGATCCGCCTTCATTGGCTGTATCTCACGAGGATAACGATCATAATAACGTGTCAATGCATCCTCAATCTGCTGTTTGCATATTGCTTCTGCATATTCACTCCCCGGAGAAAACCAAAACCGGATCAATACTGACTGTATTTCCGGAGGGCAGGTAAATGCAAATAACACATCCTGCCCGGTATCTTCCGGTGTCCACTGATAGCTTTGTTCCAATAATACCATTATAATAATTCCTCCTTTTGCCGCATAGCCAATGCCGTAGCCAGCTTGCGTGTTGTAATATTCCGCACGCCGCGCGACATAAAATAGGAAAGGCGTGTATCTTCATCCACCGTCCAGACGGAAACTCCGATTTCATGTCTATCCAAAATTTTCAAAAAGCAATCATCTACCAGCCCTTCATACACATTTATAATCTGGATACCCAATGGAACGCACAGGCTGCACATTTCCTCCGCAGCCTGTAATGCATATGCTGGATTCTGCCGGCAGCGCTGATAAAATCCGGAAATCGGTTCGTCGATGTTCCAATAGATCTGTTCCTTCTTTATTGGCATATTTTTCAAACATATTGGATTGACTGTACCGGAAAAGATCAACCGGTCAGATATCCCCATCTGTACCGCCAGTTCAGCAGTCTGCTGTTCCAGACCCGGTTCCTTCAGATCACAGTTTATGCGCATAGAGGAATGCTGCGATACCAATTCCAATACATGCTGGAGAAGCAGCTGCGCACCATCACCAATTTCATCGTGCGACAGCACCAGCATACCGTGTTTGGGTTCTCTGCGCACGTCTACCTCGAATGCATTGGCATTGGATGCCAGAGCATACTGCACAAATTCCATGCTATTTTCCGCCGTATCATCCGCACCGGAATGTGCAGTGATCAACATTTGATGGTTTATCACTGTAGATCCTCCTTTTTACCCGCAAAAAACCACCCGGAAGTATGGGATACTCCCGAGCGGTTTCTTTAGCTGTACGGGACAGCCGATTCTGTTTTTATTGTTTTTCCCAATCCTGTTCCTTCAGGTTCGTATAGATATACACACCTGCTGAAACGGAACAGATCAAGAACATGATGACAGACAATGCAGCCGAGCGATTATAAGCCAGATATTTATTAAACTGGTCGAACAATGCAATACCCAGCATCTTCGGTGCGTTGCCACCCATCAAGTACGGAGTCGTGAACGAACCGACATTCGTCATGAATACAAATGTGCTTGCAACAACAACATCCTTCATGGACAGCGGCAGGATCATCGAAGTAAAGACCTTGAATTTGCCTGCGCCGACATCGCGTGCGCCTTCAATGATGGAGTCTGGGATTGCACCCAGACCGGCCGCAATCATCATAGCGGCAAACGGAATATTAAACCAAAGGTTCATGGTAATGATGCCGCTCGCATGATACATCATGCCAAGCTGGATATCTACACCGAACAGCAGACCGATACGGTTAATCAGTCCGGAATCGCGGATAATCGTAATCATTGCGTAAACTGCACACATTGCCGGTACAAAACGCGGGAGCAGATACAGTGTACCGATCGCTTTCGCGATTTTCGATTTGACAAAACGCAGGTACAGTGCCAGCAGATATGCGATAACAATTGCAATAATTACTGTCACAAACACAACAAACAGTGTAAAAAGCAAGTTTTTCAGCTGTGCAGGCTCAGTGAAAAAGTAGGTATAATTTTCTACTGTAAATTCACCGGTTTTTTCATCCTGAAAGCTCTGGATCACAGCAGAAACGATTGGGTAGGCAACAGTCAGCATGACGACGAGGAACGCCGGCATAACCATACCGTATGCCACAATATTTTGTTTCAGGCTCTTACTCATCTGATATTCCCCTTCGTTCTAAAAAATGTGATCAGCCAATTGTACCGATCTCGTTATCCCAACGCTCGTTGAAGTCAGTGGACAGGTCGCCGATGGACATGATGCGGAAATTATTAACGTCCAGATTCTGAACATCTTCAAAGCCAGTCATGTCGATGTTGGAGGTATCGATCAGCGGGATTGCTGCCATTTCCTTAACCATGATTTCCTGTGCAGAATCGCTCAGCATGTAATCTATGAATGCATATGCGCCGTCTTCGTTGGAGCCGAAGGTCGGGATAGCCAGGGACTGGAAGGAACCGGTCAGAGCAGGATCAAGCTGTGCAATCTTGATGGTGTCTTTCAGTGTGCCTTCTGCACGCTGGGACAGAACCATGTCAGCCCAGTTTGGACACATGTCGATTTCTCCCTGGTTCAGCAGATCAAGTGTACCCTGGTTCTTGTTCGGGTAAACGATGGAACCGCCCGAGGTGTACATGTACTGATGCAGGTCAGCCAGATACTGGAAGCCTTCATCCCAATCCTCTTCCCACTTGACATCGTCAGAAGTGATTGCTTCTTCATCCATAAAATTATAAACTGCAGTACGGACAAAGGAATCGCCAGCGCCGCCTGTACCCGGCGTATTGTAAGCGAAACGTCCCGGATTTGCCTTCATCCACTCAACCAGCTCATCCCAAGTGGTCGGAGGAGTCTGAACCTTCTCAGAGTCGTAAGCCAGAACAACGGTGGTTCCACGGTATGGCTGAACGTAATCAGCAGCTACAGAACTCTCCGCATCAACATTTGCGGCATTCGGAATCTTGCTGTCATCCAGCTTTACGAAAGATTCTTCACCAATCTGGGAAACAATCTTGGACAGGTCATCGCCGCCCAAATCGACGATATCATAATCGGTATCGGACTGGCCAGCCTTGGATGCTGCCGCAAGCATATCCGTCAGCGTCTGTGTGCCTGTACCGTTCAGCATAAACTGAAGTTCAACCTCATACTCGCCTGCATATTCGGAATTGTTGTTGAAATCCTCAACCAGAGACTCATAAACGGCACGAACATTATCGGAGCCAGTAGCCCACAGAGTTACGGTCTTAGCGCCGTCGGAAGCACTGCTGCTGCCACTGCCTGTGTCACTACTTGAACTTCCGCAGCCTGCCAGTGTGGTCATCATCATTGCGCCTGCCAGAAGGGCTGCGCCAAATCGTTTCATTTTCATTTCGTTTCTCCTTTACTTTTTTTACTTTCATACTGTATTGACACG
>CAYNPX010000037.1:4431-13358 GCA_964399205.1 uncultured Butyricicoccus sp.
CATACTGTATTGACACGATAAGGAAGTTTTTAAGCCTGTCAGTTCCCGGAGCAATCCGCTCTCCTTATGAAGCAGCAAATTTGCTGTGCTTACCGATTGTCAGGCTGACAGAATCCCCTTCCTTGAGCCGATCACTGAGCTCGCGGTCAATGAAACATTTAATGATATCATCGCCGTGCTGAACAGTGAGTACAACATAATGCCCCAACATCATAATGGTACGGACAACGGCATCCATATCTCCGTGACCGGTGCCTTCTGTAACCATGATATCCTCTGGACGAGCTGCGATGGTTTCACTGCCCTCCCGGATAAAGTTCATCTCACCGATAAAGGACGCAACATGAAGTGTTGCCGGGTTGTCATAGATTTGTGCCGGTGTGCCGACCTGATCGAATTTTCCCTTGTTCATAACAACAATACGATGGGACAGTGCCATGGCTTCTTCCTGGTCATGGGTGACAAAGATAACCGTGATGCCCAGATCACTCTGAATCTTTTTCAGCTCTTCACGCATCTGCTGGCGAATCTTTGCATCCAATGCGGAAAACGGCTCATCAAGCAGCAGCAGGGATGGCTTGAGCAGCAGAGAACGTGCAATTGCGATACGCTGCTGCTGGCCGCCGGACAGTTGTCCGGGATATTTTTTCTCGCATCCACTCATGGATACCAGCGCCAGCATGTTTTTGATGTCTGTATCAATGGTCTTTTTCGGAATCTTTCTCAGTTTCAGACCAAAAGCCAGGTTTTCATAAATGGTCATATGCGGCCAGAGATTGTAGCTCTGGAATACCATTGCAGTCGGTCGCTTTTCCGGCGGCAGTGCAACGATAGATTGTCCGTCAATCGTGATGTCACCGCTGGTTACATCCAGAAAACCGCCGATGGTACGAAGAATGGTAGATTTGCCGCAGCCGGACGGTCCAAGGAAGGTGACAATTTCACCTTCATATACATCAAGGTTAATATGCTCAACGCCGTCTCCGTTGTCATATTTTTTAGTCATATCCTTGATCTGCAGTTTAATTTTGCGATCACTCATATTGATTGAATCCTCCAATGTTCCCGGTTATTTCATCTTGAAGCCGCCGGCAATCGCTTCTGGTCCGATGTATTTGCGCATTAAGAAAATCAGGACCGCCGACGGAATAATCAGCAACAGCGCGAATACCGCACCAATCTGTACAGCCGAAGAATCAAGTACGATGCCATACATTGCAACCGGCATGGTCTGAATCTTTGCCATACCAACGAGCATCGTGCCCTGCGCTTCTTCCATTGATCCGAGGAATGTGTACAGTGTAGCAACCGCAATGCCGGGCATTGCCATCGGCATTGTCACCTTGAAGAAGGTTCGGATCGGACCGGCGCCAACATCGCGTGCAGCTTCTTCCTGCTGCCTGTGCACAGACCGGAACGCACTGGAAGGCAACCAAACCATGAACATCATGGAATTGATCATGTGAATAATAATGACACCCACATAAGTACCCATCAGACCGTACTTGTAAAACAAAACGGCAATTGAAGTATAAATGCCCAGCTTCGGAAACGCATTCGTCAACAGAAACGAAAGCATGAAAATCTTGCGTCCGCGATACTTGAATCGAGCAATAGAATACGCAGCCGGTATACAGAATATCATAGATACAAGCGTCGTGACGATTGCAACCACGAAAGACTGTACAATGGAAGAAACCAGGCTTTTTTGACTAAATACATAGCCCCACCATTTGAAGCCCCATTCCTGCGGAAGAATATTCGGTACGCTGTATTCGTTCGCAAACGCCAGCATCACCATATTCAGCAATGGGCCATAGAAAAACAGGATAAATACTGCCAGAAGAATAAACTCCAGAAATTTCCGTTTTCCTACCGCATGGTAAAAACGCCGTGGGTTCAACATTTTAAACATTAGGCTTCCACCCCTTTCTTTACTTGGTTCGCTCTTTCTTCATATAGTTCTATTTCTCTATGTAGACCAGGCGCCATGATCCACGTAGAAAAATAGATCTTTAACAAACAGACATCCGCTTCGCTAAAAAGCAAAAAAATAACAAGTCGCACAATATGAACTCTCTGTACCAACGTACAAAAGAATTTCTGAATTGCTTTGACTCGTTTCTCCTAAGCATCGTCTATTTGATTTGAACAAAGTATAACACATAATCAAGCATACTGCAAGACAATTTTCACAAGGAAAACACGATTCTTACAACTTTACCAAATTGTTTGTCGATATTTTGTGCATTCTGTCTTTACTATTTTCTTTTATTATTTTACCACACGATATATACGCCGTGCTATACTATTTATGTAAAGCATACGCAAATTCCCTGTAAACCACTGGAGTTCAATGGAAGGCATGGACGCTGCCATAGAATTTCCAATGGGATTTTGATGCTCAATATTCTGTATCTGGGAGGAAAATATTTCATGACAGACAAGCAAATTAATTTTGTAGAATGGCTTCAGGACGCGCCGGTTATTGCCGCTGTAAAAAATGATGAGGGACTGGAAAAAGCGCTTGTTTCTGACTGCGCCGCAATCTTTTTCCTGTATGGCACAATCCTCAATATCGCTCAGCTGATTGAAAAAGCGAAGCAAAACGACAAGCTGGTCTTCGTGCACACAGATCTCATCGAAGGTCTGACAGGGAAGGACATCTCTATAGATTTTATTGCACAGAAAACGCGGGCAGACGGGGTCATTTCTACCCGTATCAATCTAATCCGCCATGCAAAAAAATTGGGTCTGATCGCCATCCAGCGATTCTTTCTGCTGGATTCCCTCGCATTTGAAAACATCCGGCGGCAGGCTCTTTATGCAGATGCTGTCGACATCCTGCCCGGTACCATGCCTCGAGTGATTGAACGGCTGTCCCACAGAGTGCACCAGCCGATCATTGCCAGCGGTCTTATTACCGACAAACAAGACATTATTTCCGCGCTCTCAGCTGGAGCGCTGGCGGTGTCCACCACCAGTATGGACCTGTGGTTCGTTTAAAAATTGTCATGCTCAGGGAACCTCTGAATCAATCGTCTGTGGCCGGACGGCGGTCCCCGGCGATTGAATCAGAGCTTCCCAGCAGCGGATATTTCTGAAAAATCTCACAAAAATTTCTCTTGCATTCCTCTCGTTTCTGTGATATAGTTATCTCAATCCAACAAGTGAATATCGATTTTGGAGATTTAGAGTCAAAGTAAACTACCGCGTAGCGGTTATTTGCTTTGGCTTTTTTTATTGATCTATAATCTCAAAAAAGAAAGGGTGGATATCACTATGTATGATGTAACGATCATCGGCTGTGGCGTTGTCGGTGCATCTCTCGCCTACACGTTGTCTCAATATGATTTGCGGGTATTGGTTCTGGAGAAGGAAAACGACATCGCTATGGGCACGACAAAAGCAAACAGCGCGATCGTACATGCAGGCTATGATCCGGAGCCTGGAACCTTAATCGCCAAGCTAAATGTCCGAGGCTCGGATTTGATGGAAGGTCTGTGCCGAAATTTGTCCGTCAAATACAAACGCATCGGCTCATTTGTCCTGGCTTTCGATGAGAAGAGCCGCAAGCATCTGGAGAAGCTATATGACAATGGTTTGAAAAATGGCGTTCCGGATATACAGATCTTGTCCGGAGACGAAGCTCGTGCCATGGATGGGAACCTGTCTCAGGATGTCTGTGCTGCATTATATGCACCTTCCGCTGCAATCATTGATCCTTGGGGGCTTTGCATTGCCCAAGCTGAAGTTGCAGTTCGTAATGGTGCGACACTCAAATTGCGCAGCGCAGTCACCGGTTTAGAGAAGCATGACGATTCTGTCCTGCTGCACACGGCATCAGGCGACTATGAAACACGCTATGTAATCAACTGCGCCGGAGGCTGGAGCCACGAAATCTGCGCGTTCACCGGAGAAACCGAATGGAAAGCATATCCCTCCCGCGGTGAATACTATCTGCTGGATAAATCGAGCGGCGACCTGGTCAATCACGTTATTTTCCAGTGTCCCACTGACGCCGGTAAGGGGATATTAGTTGCTCCGACGGTACACGGCAACCTGATTGTAGGACCAAACGCGACACCGGTTGCATCTCCATACAGCCGTGAGACTACACTTTCCGGTCTGGACGAGGTGGCTGCTGTCAGCCGAAAAAGCGTAGACGGCATTGATTTTCGTCAGTCTATCCGTAATTTTGCCGGTGTGCGCGCCATCACCTCTGAGCCGGATTTCATCATCCGCCCTGCAAAGTCCTGTGAGCGGATGCTCCACGTTGCAGGCATCAAATCACCGGGCTTATCCGCTGCGCCGGCAATTGCAGAATACGCAGTTGGTATTTTGGCTGATATGGGTGTTACACTGAACAAAAAGACCGATTGGAACGGAACACGGACACAGATCCGCTTCAAAGAGCTGTCTCAGCAGGAAAAAGCAGAGCTCGTGCGCCGCGATCCGCGCTATGGTCGTGTAATTTGCCGCTGTGAAACGATTACAGAAGGAGAAATTGTCGCTGCTATTCATTCTCCGATCCCTCCCTGTTCCGTCGATGGCATCAAGCGGCGTGCAGGGGCAGGTATGGGTCGATGCCAGGGCGGATTCTGCGGTCCGCGTGTGTTGGATATTCTGGCACGCGAGCTTGCGAAGAATCCGCTGGATATCCTGCAGGACGGCGATGGAACGACTCTGCTGATTGGTGAAACCAAAGGAGGCGCAAAGGCATGAAATACGATCTGGTTATTATTGGCGGCGGACCTGCCGGTCTGTCCGCAGCCAATGCCGCATGGGAAGACGGCTGCCGCTCTATTTGTATTGTTGAGCGTGACCGCGAGTTGGGCGGCATTCTGAATCAGTGCATTCACAACGGCTTCGGACTGCACTACTTTAAAGAAGAACTTACCGGTCCGGAATATGCCGGTCGATTTATTGAAATGCTTCAGAACACCGGTGTAGATGTCCGTCTGGATGCTATGGTTCTGGAGATCACAAAAGAAAAAGAAGTACATATTGTCTCCTCCGCTGGCGGATATGAGGTGCTGCAGGCTGGCGCAGTTGTTCTGGCTATGGGCTGCCGCGAACGTACTCGCGGTGCAATTGCGATCCCCGGCACCCGTCCTGCCGGTGTCTTTACCGCAGGTACTGCACAGCGTTATCTCAATATTGAGGGCTATATGGTCGGCAAGCGCGTTGTTATCCTTGGCTCCGGTGATATTGGTCTTATCATGGCACGTCGCATGACGCTGGAAGGCGCAAAGGTGCTTGCATGTGTCGAGGTCATGCCGTATTCCGGTGGTTTGACTCGTAATATTGTGCAGTGTCTGGATGATTTTAATATTCCACTGTATCTGTCCCACACAATTACCGACATTCAAGGCAAGGATCGTGTTGAGCGTGTTATTGTTGCTGAAGTCGGACCGGATCGTCGTCCGATTCCGGGAACGGAAATGACCTTTGACTGTGATACAATCCTGCTGTCCGTGGGTCTGATACCGGAAAACGAGCTGTCCCGCGGCGCACAGATTCAGATGGATCCCCGTACCAATGGACCTGTTGTATACGAGAACATGGAAACCTCTATCCCCGGTGTATTTGCCTGCGGGAATGTGCTCCATGTCCATGATCTGGTCGACTTTGTTACCGCAGAGTCTGCCCGTGCCGGCAAAGCCGCAGCTGCGTACTGTGTCGGCAAGCAGCTTTCCTCAGACCACATACTTGACATCAGCAATGGAAATCTGGTTGGTTATACTGTTCCGCAGCGTGTCCATATGGATGCACCGTTCCCTGCGGTAGATGTATTTTTCCGCGTTCGTGCCATCTGTGGCGAAAGCCGTATCGTCGTTACCGATGAGACTGGCACACAAATCGCTTCATTCCGGCGGGAACGCATGGCTCCCGGCGAAATGGAAAATATTAAGCTGCCTCGTGTCCTGTTGGAAAAGGCACATGGCTCTGTTACTGTTTCTGTTGAGGAGGGCTCGAAATGACCAATATTATCTGCATCACCTGTCCAAAGGGCTGTCATTTATCTGTCGATGAAGCGAACGGATATGCCGTCACCGGCAATTCCTGTCCGCGCGGCGCAGAATATGGCAAGAATGAATTGATGCATCCAGTCCGCGTGGTTACTTCTACGGTGCGGATTAACGGAGCGATGCTGCCGCGCCTTCCGGTTAAGACTGACCGTCCTCTTCCGAAGGAAAAAATGTTCGACTGCATGGCACTGATCAATGACATTATCGTACAGTCCCCGGTAAAGGTCGGTCAGGTTCTGGCAGCCGATATTCTGGGTACAGATGTCAATATTGTCGCAGCAAAGACCATGTGACAGCGACCATCGTTGTATGATATGCGCGAAAGGAGGGGATCGCCATGATTGCAGAATTAGATTATCTTCGTGAATTAAATATGATATCCGTGGTACTCCGGCTTGCGCTGGCAATGCTCAGTGGCGGAATGATCGGATTAGAGCGCGGCAGGAAACGCCGTCCTGCCGGATGCCGAACTTATATGCTGGTTTGTCTCGGTGCAGCGCTGACAATGCTGCTCAGTCAGTATGAATTCACTATGGTTTCTACGCATTGGGCTTCTCTTGCGGAAGACATCGGTCTGCGGACTGACGTTTCCCGCTTCGGCGCGCAGGTTATCAACGGCATTGGTTTTCTTGGCGCCGGCACAATCATCGTCACCGGACGTCAACAGGTGAAAGGTCTTACAACCGCGGCCGGTCTGTGGGCCTCTGCATGTATGGGGCTTGCCATCGGAGCAGGATTTTATGAATGCATTGTACTCGCGTTTATCCTCATTTTCCTATGTATCCGCATTTTCCCGATTATCGATAATTTTATTCAGGAAAATGCCAAAATTATGAATATCTATGTCGAATTTGAGTCTCTGGACAATGTGGGGACCATCATCAATCGTATCAAAACACAGGATGTACAGATTTTTGATGTAGATATTGAGCGCGGTCGGGAAAAGCGATCCCGCAATCCCAGCGCTGTTTTTTCCGTTCATCTCAATCAGAGAAAGACGCACACGCAGATCCTGTCGGCTCTTTCGGATATGAACTGTATTTATATGATTGAAGAAATATAGGGGAGTGCACATATGTTATCTATTTTTGATGGATTCCGCACAGTCACGCTGGCGTCAATCGCACTGCGATTGGTTCTTGCGGTAATCTGTGGCGGAATGATTGGAATCGAACGTGCATACAAGCGTCGGCCGGCTGGGTTCCGCACCCATATTCTGATTTGTCTGGGCGCGGCAATGACGACGCTGACCAGCCAGTACCTGTACTTAAATATGCACTATTATACAGATATGGCACGTCTGGGTGCACAGGTTGTCGCGGGAATTGGTTTCATCGGCGCAGGTACGATTATTGTCACACGTCAGCAGCGCGTGAAAGGACTGACAACAGCCGCGGGTCTTTGGGCCTCTGCGATCATCGGACTTGCCCTTGGCGGAGGCTTTTATGAAGGCGGCATTACTACAACCCTTATGATTCTGGTTGCCGAGCTTTTGTTTTCGAGACTGGAATACAGGGTGCTGGATCATGTGCCGGAAATTAACCTGTATATGGAATACACCGATAAAACATGTCTGGAAAATGTATTGAAGCTATACCGTGAGCTGGATTTAAAAATCCTGAACATGGAGATTACCCGCTCCAGAGGGAGTAAAAAACACAATGCCTGTGCGATTTTTACGCTCCGGCTAAACAAATACTCTCCGGTTGAACAGGTTATCAGGAATGTCTCGTCGACAGAAGGCGTAATTCTTATAGAGGAGATGTAAGTTCTCTCGCTTTTCCTTTTTTTACATTCCAAAACTGCTTTCATGTTTCTCAGTTTTCTCTCTTTCAAAAGGGCTTCTGCACAGGCACGAAGCCCTTTTTTCAAACAAAAAAACAGGGTGCTGCGGAGATTTGCGCCGCACAGCACCCTTGTTCTGTTGCATCCGTTTCAGCTGAACATTTCCTCCGCTACATGGCAAAGGAGGTCTGGATGGTTGGAAATAATACAATCCGCACCACGTGTCATCATATCGCGCATGTTTTCCCTGTCATTTACTGTCCAGGTATTTACCTTCATACCACGACCATGATACAGCTGCATCAGTTCCGGCTGATATTGCAGCAGCATGTAGCGCGGGTGCATATTATCGGCATTGGAACGCTCAATGTATTTATCCATATCCAGATACGGCTTATCATAAAGCAATCCCGTTTCAATGTCGGGGCAGAGCTTTTTAAATTCCTGCATTGAAATATGATTAAAAGAGGATACAAAGACCCTGTCCTGCATCTTATGCGCACAGATTGCGTCTATCACACGCTGCTCCAGTCCTTCATAAAAGACCTCGTAATTTTTCAATTCCATATTGAGCAGGATCTTCGTTTCATCACAGAAATCAAGCAGTTGGTCAAATGTCCACATATGTTCACCTGCAAATTCGGGTGACTTCCATGCGCCGATATCCAGCTGCATCAATTCATCATAGGTGTGATCTTTAATAAAGCCTGTACCATTGGAAGTGCGTTCCAGAGTGGCATCGTGGAAAATAATCAACTTACCATCCTTCGTAATGTGAACATCGCTTTCAATGCCGTCGGCATTTGTTTTTTCTACAGCCATACGGAATGCCAGCGGACTGTTTTCCGGATAATCGCCGGAAAAACCACGGTGTGCAAATAACAACGGTTTTTTCATGATAATCTCCTCTTTCTTTTGAATAAAAAAACGCATGAAAAGGCAAAATGTCTTTTCATGCGCTTCGCTCCATAACTCCCAGCGTATATTTATATTATACTCGTATTTCCAATAAAATGCAACAGAAAAGAACGGCTGTTTCAGGTTGGCGCATGAAAAAAGGGGAGAGGAGAACCCCGCGTTCCGCGTCAGACGCTTTCTGCCGCCGTTTTT
>CAYNPX010000038.1:0-13342 GCA_964399205.1 uncultured Butyricicoccus sp.
TTCCGGGCTGAGATGTGTCATTTTTGACGCGCATGTCGCCAAAAATGACGGATTTATAATCCGCTGTCCGCTGACGCTGACAGCTCATGACGAAATCTCTGCATCATATGCGAAGAAATTTCACTTTTTCTACAGTTTGAGCAGATGCCTGTTTGCGGCATCTGCTTGTTATTCGCTCAGTATATGCACATGCTCCTGCGCAGCGGATAGAGATATCTGTCGTCCCGGCTGCGGAAGCGGTGCCGCTCCATGCGCCATGTCCCACAGCAGTTCTCCGTCGGACACCTCCAATACAATCTGGTCGGAATGGATTCCGGGCAGAACCCGCTTTACTGTACCGGTAAATACAACGGCATCCCGTTCCCTTGCCGGATGCAAATCCTCCGGACGGATGCCGAGACAGCCTGTCCCCTCTGCCGCTATTTTCATTTCCTGAGGAATCGGGAAAAAGTTCCGCATACCGGTCAGTTCTGCACAGGCACGTGTCTTTGGTGCCTGCCAAAGTGTGCGGCAGCTTCCCCGCTCCACGATACGCCCATCCGAAACAACGACAGCGACCGGGCACAACTGCATAGCCTCAGAAAAGTCATGCGTGACCAGCAGAGATACGCCGGTATGCTGTTCCAATACAGCCGCCATCTGCTGGCGCACCTGTCCGCGCAGATAGATATCCAATGCCGAAAACGGCTCATCCAGCAACAGAATATCCGGCTTTGCAGCAAGCATACGCGCCAATGCCGTGCGTTGCTTCTGCCCGCCGGAAAGCTGCGGCGGATAATGTCCTGCAAGCGATGTCAGCTGAAACCGCTCCATCAATACAGCACAGGCCTGCTTTTTTTCAGCTTTTGTGCCCTTCATGCCCAGCATGATATTTGCGGCAACCGTTTTGTTTTCAAACAACGCATACTGCTGGAACAGGTAACCGGCACGGCGACGCTGCGGCGGAAGTGAAATGCGTGCGCAGCTGTCATACCATACCATATGATTGGACACAATTTTTCCACTATCCGGCGTTATGATTCCCGCAATGCAGCGCAGGAGCATACTTTTGCCGCTGCCTGACGCACCGATCACCGCGGTCGGCGCATTCGCAAATTCCGCCTGCATATCAAGAGAAAAGCTATTCAGCTTTTTATGTACATCAACACAAAGGCTCATCGCGGCGCGCCTCCCTTTCTGCGGATATACCGACGGTTCCAGAGGTTCACCGCAATCATGCCGGCAAACGACAACAGGCAGATAATCACTGTCCAGAACAGCGCTTCGCCATAATGCGCCCTTCCGGCCTGCACGGCAGAATAGATCGCCACAGACATCGTTTGTGTCTTGCCCGGAATATTGCCCGCAATCATCACAGTAGCGCCAAATTCACCAAGCGCACGCGCAAACGATAGCACCGTGCCGGCCGCAATGCCCGGCGCGCAGCCCGGCAGCGTGATATGCAGAAAGATACGCCATTCGCTCATGCCGAGCGTCCGTCCGGCCGCCATGATATCAGGATCCAGCTGCTCCATCGCGCCGCGCACTGTACGGTACATGAGCGGAAATGCCACAACAGTCGCCGCGATCACGCCTGCTGTCGGTGTGAAGATGATCGAAATGCCCGCCGCCTGCAGCACTGCGCCAAACGGGCCATATTTGCCCAACAGGAGCAAAAGCGCAAAACCGACAACCGTGGGCGGCAGCACCATCGGTAAGGTAAACAGGCCGTCTATAATGCCCTGTCCGCGCTTCATGCGCAGCACCAGCCACGCCGCGCCAATTCCCAGCACGAGGGAAAACGCTGTCGCCAGCAATGCAATTTTCAACGTCAGCACAAATGGCGACAGGTTCATTCCTCTTTCCCTTCCTTCTCAATCAAACGATCATTCCGCCATTCCGAAGCCGTATGCCTCGAACACTGCCGCAGCTTCGTCAGTCTGTAGGAACGCCAGAAAATCTGCCGCGGCATCATTTTCCGCTCCATCCTTTGTCAATGCAATCGGATAAATGACCGGATCGCAGCTGTCCTCCGGCGCCGCGCATACCGTCTTAACCGCATCTGTAACAGCGGCATCCGTCGCATATACAATACCTGCATCCACTTCACCGGTTTCACACCATGCCAGTACCTGACGGACATCCGAGCCGAGTACAGCTTTTTCATTAACAACATCCCATATGCCGAGCGTTGTCAGAATCTCCTGCGCATACTGTCCGGCCGGCACGCTTTCCGGATCGCCAATTGCTACCTTTTGCACCGAAGCATCCGCCAGATCATCGAACGACGTCACAGCGTCAGAATCGGTCGGCACAACCAGCACAGCCTCATTGGTCAGCAGATCGCTGCGTGTGTCCTCTGCCATCAGATCTTCCTCGCACAATGCATCCATCTGTTTCTGTGCCGCGGACAAAAACATGTCGCACGGCGCGCCATTTTCGATCTGACTCTGCAGGTCGCCGGAGGATGCGTAGTTTGTGGATATCTCGACCTCCGGATTCGTTTCATTGTAATCCGCAATCAGTTCATCCAGACAATCGGTCATGCTTTTTGCCGCATATACCATTACCTCGCCGCTTGCCGTGCTCGCCGTGCTATCGACCGCGCTTCCGGCATCCGCCGTGCTGTTCTGCTGGGCCGCGCTTCCGGTATCTGCCGTCGATGCCGTTTTGCCGCATCCAACCAGCATTCCTGCCGCCATAACAGCAACCAACGCCGCCGCGACCCATCTCTTTTTCTGTGTCATAAAGATTCCTCCTTAATCGTTATTCTCACTTAAGTATAACGCTTCTGAAGAATTTGTCAACCATATCCGACAAACACTGCAATTTCTGTGCATGGAAAAGGGCTGTCCCGCTCTCCTACGGAACAGCCCTTTCGCAAAATGAACTAAAGTACCGTCTCACATGATTTCCTGACCGGACAGGTAAATACGTTTTCCGAATCTGTATACCCGGAAGGTATCGCACCTGCTACCGGTACGAACTGATTCAAAGCGCCATGCGGAACCTTTCCCCTAATCCCACACAGCCGGTTGCTTTTTGTGTCCGCTGGAAATTGTACTTTACCAGATATATTATACCGGATGAAACACAATTGTCAATAACCTTTTATCAGCTTATCAGTGTGTGGATATATGCGCACAATCGGTCATGACAGCATAGCCTGCACGGAGCGAAGCCTGCACATCGATCAGGCGCTGATTGCGGCTGCCGCGAAAGTGTAAGGACAGATCACGCTCCGCTTCAATAAACGGACCGTCTACCAAAACATCACACTGACGAAGCAGCGCCTGTACACAATGGTCGTCCCATTTTATCAGCTGTTCCCAGGTATAACCAGTATATATCATAATATGCTTTCCGCCCAGCTTGAGCACACGCACCAGCTCCGACAGCGGCTCCGCCTGGCAGAATGGCTCGCCGCCGGATAACGTAACGCCGGCAATCAGAGGATCCGCCTGCACATCATAGAGCAGCTTGGAAATCAAAACATCCTGTCCGCCCGCAAAATCATGCGTCTGCGGATTGTGACAGCCCGGGCAATGATGCGGGCAGCCTTGCGTAAAAATTACAAAACGGATGCCGGGGCCATCAACAATAGATTCGTCAATGACTCCGGCAATGCGAAGATTTTGATCCTTCATATCCCTGATTTATGCGCTATGACGGATATCGTGCTTCACGCGGTCACGTTCTTCCGCACGCTTTGCGTTATTGAAGCGATCCAGAGTTCCTACCAGATAACCGGTAATGCGGCGAATGCGCTCGAAGCCAACGCCCTCTCCTACCATCGGTTCTCCCTTTTCGTCATATGTGATATGATTCAGTTCGTTCATAACAATACCTCCTAAATATTAGTTACAGCAGCGCTCCACCGGATTCGGGCGACGGTCACGTTCTTCGTTCGGGTCGCCATGATAGCCGATTGTATCGCTGTTATGGTTTTTGTAAGCACCCAGCTGACGCAGCTTCGCAATGCTGACCGGCTCGCCTTCCCGGCGTCCGCAGCGCGGGCAAACGTCGTCAATGATACCGGTATACCCGCAAATCGGGTCACGGTCGACCGGATGATTGATCGAGCCATAGCCGATACCGCAATCCTTCATATAACGTACCACAGACTCAAATGCATCGAGATTCTGTGTCGGATCGCCGTCCAGCTCGACATAGCTGATATGTCCGCCATTTGTCAGCTCATGATACGGCGCTTCCAGCTGTATCTTTTTAAATGCACTGATTGGATAGTACACCGGTATATGGAATGAATTGGTGTAATAATCACGATCCGTCACGCCGGGAATCGACCCGTAGCGCTCACGATCCAACCGCACAAATCGTCCGGAAAGACCTTCTGCCGGTGTCGCAATGAGTGTGAAGTTAAGACCCGTCTCACGGCTCTCCCGATCTACGCGTTCACGCATACGGCTGACAATTGTCAGACCCATATGCTGTGCCTGTGTGGATTCGCCATGATGTACGCCCATCAGCGCTTTCAGGCACTCTGCAAGACCGATGAAGCCAACTGTCAGTGAGCCATGCTTGAGCACTTCGCCTACCTTGTCGTCCGGACCCAGCTTATCTGAATCCAGCCAGACACCCTGACCCATCAGGAACGGATAATTGCGTACACGCTTATCGCTCTGAATGCGGAAACGCGCCTTGAGCTGGTCGATGACCAGATCGAGTTTATCATCCAGATCCTTAAAAAACGCTTCTATGTCGCCCTTTGCATTGATCGCAATGCGCGGCAGGTTGATTGAGGTAAAGCTCAGATTGCCGCGACCGTTGACGATCTCGCGGGACGGGTCATATACGTTGCCCACGACACGGGTCCGGCAGCCCATATAAGCAGCCTCTGTCTCCGGATGTCCCGGCTTATAATACCGCGCATTGAACGGCGCGTCCAAAAACGAGAAATTCGGGAACAGACGCTTTGCGGAAACACGCATGGCCAGCTTGAACAGGTCGTAGTTCGGATCCTCCGGATTGTAGTTGATTCCTTCCTTTACCTTGAAGATATGAATCGGGAAGATGGAAGTCTCGCCATTGCCAAGACCGGCTTCTGTCGCCAGCAGAAGGCTCTTCATGACCAGCCGACCTTCCGAGGAGGTATCTGTTCCATAATTCAGCGACGAGAAAGGAATCTGAGCGCCTGCACGGGAATGCATGGTGTTCAGGTTGTGCACGAGCGCTTCCATCGCCTGATAGGTAGAACGCTCTGTCTCGCGGCGCGAATACTTGAGGGTAAAGGCTATGATGCGGTCAACCGTCTTTGCATCGGTACGTTCCAGCAGGCGTGCACGAATCTGCTCGGTAGCGCCGTTATCGTCCGCCAGCACCGGCTTTTCCGTACATGCTTCGATCAGTGCCTTTGCAGGCTCAAGACCTTCCTCCTCTATGTCAAATACCTCAAGCGCCTTGGCAAGATTGTCACGATAATTGTGCCAATATGTCTTGCGCACACCCGGTGCCATGCTGTAATCAAAGTTCGGCACGCTCTGTCCGCCGTGCTGGTCATTCTGGTTAGACTGGATCGCAATACACGCCAGCGCGGAATAGCTGCGAATATCATTTGGCTCTCGCAGGAAACCATGACCGGTCGAAAATCCGTTTTCAAACAGCTTGAGCAGGTCAATCTGCGTACAGGTCGTTGTCAGCGTATAAAAATCGAAGTCGTGGATATGGATATCGCCTTCGCGGTGCGCCTTGGCAATGCGCGGCTCCAGCAGGAACATTTCATTGAACTGCTTGGCGCCCTCCGATCCGTACTTGAGCATCGTACCCATTGCGGTATCGCCGTCAATATTGGCATTTTCACGCTTGATGTCGTTTTCAATCGCAGACTTGAAGGTCAGATCTTCATACACCTTCATCAGTCCGGTATTCATCTCACGTTGGCGGGAACGCTCATTGCGGTACAAGATATATGCCTTCGCTGTGCGCGCGTGCCCGTTCTCAACAAGGATTTTCTCCACTGCGTCCTGCACATATTCCACTGTAGGCGTTGATGTCGGGCTGTTCTTCTCCACGTAATCCGCCACATCCAAAGCCAGCCGCATTGACATCTGGTAGTCATGACCGCCAGAAGCCTGTGCGGCCTTGTAGATAGCGTTTGCAATCTTTGTCAGGTCAAAGAATACACATCTGCCGTCTCGTTTTTCAATCTGCTGTATCATCCTTGCCGCTCCTTTGGTTCATTCTGAATAAAGCATTCCGGTACATCGGGCAGTATATACAAAATATGCGCATCGTGCATCCGCGCAATACAATATTTTGTGTTTGCAGGTATCGGAACTGTTTTATATTTTAGTACGTCGAGCGGAAGATGTCAAGTGCCAGATCTGCTCTTGTGGTGTCCCTCTTAACGCGAAGATTATCCCTGTTTCCTGATTTTCGTCCCGATCGCGCGCACTTCATCGTCACCGTCCGACAGCAGGTCAGATGGCAAATCGGCATTATTTTTCCACGTAAAACTGCCAGTCTTGCCCTCAAAATCCAATTTTCCCAAACAGATATTCCATTTTAAGTGCTTCTGGTATGAACTCAAATATGAATCGAAAAGTGAATTGAAAAAAATCTTTCGACATTTTCTTTAACCACAATATATTGTGGTTGACATTTTGAATCACATCAATTTATCTCCTAATTCTGCCCAGTTTGTAATATACTGGCAGCACAGGGACCGAATCTGCCGCGCTTCACTCGCCGCGGAAGCATCGTACACACCGACGACCGGATAGCCGGCCCGGCTCGCTGTGGTAACGCAATGCAGGCTGTCTTCAAAAATAGCCGTCTGCTCCTTTGGAGTTCCCAGTCTGCGTCTGCATTCGTCAAAAATATACGGCTGGTTTTTGCTTGTATTCAAATCGCCGCAAGTCAAAATAAAGTCAAAATATTCGATTACATCCACGCGCTTCAATGCCATCTCGACCAGCCTGCGGTCCGTTGCGGTGGCAACGCACATATGTACGCCACGGCGCCGCATCCCATCCAGTACTTCCCTGACGCCGTCCTTCAGCGGAGCGCGGCTGCGATAATCCTCCTCAATCATATCGCTAATCTGCGCACATATAACCTCTTCCGGCTCTGTGACGCCAAAGTCCTGCCGGTAATATTCCGCCGCCTCCGGCAGCGTCATCGTCTTTAAGCGCAGCATAAACTGCTCGATGTCCGGTATCGGGATGTCCCGCTCCAGCAGATAGCGGGAGCCTACAGTCTCCCAATACGGCATGGAATCCAGCAATGTGCCGTCCAGATCAAATATCGCGCCCGCCAGTTTCATTCCCGCACCAGCCTTTTTGCCTGCATCAGCAGCGCTTCGGTCGCCGCCTGAATATCCGGCGCCGCGAAAATGCCGGACACGATGGCAACTCCCGCTACGCCGGTGCCCTTCAGTTCCAGCATGTTGTTCAGCTTGATACCTCCAATTGCTGTTGCCGGAATGGAAACGCTGCCGCAGATTTCCCGTATCTGCTCATATGTCAGCGGAGCCGCGTCTGTCTTTGTTCCGGTGCTGTGTACCGCGCCTACACCAATATAATCCGCTCCCTGCTTTTGCGCCAAAAGCGCTTCCTCTACAGAATGCGCGGAAACACCGATGAGCTTGTCCTCGCCCAAAAGCGCACGTACATCACCGGCCTCCATATCATCCTGTCCGACATGCACGCCATCCGCACCGCTCTCGAGACACGCCTGTACGTCGTCATTGATGACACACAGGACACCATATCTATGGCACAGCGCAACGATATCCTTCGCTTCCGCAACAAAGTCCGCGTGAGACAATCCCTTTTCCCGAATCTGTACCAGTGTCGCGCCGCCCTTGAGGCACTGCTCGACCTGATGATATAACGTCCCATCTCCAACCCATGCGCGGTCTGTCACCGCATATAGCAGCATGGCGTCTTTTACTGTCTGCTTATCGAAGCTCAATCTTCATCCCTCCATTCAGGGTTTCCTCGTCCATCAGGCTAATCGCATCGATCAGATACATGCGGAAGGAGCCTGTCCCGCCGCCCGCAGCCCGCGTTTTGTCGTATGCGATCTCTCCGGCAACGCCCATTGCCGCAACCGCTGCCGCAGCTGCCTCCAAAATATTGTCGTGATTGGCGCCGCAGAACGCCGCTGTCAGCGCAGAGAGCATACATCCGGTACCGGTTATCCTCGACATCATCGGATGCCCGTTCCGGCAGATATACGCCCGTTCCGGCGATGCGACGATGTCGATCGCGCCGCTGATGGAAACGACAGCTCCCAGCCTTGCGCTCAACTGCCGGAAGAACGCGATACGCTCCTCCAGATTCTCCTCCGTCACGGCATCTGCCGCGCCTGCGTCCACACCCTTTGTATTGGATGCCGCGCCGCCAACTGCCAACAGTTCAGAGATATTGCCGCGTACAACCGCAAACTGATATGCCGCAAAAAAGTCCCGCAGCGTATCCATCCGATACGTTGAAGCGCCTGCTCCGACCGGATCGAGAATCACAGGCACAGCCGCCTGATTTGCCGCCGCGATTGCCTGATGCATGGCTGCCACAGTCATGGTATTCAGGTTTCCGATGTTGATATCCACCGCGCCGGAAACGGCTGCGATCTCGGCCGCTTCCTGTTCCGCTTCCGCCATTGTCGGTGACGCGCCGCAGGCAAGAATGATATTGGCGCAGTCGTTTGTCGTAATGTAATTCGTAATGCAATGCACGAGCGGCTGTTGCCGGCGTACATTTTCCAAAATTTGTTCAAACATAATTGATTTCCTTCGCAATTAAAGATTACAGGCACCTTGCTCCTGTGCGTTTTCAGTATAGCCCGTTTTTACACGGAATGTCAATGGAAAGGCTTTGACATCTGACTGCTTCAGTGCTATCATTGGTATTGAACTATATAATCAATAACGAAAGGCAGGGATTCTCCCTTGAATATGTCTGCCCTGTACACACAGATCGCAGTTATGTTCCTGCTCATCTGTATCGGTGCATTTTGTTACAAGCGTAACATCATTACAGACAGCGGTTCTGCGCAAATCTCTTCACTTGTTATGACAATGGTCACACCAGCAGTCATTATCCACTCCTTTTCCCGCGACTTTGATCCGGCGATGGCCGGCAAACTGATCGCCGCACTGATTCTGTCCGCGCTCCTGCTGCTCATGAGCATCATCCTTGCAGCGCTGGTCTTCCGCAAGGATACGCCGGATTACGCGGACAAGCGCATGTGTATCATTTTTTCCAACAATGGATTTATGGCGCTTCCGCTGCTACAGGCAATATACGGCGATGACGGTGTATTTATCGGCTCGATCAATATTGTTGCAACAAATATTGTAATTTGGACCTTTGGTGTCTGGCTGCTTTCGCGCGCCAGCGGAAAAAGCAGCGGCGGCATCAGCTGGAAAAAGATTTTTCTCAATCCGGGTACATTGGGATTCTTTATCGGCCTGATCATCTTCCTCACCTCATTGCATTTACCGTCAATTATAGAAGATACGCTCGTCTTTCTATCCAATCTAAATACACCGCTTGCCATGATTGTTCTCGGTGTTTATCTGGCGCAATCAGATCTATTGAGGATCCTCAAAGACCGTTCAATGTATATTGTATCCCTCTTCCGCCTGATTATCATCCCACTTTTGGCAATTGTTTTGCTGACTGTTCTGCCATTTGACAAGCAGGTCTCCGGTACGCTTATTGTCAGTATTGCAACGCCGTGCGCGGTGGCATCCTCCATGTTCGCACAGATGTATGGTACAAATTATCGATACTCCAGCCGTATCATCGCCTTTTCCACATTGCTTTCCGCAATTTCCATGCCAATTATGCTGAATCTATACCAGCTCATTGCAGGATAATTACATATTATATATAGCAAACAGCCGGACAGCTATCACACTGCCCGACTGTTTTTTCATGCTTATTTATAAATTAGCCCCGCCCGGATACTGCTCGGTACGGATTGCCTGAAACGCTGCCTTCCCCTGTCCGCAGACCGGACAGCGGAACGCGCTGCCAACATAAGACCATGGAACGCCCGCACTGACCTCCTCCTTCGGTTCGCCGTGAATCGGGTCATACACATAGCCGCACACGGAACACTGATATCTGCGCATATCGCTCTGCATACTGGCATCTCTCCTTTCGCACTGCCAGCAGTATACCCGAATTTCCGCCGCACTATGCGAAGCAAAGAAAAAAGACCTAAACCTTTCGATTTAAGCCTTTTTATGGCGGAGAGTCAGGGATTTGAACCCTGGGAACGCTCATCACGCTCACACGATTTCCAGTCGTGCGCCTTCGACCACTCAGCCAACTCTCCATCTTCTTATTTTTGTTTGCGCTGTTCTCTCAGCAACGAATATTATTATACCCATTCTCCCACACTTCGTCAAGACTTTTTTTCAATTTTTCAAAGGATTTTTTGCGTAACAATTTTTGCCGCTCGCTACGCAGAAAAATATAGGGATATGATGATTCAAGCGTAAAAATATAATTTTTTTACCATTCCAGCCTGACATATGGTATAATAAAAACACGGTAGAGGCGTTTCTCAAAGCAATGAATGCTGCCATTGCGTTTCTTCTATATAACACCTCATAGAGGCGGCAATACAAAGCCGATACCGCTCATCACCATATCCTTAAAATCATTTGAAATGGGCGTTATCTGTCATCTTTTAAAGGAGCGCCGGTTCAATCGGCAAGAACTGGCGGCAAGGGTTTTTGTCAGAAAAGACGCGAAAACGCCGGAATACTCTATGCATTCCCAATTTGAGCAACGCATTTCTGGCGAAAAAGAACCGTTGTCCAGCCGCAGACGATTGATTCAGAGGTTCCTCAGATGCGCCCCGGAAAGGAGTTCACCTTTTATGAATCTCTTCTCGCCTGCCGAAGTAGCAGGAAATTACATCGCCATCGGAAAAAGCAAGGTTAATACGCCAATTGGAAAGATGCTGCTGCTTTCCATACTCGCCGGTGCGTTTATCGCGATCGGCGGCATTGCTTCCACAACAGCTGCGGTTTCTATTCCGTTGGCTTCTGTCGGCAAACTGGTTGGCGCGTGTATATTTCCCGGCGGTTTGACTATGGTTCTGCTCGCCGGCAGCGAGCTGTTTACCGGCAACTGTCTGCTGACCATCCCGCTGCTTGAAAAAGAAATCACCCTTGGCGGTATGCTGAAGAACTGGGTCGTCGTCTATCTCGGCAACCTGATCGGCAGCATTGCGATTGCCGCCGCCGTGGTCTTTTCTCACCAGATCAGCCTGTTCGACAATGCGCTCGCGGTCAGCGTGATCTCCACAGCCGCCGCAAAATGCGCGCTTCCGTTTTCCGATGCATTGATCAAGGGCATTCTGTGTAATTTTCTGGTATGTATTGCGGTTTGGATTTCGTTTGCCGCCAAAGATGTCGCCGGAAAAATCATTGGGTTATTCTTTCCGATTGCGATGTTTGTCCTCTGCGGCTTTGAGCACAGCGTTGCGAATATGTATTTCATCAGTGCGGGTCTGTTCGCAAAAGCAATTCCTGCTTATGCACAGGCTGCAGGCGCGGCCGGACTCAGCATGAACAACCTGACGGTCGCCGGCTTTTTCGGAAGCAACCTGCTCCCTGTCACCATTGGCAATATCATCGGCGGCGCTGTCTGCGTCGGCTGCGCCTACTGGTATATTTATGTGCGTAAGCCGAGATGACCGCTCAAGCATCCGCTTTTCTCCGCGATAGAGAAGCGTCCGGTCGTCCCTGTTACTCTTTTGAATGCGGCTTGTGAAATTATTTTGCCATATTCCGTCGGACTGTGTTATACTGTTATTGTAAAGTTACTGTAAAGTGTTTGTAAAGCCGCTGAAAAGGGGAATCGGAATCATGCTTTATGCGCTGGACTTTCTTCGGGAATTTACATTTATATCTGTAGCATTTCGCCTTTTTCTGGCAATGTTTTGCGGAGGTATGATTGGGCTGGAACGCGGCAGAAAAGGCCGGCCCGCCGGTTTTCGTACCTACATGCTGGTCTGTCTCGGTGCGGCGCTGACGATGCTGTTGAGCCAATATGAAACCACTCTGCTTGAAACGCAGTGGTCCGCGCTTGCACAGGAAATCGGGCTGCGCACGGACGTTTCCCGCTTCGGCGCGCAGGTCATCAACGGCATCGGTTTTCTCGGCGCCGGCACGATACTCGTCACCGGTCGACAGCAGATCAAGGGGCTGACGACCGCAGCCGGCTTATGGGCCTCCGCCTGCATGGGCCTGGCTGTCGGCGCGGGCTTTTATGAATGTGTATTCCTTGCATTCATCCTGATCTTCCTCTGTGTACGTGTTTTTCCTCTTATCGACAACATGATTCATGAAAACGCCAAATTCATGAATATTTATATTGAATTTGAATCAATCAATGATGTTGGAACGCTGATCAGCCGGTTGAAGTCGCAGGATATGCGCATCATCGATGTAGACATTGAACACAGTCAGGAAAAGCGCTCTTCGCACCCAAGCGCAATCTTTAGCATCCGCCTTCTCGAGCGACAGCCGCATACACATATCCTGTCCTCCCTCGCCAATCTTGACTGCGTTTACCTGATTGAAGAAATATAACAAATGAGGGGATCTTATGCTGCCTATTTTCGACAATTTACGTGATGTCACGCTAGTATCCATAACGGTTCGTCTCGTCCTTGCTATGATCTGCGGCGGTGCAATCGGTATTGAGCGCGCCTATAAACGACGTCCCGCCGGTTTCCGCACGCATATCCTCATCTGTCTCGGCGCTGCCATGACAACACTGACCAGTCAATATCTGTATCTGGTCATGCATTATTATACTGATATGGCGCGTCTTGGCGCGCAGGTCATTGCAGGCATCGGTTTTATCGGCGCGGGCACGATCATTGTGACGCGGCGCCAGCGCGTGAAGGGACTTACAACAGCTGCCGGTCTATGGGCGGCGGCAATCATCGGCTTGGCGTTGGGCGGCGGTTTCTATGAAGGCGGCATCCTCGCTACCGTCATGATTCTGGTTGCGGAACTGCTGTTCTCAAAGCTGGAACGCCGCATTCTGGACAATGTGCCTGAAGTCAATGTTTACATAGAATATACAGATCGGTCTTGTCTGGATCACATTTTAAAGCTGTATCACGAACAGAGGCTAAGCGTCCTGAACATGCAGATTACCCGTCCCGCCGAAAATAAGGAACATCATTCCGCAATCTTCACGCTGCGGCTGCATAAGCAGTGCCGCGTCGAACAGCTGCTGGAGCTTGTTTCTTCCATTTCCGGCGTGATTTCTGTGGATGAGCTGTAAGAACCTGTATTCACAGACAGGAAAAAATGTCCCACCTGCTTGCGGTCACAACCGGCTGCAAACAGGCGGGGCTTTTT
>CAYNPX010000039.1:0-13268 GCA_964399205.1 uncultured Butyricicoccus sp.
AGCCGGGGAAATGCCCGGCTTTTGTGTCAGAACCATGCGCAGCGGAACATCTGATATCTAAAATTTTATTCATGATCTATACATAACATGTTACACGGATTTGTATCCAAAGTCAATTAGGAGGAATCTACCATGCGAAAAGAGGGTCAGTATCATATCCCCTCGGGATGTGCGATCTCAGGCATCTTTCACAAGGACGGACGCCGTACCGACGGCACCGAAATCATCCGCTCCATCTCTACGATGCACGACCGTTCCAACGGTCTGGGCGGCGGCTTCGCAGCATACGGTATCTACCCGGAATACGCCGACTGCTATGCGTTCCATCTGTTTTATGATGACCCGACCGTCAAGGACAACTGTGAAAAGTTTCTGAACGAGCACTTTGAAATCGCTTCTATGTCCCGCATTCCGACCCGCAAGCATCCGTCCATCACGGATGAGCCGTTGATCTGGCGCTACTTTGTTGTCCCGCGCCGCTATAAGCTGTTTGAAACGCAGCTGTCCGAGGATGAATTTGTCGTCCGCTGCGTCACCAATATCAACCATAAATATAAGGGTGCCTATGTATTCTCCAGCGGCAAGAACTGCGGCGTATTCAAGGCCATCGGTTTTCCGGAGGATGTCGGTCTGTACTACCGCCTTGAGGAATACGAAGCATATTCGTGGACCGCGCATGGTCGCTATCCGACCAACACGCCGGGCTGGTGGGGCGGTGCGCATCCGTTTGCCATGCTGGATTTCACCATCGTTCACAACGGCGAAATTTCTTCCTACGACGCGAACCGCCGTTCCATTGAAATGCACGGCTATAAATGCGACCTGCTGACCGACACCGAGGTAATTACCTATATCTTTGACTACCTTGTCCGCAGAAAGGGTCTGACGCTGGAAGAGGCCGCACATGTCGTCGCAGCGCCGTTCTGGTCCACCATCGAGAAGATGCCGCCGGAGCAGAAGGCGGAATGCACCTATCTGCGCGACGCATTTTCCGGTCTGCTCATCAACGGTCCGTTCTCCATCATGCTCGGCTTCACCGGCGGCGTCATGGCACTGAATGACCGGCTGAAGCTGCGTTCTATGGTTGTCGGTGAAAAGGGCGAGGACGTCTACATCGCATCGGAAGAAGCGGCAATCCGCGTCATTCAGCCGGATCTGGAGCGCATCTGGGCGCCGCGCGGCGGCGAGCCGGTTATTGTCACCTTAAATGAAGACGCACAGGGAAAGGAATAATCCATCATGGCTATTGAGTATTTATATCCCCAATTTGAAGTGCTGCGCAACACGGACCGCTGCATTGCATGTCGCGTATGCGAGCGCCAGTGCGCGGAGGAAGTACATCATTATGATAAAGACTTGCAGAAGATGGTTGCGGACGAGAGCAAATGTGTCTGCTGCCACCGCTGCGTATCGCTGTGCCCGACCCGTGCGCTGAAGATCACCAGGACAAACCATCAGTTCCGCGAAAACGCAAACTGGACCGGCGAGGTCATCCAGGAAATTTTCCGTCAGGCGGATTCCGGCGGCACGCTGCTGTCCTCCATGGGCAACCCGAAGGATTACCCGATTTACTGGGACAAAATGCTGATCAATGCATCGCAGGTCACGAACCCGTCCATTGACCCGCTGCGCGAGCCGATGGAGATCCGCACCTTCCTCGGCAAGAAGCCGACGACCATTGAGCGCGATGAAAACGGCAAGCTCATCCCGAACCTGACACCGCGCCTTGAGCTGGACATTCCGGTCATGTTCTCCGCGATGTCCTACGGCTCCATCAGCTACAACGCGCATGAGTCGCTCGCACGCGCCTCCAAGGAAATGGGTACATTCTATAACACCGGCGAGGGCGGTCTGCATGAGGACTTCTATCAATGGGGCGCGAACACCATCGTACAGGTAGCCTCCGGCCGTTTCGGCGTGGAAAAGGACTATCTGGACGCGGGCGCGGCGATCGAAATCAAAATCGGTCAGGGCGCAAAGCCGGGCATCGGCGGTCATCTTCCGGGCGCAAAGGTCGCGGAGGACATCTCCCGCACCCGTATGATCCCGGAGGGCACCGACGCCATCTCACCGGCGCCGCATCACGATATTTATTCTATTGAAGATCTGCGCCAGTTGGTGTATTCTTTAAAAGAAGCAACTGCCTACAAAAAGCCGGTCATCGTCAAGATCTCCGCCGTTCATAATGTCGCCGCGATCGCCTCCGGCATCGCGCGTTCGGGCGCTGACATCATCGCCATCGACGGCTACCGCGGCGGCACCGGCGCGGCGCCGACCCGCATCCGCGACAACGTCGGCATCCCGATCGAGCTTGCGCTCGCCGCTGTAGACCAGCGCCTGCGCGAGGAGGGCATCCGCGACAACGTATCCATCGTCGTCGGCGGCTCCATCCGCAATTCCGCAGACATCATCAAGGCGATCGCCCTCGGCGCGGACGCGGTGTATATCGCAACCGCGGCTCTGCTCTCCCTCGGATGTCATCTGTGCCGTACCTGCCAGCGCGGCAAGTGCAACTGGGGCATCGCAACCCAGCGTCCGGAACTGGTCAAGCGCCTGAATCCGGACATCGGCAGCCAGCGCCTCGTCAACCTGCTCACCGCATGGGGACATGAGATCCGCGAGATGATGGGCGGCATGGGTATCAACTCCATCGAAGCCCTGCGCGGCAACCGACTGATGCTCCGCGGCATCGGCCTGAACGAGAAGGAACTGGAAATCCTCGGCATCAAGCACGCCGGTGAATAAGGGAGGCAGACTTTTAGCATGAAACGAGTATATGTAAATGAGAAATGGTGTCTCGGATGCCATCTTTGCGAATACAACTGCGCCTTTGCCAATTCCGGCATCGACGACATGACAAAGGCGCTCAAGGGCAGAGCGATCTTCCCGCGCATCCGCGTAGAAGAGGGCGAAAGCATCAACTTCGCCGTTTCCTGCCGCCACTGCGATAACCCGCTGTGTGTCAAGGGCTGTATCTCCGGCGCGCTTTCCGTCCAAAACGGCGTCATTTCCATTGACTCCGAAAAATGCGTCGGCTGCTTTACCTGTGTGCTTTCCTGCCCATACGGCTGCATCAGCACCTCGGAATCCGGCGCGGTGCAGAAGTGCGAGCTGTGTACCAAAAACGCGGAAGGCACGCCGCGGTGTGTTGCCGGCTGTCCGAACAACGCGATTGTATTTGAAGAGAGGTGAGCGAAGTGAAATATGTTATTATCGGCAATGCGACTGCCGCAATCGGTACGGTAGAAGGCATCCGCTCGGTCGATCAGGAGGGCGAGATCGTCCTGATCTCCAGCGAACCGCATTTCACCTATGGGCGCCCGCTCATCTCCTATCTTCTGCTCGGCAAGACCACAGAGGAAAAGATGAAGTATCGTCCGGCGGATTTCTATGAGACGAATCATGTGACCGCAATGCTCGGACGCACCGTTACAAAGATCAAAAACAATGTCAAACAGGTGGTTCTGGAAAACGGCGAGACGGTTTCCTATGACAAGCTGGCGATCTGCACCGGCTCCCGCCCGTTCGTCCCGCCGATGGACGGTCTGGACACCGTAGAAGCGCAGACCCCGTTTATGACGCTGGACGACGCGCACCGCCTTGCTTCCCTGCTGGGTGACAGGAAGGACAAAAACGTCCTGATCATCGGCGCCGGTCTGATCGGTCTGAAATGCGCAGAGGGCATCCTGCATCTGTCCAGATCCCTGACCATCATCGATATGGCGCCGCGCATCCTGCCGAACGTGCTGGACGAATACGGCTCCGCTTTCCTGCAGGAATATCTGGAAAAGCTCGGCATGAAGTTCTATCTGTCCGATTCCGTCGCAACCTTCTCCACACCGAACCACGCGGTCTGCAAAAGCGGTCTGGAACTGGATTTTGACGTTCTGGTCGTCGCTGTCGGCGTCCGCCCGAATACCCGGCTCGCGGAGGAGATCGGCTGCGCGGTCAACCGCGGCATCCTCGTCGACGCCCACAGCGCGACGACTGTTGACGGCGTATATGCCGCCGGCGACTGCACGGTATCGCACGATATCGCCGCAGATACCGACCGCATCCTCGCAATCCTGCCGAACGCGTATTTGCAGGGCGAGGCCGCAGGCATCAACATGGCGGGCGGCGACAAGGTATTTGACTTCGCGTTCCCGATGAACGCGTCCGGCTTCTTCGGTCTTCATATGATTACCGCCGGCAGCTATGACGGTGAAGCATACGTTACCAAGGCGGAGGGTGTTTACAAAAAGCTGGTTGTCCGCGACAACAAACTGGTCGGCTTTATCCTGATCGGCGACGTTGACCGCGGCGGCATCTACACCTCCCTGATCCGCGATCAGGTTCCGCTGGATACCATCGACTTTGACCTGATTCGTCAGCATCCGCAGTTGATGGCATTCGCCAAGGCCGCGCGCGCAGAGAAGCTCGCACAGCCGCACTAAGGGAAAGGACGAATCAACTATGAAGAAACTCAATGTAGATCTCATGCATTTTCAGACCCTGAACAACTGGGTACGCGA
Source organism: uncultured Butyricicoccus sp. (assembly GCA_964399205.1). Lineage (GTDB taxonomy): Bacteria > Bacillota > Clostridia > Oscillospirales > Butyricicoccaceae > Butyricicoccus_A. Next base: position 4,515 of record CAYNPX010000039.1, read on the forward strand.
CTGCGAGGATTCTGAGATCTTTTTGGATAACCTGATCGGTCAGCGCTATGTCGGCGCTGCCTCACGCGGCAAGAACATTATCATCACCGGTACGCCGGGCAATGCGCTGGGCGCGTATCTCGACGGCTCCACCATTCTGGTCAACGGGAACGCGCAGGACGCAACCGGCGATACCATGAACAGCGGCTCGATCATCATTGACGGCAACTGCGGTGACACCACCGGCTATGGTATGCGCGGCGGCAAAATTCTGGTCAGGGGCGATGCCGGTTATCGCGCGGGCATCCACATGAAGCAGTATAAGCAGCAGATTCCGGTTCTTGTCATCGGCGGCAAAGCCGGCTCCTTCCTCGGCGAATATCAGGCGGGCGGCGTCATTATCGTTCTCGGCAAGGGCTGCGACGGCAGGCAGCCGACCGGCTTCTTCTGCGGCACCGGTATGCACGGCGGACGTATCTTCCTGCGCTGCGATGAGGCGCCGGACATTCCGGTTCAAATCAAGGCCGAAGTCGCATCCGATGATGAAAAGGCTTCCATCCTCCCATATGTTGAGGAATACTGCGAAAACTTCGGCGGCGATGCGCGGGAGCTGCTCCGGCAGAAGTTCTACGTACTGACGCCGAACTCCAACAGCCCCTACAAGCGTATGTATACCTTCAACTGATTGATACCAGGCATCGTACTATATGGCGGACAGCAGCGACCCTTCGGCTTCCCTGCTGTCCGTCTTGTGGTTATAATTAAGAGGAGAAAATCATGCACAATTACACATTCAAAGAAGTCATGCAGTATGTGTCCGAAAACGACGTTAAATTTATACGATTGGCATTTTGTGATATCTTTGGCACGCAGAAAAATATTTCCATCATGCCGCGTGAGCTGTCCCGCGCCTTTGAGGAGGGTATCTCCTTTGATGCCTCGGCAGTGCGCGGATTTATGAACGTCGAACAGTCTGATCTTCTGCTGTTCCCCGACCCGAGCACACTCTCCATCCTGCCATGGCGTCCGTCACAGGGGCGCGTCGTCCGCTTCTTCTGTGACATCAAGTATCCGGACGGCACCCCGTTTGAAGGCGACGGCAGGCAGGTTCTGCGCGGCGCGCAGGAGGCCATGCGGGATATGGGCTATTCGGCAAAGATCGGTACGGAATGTGAATTTTATCTGCTCAAGCAGGACGAGGATGGTCTTCCCACGAAAATCCCGCACGACAACGCCTCCTACATGGACATCGCGCCGCTGGATAAGGGCGAAAATGTCCGCCGTCAGATCTGCCTGACGCTGGAGGAAATGAACCTGCGCCCCGAAGCCTCCCATCACGAGCAGGGTCCCGGGCAAAATGAAATCGACTTCGCCTACGACTCCGCAGTCACGGCGGCCGACAACCTCATCACCTTCCGCAGCGTTGTGAAAACAATCGCCGCCGCCAACGGGTTATACGCTTCCTTCCTCCCCAAGCTGTTCCGCGACCACGCGGGCAACGGTCTGCACATCAATCTGTCGCTGTTCCAGCGCGGGGAAAACCTGTTCCGCGATCCGAAGGAAGCGCATTCACAGGTGGCTGAGAGCTTTATCATGGGCATCCTGACGCGCTGCTATGAAATCTCCGTGTTTCTCAATCCGCTGGTCAATTCCTATGACCGGCTCGGCGGATATGAAGCGCCGCGCTATATCACATGGAGCCATCAGAACCGTTCGCAGCTCATCCGTATTCCGGCGGCGACCGGCTCATACAGGCGCATGGAGCTTCGCTCTCCCGACCCATGCATCAATCCATACCTCGCTTTTTCCCTGCTCCTGCGCGCCGGTATGGAAGGCATCCGGCGCGAGCTGAAGCTGTGTGACCCATGCAACCTGAATCTGTACGATGTGCCGGCGTCTATGGTGCGCGAATATGACTGCCTCCCGAACAATCTCAACGAGGCGATCCATGCGGCGCGCGACAGCGAATTTGTCAAGCGTTCCCTTCCGGAAAAAATCGTCGGCTCCTATCTGTCCAGCAAGGCGCGCGAATGGAGCCGCTGCGCGGATGCTGCCGACAGATCCATGGCAATTGATTCCCTGTATTTTTATTCTTATTGATATACCTCCGCGGGCTGCGTCCATCAGCCCGAACCGTATGCCAACTACTACAGGGAGGTGTTCATTTGGAAAAAATCTTACTGGTCACAGCATCGAAAAAAAGTGCGGATATGCTGCTCGACCTCATCAGCACAGGCGGCTGGCATCCGGAGCTGATTCTGATCGCCTCCTCCTGCAACGAGGCGCGCCGCAAGCTGATTGAAAATAACGTCGATCTCATCCTCATCAACGCGCCTCTGACGGATGAATTTGGGCATGAATTTGCGTCCTATGCCTGTGAATCGACAATGGCGGGCGTTTTAATGCTCGTAAAAGCTGAACTGGCGGAGTCTGTCTCGGCGCGCGTCGAGCGGGACGGCGTATTCGTCATCACCAAGCCGATCTCGCGCTCTGTCTTTTATCAGACCCTGCATCTGGTCAACGCTTCACACATGCGCGTCTATGCGCTCCAAAAGGAAAACCGCAGGCTGCATCGCCAGATGGAGGACATGCGCGTCATCAACCGCGCAAAATGCCTGCTGATCGCCGAAGCGCACATGAGTGAGCAGGATGCGCACACATATATTGAAAAGCGCGCGATGGATCACCGCGAAACCAAGCGCGACGCCGCAGAGGAGATCATACGCTCGTTTACCTAAGGAATCTCTGAATCCATCGTCCGCGGCCGGACGGCGGTTCTTTTCCGCCGGCGCTTGCCGATTGAATCAGCGTTTCCCTGAACAGTCAAAAATGCTGCCGTCCGCATGACCGCAGCATTTTTTTACGCACATTTCCATGTCTCCCACGCTGTACGCAGCTCCGCAGTCCCGCATCCTGTGTCCTCCGCTGAAATAATCTGGAAAAAAACACCGCAATCTTGTCGCATTGCTCCCTTGCAATGGAGGGCTATTCAAGGTATAATTGGACTGAATGTATTCTGTGCGCCGATCCCCCGGCGCGGCAGAGCCAAATTCTTCAGAGTTTTAGAGGAAGACATGCATATGAAGCTGAATTTTACCAAAATGCACGGCTGCGGCAACGATTATATCTATTTCAACTGCTTCGAGCAGGAGGTTGCCGATCCGGAAGCGCTCTCCATCCGCCTGTCTGACCGCCATTTCGGTATCGGCGGCGACGGCATCGTCCTGATCTGCCCGTCCGACAAAGCGGACGCGAAAATGCGGATGTTCAACGCGGACGGCAGCGAGGGAAAAATGTGCGGCAACGCAACGCGCTGCATCGGTAAGTACATGTATGACCACGGCATGATTGAAAAGCCGGAAATGACGCTGGAAACGCTCAGCGGCATCAAAGTGCTGAAAATGACAGCTGAAAACGGCACGATCACCAGTGTGACTGTCGATATGGGAAAGGCAATCCTCAGACCCGCCGACATCCCTGCCCGCTATGACGGCGAGACCGCAGTCGCGGTGCCGCTGGAGGTCGATGGGGTATCGTATGCCGTTACCTGTGTTTCCATGGGCAATCCGCACTGCGTCGTATTTGTTGACGAGGACGTCAACGCGCTCGACCTGCCCGGCATCGGTCCGTCGTTTGAACACCATGAAGCATTCCCCGAACGCGTCAATACGGAATTTATCCGCGTCATTGATGCGCATACGCTGCAGATGCGCGTTTGGGAGCGCGGCAGCGGCGAAACCTGGGCATGTGGCACCGGCGCCTGCGCGGCTGCTGTGGCGGCTGTCCTCAACGGGTATTGCCCGAAGGGAGAGGACATCCTCATCCATCTGCGCGGCGGTGATCTGACCATCCGCTATACCGATGAAGCGGTTTTTCTCAGCGGCTCGGCCACTACAGTATTTGAAGGGAGCGTGGAAGCATGACCAAATATATCTTTGTTACCGGCGGCGTTGTTTCCGGACTTGGCAAGGGTATTACAGCCGCGTCGCTCGGACGCCTGCTCAAGAGCCGCGGGCTGAAGGTCGCGGCGCAGAAGCTCGACCCGTATATCAACGTTGACCCGGGCACGATGAGCCCGTTCCAGCACGGCGAGGTCTACGTCACCGACGACGGCGCGGAAACCGATCTCGACCTCGGTCACTATGAACGCTTCATCGACGAGGATCTGAATAAATTTTCCAATCTGACCACCGGCAAGGTGTACTGGAATGTTCTCAACAAGGAGCGCAACGGCGATTATCTGGGGGAAACCGTCCAGGTAATCCCGCATATCACCGACGAGATCAAATCATTTATCTACTCCGTCGGCAAAAAAACCAACGCGGACGTTGTTATCACGGAAATCGGCGGCACGACCGGCGACATTGAGTCCCAGCCGTTCCTCGAAGCGATCCGTCAGGTATCGATTGAGGTCGGACGCAACAACTGCCTGTTTATCCATGTGACGCTTGTCCCGTTTATCTCCGGTTCGGACGAACCGAAATCCAAGCCGACCCAGCACTCCGTCAAGGAACTGCGCGGTCTTGGCATCCAGCCGGACATGATCGTCTGCCGCGTTGACCGGCCGCTTACGGATGATATCCGCCGCAAGATCTCCATGTTCTGCAATGTGCAGCCGGACTGCGTGATCGAAAACAGCACGGTTCCGGTGCTGTATCAGGCGCCGCTGATGCTGGAGCAGAGCCATTTCTGCGACATCGTCTGCCGTGAGCTGGCGCTTGCCTGCCGCAAGGGGGACATGTCCGAATGGTATGAAATGCTCGACCGCATCGACAACCGCTCCGGCAAGGTCACGATTGCGCTCGTCGGCAAATATGTCCGCCTGCACGACGCTTACCTCTCGGTTGCGGAAGCGTTGCAGCACGCCGGATTTGAAAACGGCGTTGAAGTTGATATCGACTGGGTGGATTCCGAGGAAATCAACGATTCCACTGTGGACAAGCTGCTTTCCGGCAGCGACGGCGTGATCCTGCCGGGCGGCTTCGGTCAGCGCGGCATCGAAGGGATGGTATGCGCCGCAAACTTCTGCCGTGTACGCAATATCCCATATTTCGGCATCTGTCTCGGTATGCAGATCGCGGTGATCTCCTATGCGCGCAGTGTCCTCGGTTATCAGGACGCAAATTCCGGCGAATTTGCGCCGGACAGCGAGCACCGCGTGATCGACCTGATGGAAAGCCAGCAGGGCATTTCCAAAAAGGGCGGCACCATGCGTCTCGGCGCGTATCCATGTCAGATCCGTCCGGGCACCAGGATGGCGGAGGCCTATCAGCAGAGCCTGATCTCGGAACGCCATCGCCATCGCTACGAATTTAACAACCAGTTCCGTGAGGAAATGGAACAGGCCGGCATGGTTATCTCCGGCACCTCTCCGTCCGGCGAGCTGGTTGAAACAGTTGAAATTCCAGATCATCCGTTCTATGTCGGCGTTCAGTTCCATCCGGAGTTCAAGTCCCGCCCGAACCGCGCGCATCCGCTGTTCAAGGCGTTTATTGCAGCATCTAAGAAAAGGAGCAACAGAACCAATGAAAATGAATCATAACTTTTCAAACATCGCACAGAGCTATCTGTTTTCTACGATTGCCAAAAAGGTTGCCGATTACACCGCCGCGCATCCGGAAGCAAATGTGATCCGTCTGGGTATCGGCGACGTTACGCTTCCGCTGCCGCAGGTTGCGATCGACGCAATGCACGCCGCCGTTGACGAGCAGAGCAGACAGGAATCCTTCCGCGGCTACGGTCCGGAGCAGGGCTATGATTTCCTGAAGGAATCCATTCAGTCTTACTACGCGGCGCGCGAGACCCATCTGGAACTGGATGAGATCTTTGTTTCCGACGGCGCAAAGTCGGATGTCGGCAACATTCTCGACCTGTTCGACACGGACAATACCGTGCTGGTTCCCGATCCGGTCTATCCGGTTTACGTTGACACCAACGTCATGGCCGGCCGCAATATCATTTACATGAACGCCAATGAAGCCAACGGGTTCCTGCCGCTGCCGGACGCATCCGTTCACGCGGATATCATCTACCTCTGTTCCCCGAACAACCCGACCGGCGCTGCCTATGACCGCGCGGGTCTGAAGGCATGGGTCGATTACGCGCTGGCAAACGACGCGGTCATCCTGTATGACGCGGCATATGAATGCTTCGTTTCCGAGGATCTGCCGCGCAGCATCTACGAGATCGACGGCGCAAAGGATTGCGCGATTGAATTCTGCTCGTTCTCCAAGACCGCGGGCTTCACCGGCACCCGCTGCGGCTACACCATCGTTCCGCTGCGGCTGGAGCGCGAGGGCATGAACCTCAACAAGATGTGGCTGCGCCGCCAGACGACCAAGTTCAACGGCGTTGCCTATATCGTTCAGCGCGGCGCCGCCGCCGTATTCACGGAGGAAGGCGTAAAGCAGGTACAGGAGCATCTGGATTACTACCGCGAAAACGCGCGCATCCTCGCCGAAGCGATGGATGATCTGGGCATCTGGTACACCGGCGGTAAAAATTCCCCGTATATCTGGCTGAAATGCCCGAACGGTATGGAGTCCTGGGAATTTTTTGATTATCTGCTGGAAAACGCAAATGTTGTAGGAACACCGGGCGCGGGCTTTGGTGAAAACGGCAAAAACTTTTTCCGTCTGACCGCTTTCGGTGACCGTGAAAATACAAAGGAAGCTGTCGCACGCATCAAAAAGCTCCTTTCCTGAACTTTTCCGCAATAAAAACCGTACTTTTCATCCATTTTACAATATTTATACATTTTAACAGGGACGTCACCGATTGTTCACGGTACGTCCCTTGACTTTTTTGCGCTGAAAATGTATAATTATCGTGTTTTAAAGTCCAATGGAGGCGCTTTTCACATGAAAAATAAGTTCGATTTGTGTAAGAAGTTTTTCGCGTCCAATTTCGGAACAATTTTCTTTTATCTCACACCGCTCGCTACCTTTATCATGGTGGAGATATTGGAATTTGGCGGATCAGACAGTGAATGCCTGTGGCCGAACACGCTGGCTTTCTGGGCAAACCTCTTTTTCTTTTATGGTGTATTCCTGTTGTTTCGCTCCGTAACCGGACGCACCCGTTTTTCTATCATTTTTGTCAATTTCGTTTTTCTTGTTTTTGCCGTCATCAACCACTATTCCATTGCGATCCGCAACGAGCCGATCGTCCCGTGGGACATCTATGCGGTGAAAACAGCTGCGCAGGCGCTCAATGGCTTTCAGTGGACGATTCCCGCCGAGGTTATTGGCTGCGTTGTCGGCTGCATCATTTGGTGGATCATCACGATGTCCCTCAAATGCCCGACGCTCAAGGTACGCAAGCGCGCGGGAGGTATGGCTGCTTCCGCTGTTATGCTCACAGCGTTCGTCCTGATCGCAACGGTCGGACGCGGCAATTTCTATATCAGCGCATGGCGCCAGGTGACGGCGAACCGCCGCAATGGTATGGCACTCAACTTCACGATGAACATGGATTCCCTGTTCAATGAGGCGCCGACCGACTACTCCAAGGAAAACGCGGCAACCATCCTCTCCTCTGTTTCGGCGGCGGATACCGAAGAAAGTGAAACGGTTCAGCCGAATATCATCGCCATTATGGATGAAACCTTCGCGGACCTGTCCATCCTCGGCGACCTGAATCTGGAGAACACGGACGATGTCATGCCGTTTGTCCATTCGCTCAGCGGACAGGACAACACCATCACCGGTCAGCTTGTCGTTCCGGCGTTCGGCGGCGGCACCTGCAACACAGAATACGAGTTTCTGACCTGTAATACCTACGCATTCTTTAAATCCGGCAGCTATCCGATGCTGCAATATGTACATGACGACACCGAGTCGCTCGCTTCGGTTCTGTCCGAGCAGGGCTACAATACCGTCGGGATGCACCCGTATTACGGCTCCGGCTGGGCGCGCAACCGCGCGTATCCGCTGATGGGCTTCGATTCGTTCCTGGATATCGATAGCTTTGATGACGAAACGACCGAGTATCTCCGCCGCTATGTCAGCGACAATTCCTCGTTTGACAAGGTGATCGAAACCTACGAAAAGAACAACGCGGAATCGGATAATCCGCTGTTCATGTTCAATGTTACCATCCAGAATCACTGCGGTTACGACACGACCTATTCCAATTTTCCGGAAACCGTCGAGTTTGAATACGATTCCCTGTATCCGTACACCAAGCAGTATCTCTCTCTGATTCAGGAATCCGACCGCGCAATCGAGCGTCTGGTCAACTATTTCGCGGAGCAGGATGAGCCGACCATCATCGTCCTGTTCGGTGACCACATGCCGTATATTGAAAATTCGTTCTACAACCACCTCACCCGCTACAGCTACAAAACGACGGCGGAAACCGAGATGGATAAGCACACCGTCCCGTTCTTCATCTGGGCAAACTATGACATCAATGAAGAGGAGTATTCCGACATCGGCCGCATCAGCGCCAACTATCTCGGCCCGCTGACGCTGAATGTCGCGGGCGCACAGCTGAGCGAGTACGAGGAGTATGTCTACAGCCTGAAGGAAGACTATCCCGTGATCTCCGCAGTCGGCTGCATCAATGACAACGGCGTATATGTACCGCTTGAAATGGCGGCGCAGGATCTGCACGATTACAAAATCGTCCAGTATCAATCGGTGTTCGACAAGGATACATCGGGCACGACCACCTCCGCCGAATCGGTGGCGGGCAGCGCGGCGAGTTAGCCGCTTCGGATACACACACGCAAAGCGAAAAAAGGATGACAGAACAAACGCTGTCATCCTTTTT
>CAYNPX010000040.1:0-12955 GCA_964399205.1 uncultured Butyricicoccus sp.
TTTTCACGTTTGTTCCCAATCTGTTCCCATGATAGTTCCCAAATTGTTCCCATAGCTGCCCTGCTTCTGAATGCTCGGGCAGCAGGTTTTATTTTTGTTTTTAATCAGGGGGGATGATATTACAGATAGAAGTCATTCTGAGACTCTATCTTGATAATCAATCAGATTTCGCCCCTGAGTGCAGACACGTAATAACATATTGAGATCATGATAAATGGGTTGACAAACGTGAAAAATTCATGCATAATAAAATTGTGCAAAAAAGCACAACTCAGTATAGAAGGGGCAGAGAACGTACAATGAGAGCAGCGACAATCAATATGGTTGCAGAATATGCAGGAGTTTCCCGCGGCACAGTTGACCGGGTCTTAAATCAAAGGCCGCATGTAAAACCCGAGTTATACGAGCGTATTGTACATGCCATGAAGGTTTTAGGATATGTTCCCCCTAAAGAGGATCAAGCAATTGCATTAGGGCTTCCGATACATAACATTCGACCGTTCAAATTAGGCGTTTTATTAGCCTATGAGACTGGATATCTGAAGGATGAAGTTATGATGGGCATTGAGAAAGCAAAGAAAGTCTTTCAGAATATTCCAGTCGAGATTATAGTGGAGCAATGTGAAACATCTACAGAAAAAGAAATTCTGGAACGAATTGATGCTTTGATAGAAACCGGCATCAGCGGAATTGCAATGCGTTCTATTGACACGCCTGCCATCGCACAAAAAATTGAAGTACTGAATCAAAAAAAAATTCCGGCTGTAACATTTAACTCCGATATTTCCGACTGTAGGCGGATATGTTTTATTGGTCAGGATTTAATCCGCAGTGGTCGAATAGCAGGAGAGTTAATGGCGAAGTATGTAAGAAAAAATGAACATATATTAGCCGCAATCGGGGATCCAGAATTTCATGCGCATCGTCAGCGATTACAGGGATTTTGTGAACGAATGCACGAAAAAGGATTTCTCAGCAGTCAATTTACTTTCATTGAAACCCATAACGATTATCAAACTACGTATGAAAAGGTTCTCGATGTTATCAATTGTAATCCAGATGTACGGGGTATTTATATGGCAAACCATAGTGTAAAAGGCTGTGCGGATGCTGTTCGTGATGCTGGGAAAGCGGGAGAATTTTTTACTATCAGCCATGACCTGACAAAATCAACGAGAGTGCTTTTAAAAAACAGAGAAATAGATTTTGTAATTTCTCAAAATATATTGGACCAGAGTTATGAAAGCCTGGTAATCCTGATGGATTATATACAGAAAAAGCAGGAGCCAAAGAAACAGATTATCCAATCAAAAATGGAAATATTCTGTGCAGAAAATTTGACAGAGGAATAGAAGTCATAGAAGAATACAAAAGGATCGAGATAAATGGAACACAGAAAAAGAATTTTTTTTGGGCTTCGAGAAAAAGTAATATTAACGGTAATTGGTATCTCGATGCTGATGATTGCTTTTTTAAGTTTTCTTTTTTATAATCGCGCTGTTGATACAATACGAAACAATTATGAAGAAGCGATTGCATCCAGTTTATCTGTCAGTGCGGATACGTTTGATTCCGTGATGAAGGATGGATATTTTGCATGTATCTATGCCGCATATAGCGAAGAAATGAAAGCATTGATGCACAGAGATACAACGTATGAGAAATTAACGGACTTATTAGAGAGAATTCAGGGAAGCAGCAGTTCGATTTATTCTGTATATTGTTACATTACGGAGGAAGATATCATTGTAAAAGTAAGCGCAGACGGTATTGAGATTGCGGAGAATTCTCCAGAAACAGAAGCATGGATCTCATCTATCACTGATGAAAAAAGTGAAAATCAATTTTCCCCAACTTATAATACTGACAGCAGTTCAGCGATACAGAGAACATTCTTTACCTATGAAAAGCAAATAAAAAACGGAGATGAAATACTTGGAATCTTATTTGTGAATATAGATGAACGTGATATTTATTTTAAATGTCTTCAGAGCGAAGAAACGAAGAACACGATCTGTTATATTACGGAAGGAAACAAAGTGGTTTCTGCAACGGATACTGGGATTTTAAATACAACTCTTGTGGAACAGAGCAACACCATTTCCGTTTCGAAGAAGATGAGCATGACTGACTACAGCATGGTTTCTGTTTCTGATTTTACAGCAATCACAGCAGAATTGAGAAAAACGAGAAACTGGATTTTGCTGGTTGCTGTTCTGTTGAATTTTGTTTTCTGTATTCCGGTTTTTTTCATTGTGCGCAGGATGATGTATCCAATGAAGGAATTGGAAAAAACAATGAATCAGGTCAAAGAAGGAGATTTGACAATTCGAGCGGACATTTATCGTCATGATGAGATTGGAAATCTGTCTGAAAATTTCAATGAAATGATCGAACAGGTGGAGCGGCTGATTGATGAACTTGTAAAAGAGAAAATGCTAAAAAAGGAGGCTGAGATTGAGGCACTGCAATATCAGATTACACCGCATTTCATGTATAATACATTATCCTCGATCCGATATGCAGCATTGATGCAGAACTCAAATGAAATTGCTGCGCTTTTGCAGGCATTTATTGAACTGCTGCGGCTGAGTGCCAGTGACCGCGGTGCTTTTATTACCATACAGCAGGAAATCAGAATGGTACATAATTATGTTACGCTTCAGCAGTTCCGTTATCAGGGATCATTTGATGTGGTATTTGATGTAGAACAGAAGACAGAACTGTTTTATGTTCCGAGATTGATTATTCAGCCATTGGTTGAAAATGCAATCCTTCATGGCCTAAATCATTGCGAGGGTAAAAATCGAATTGAAGTTCATGTCATACAGGACGGCAGATTTCTGGCGATACAAGTCAAGGACAACGGTGTAGGAATGACACGGGAGGAACAGTACAACCTGACCCATGACGTTCGGAAAAGTAAATTCAGCGGAATTGGCATTAGTAATATTCGGGAACGTTTACAGCTGTATTATGGCGATCAGGGCAGCCTCACCTTTTATTCTTCATCGCAGCATGGAACAACGGCAATGATTACGCTGCCGATTGCAGACCATCCAGACATTTATACGATTTAATGAGGAACAAGACAATGAAAAAAGCAATTATTCTTCTGACTTCGGTGTTATTGTTATCTGGCTGCGGACAGCAGCAGACCGAGATAAACCCGGAACAGAAATCAGTTGTTGCAATTGTAAAAGCGATGGATTCTCTGCACTGGCTGTCTGTACAGGATGGAATGGAAAAAGCTGCTTCGGAATATAATGTTGATTTGACAATTCTATGGCCGGAGTCAGAGGACGATGCCGAAGTACAAACAGGTATTTTAGAAGATGCGATTTCCTCTAAGCCGGATGCAATTGCCATTGCGCCATGTGATTCAGTGGGTATACTTCAGTATGTTCCGGAAATTTATGAGAACGGGATTGAGCTGTTTTATATGGACGAGGAAGCGGCGGACAGTGCGGATATTCCATATATTGGTTCGGATAATTATTATGCAGGAGAAATGGCAGGTGAAGCGCTGGCAAAAGCGGTTTCAGACGGCGCACAGGTAGCTGTCATTGCAGGAAGCCAAAAGCAGACTGCACATTCCAAACGTGCAAACGGATTTCGAAATTATATTGAACATATGACAACTTTACAGTTTTTGGAGATTTACGAGGTTCCTGACTGTACAATGAGCGGAGGCCGGGCAGCTATGCGACAGCTGCTGGAGCAGCATCCGGAAATACAAGGGGTGTTCTGTTCAAGCGCAATGATGGTAATGGGAGCAATGATAGAATGCCGTGCAGCGCAGAGAACGGATATCAAGCTGGTTGGCATGGATACCCAGAGCGACGCATTGACCGCTGTGCAAAACGGAGATATTGTAGCAATGGTCAGCCAGAATGGATATGAGATCGGCTATAGAACAATCAGTACAATTGTTCAGCGATTGAATGGAGAAGAAATCAGCACAACGACTTATGTCGGAAACGAACTGATTACGCAGAGCAATGTAGGCAGGTTTTTGAAAGAATATGTGGGAGAAGGAAGAAAATGATTCAGATCGTATTTGCCGATGATGATTTCATGGTGCGGAGTTATCTATCACAGCTTGTTGACTGGGAACAAAATGGTTACCGGCTTGCCGGAATAGCCAAAGATGGGGTACAGGCACTGCAGATGATTGAACAGATACATCCGGAAATTGTGATTACAGATATTGAAATGCCGATGATGAACGGCATTGACCTGCTTCGAAAATTAAAGCAGGAGCAAAATTCGGCAAAAGTTATTATGTTGAGCTGCCATGATGATTTTGAATATGTTAAGGAAGCCATGAGGATTGGTGCAGATGAATACCTTCTAAAGGATGAGATAACAGCGGAAAAACTGCTGCATACACTTCGGGAAGTGGCGCCGCAGGCGGAACGAAAGGAAAAAACAGAGGTGATACAGGAGTCGGAGAGAAAAATGCTTCTCAGATTGCTGGACGGTATGGCTCTGCGCTGCAGCTGTATCAAACCGAATGCCGTATTTGCGGTTCGTGTTATGGACTATGAGGAACGCATTGCCTTTCAGCCTGCAGAAAGAAGAGAACAGTTCTATAATGCCTTTGCGCATACATGCGTACATGTCGGAAGGAAACTGAATTGTATTCGGGCGGTTCATGTACGTGGAGGTCTGTTTGCAATTTTATGCGAGGTTCCGAAAAACAGTAGTAGACAAGAACAGCTTTACATATTACAGGAAAATGCAGCAGCCTTTGCCAGTGAATTTGAACAAATCTATGAATTCCCTGTTTTGATAGGAGTCAGCGGACTGGCAGACGAACAGGCTGATATTGCAGACTGCTGGAATCAAGCGCAGGAAGCAATGGGGCACAGTTTTTATCATTCAGGAAATATCTTTTATGCCTGGCAGTATCCGGCGGTCTGGAACCGTCTCCCTGCTTCCGCAGAACGGTTTCTGGAGCAGGCAGACGAAATGGCGGCCCACAAAAGCAGCAGCGAAATGAAACGCTTATTGGATACGGTTTTGACGGAGTTTTCAGATCAACAGACCCCCAGGGACTTGGTTGCAAACTGGGTTCGCAGCGCAGACCGGCTGTTGGGCGTTGATATCCGGCAGGCACCGAAACGTTTTGCTGATGTACAGGAAATGGTCGGAGTATATTTAACTGTTTCCGAGGAAATGCTGCCGGATACCGACCAATACAGTGAAGGTGTAGCTGCCGCAATTCGTTACATACAGGAGCATTACCGTGAAAATATTTCGTTGTCGGACGCAGCGGATTCTGTGCATCTGGCATCAACCTACCTCAGCTATGTATTTCATAAGGAGACGGAGATTACCTTTTCAGAATATTTACAATCCTGCCGCATTAACCATGCAAAAGAGCTTTTAGAACGCACGGGAACCCGGATTCGTGAAGTCGGTGAGCTGGCCGGATATCATGACAACCGCCATTTCAGTAAAATCTTTAAAAAAGCAACTGGAATGACACCGCAGGAATACCGAAAAATAAAGCAGAGGTAAAAAAACCACATCATCGAAAGAAATGACAACGCAATCGAAAAAAAATACTACTTTCCGAACGTGAAATAGAACCGGAACGAAAAATCGGGCTATTTCACGTTTTCTTTATGCAAAAAGAAAGTAAAACAAACGCGATTAGCGAAAAACTATCTCGCTGTCAAACTCGCACATAGGACGTATACTATGTACAACAAAAGACGAACACAGCATGGAGGAAAACAACATGTTTAATAACGTAAAACTTGGTATTGCACCGATTGGATGGACAAATGACGATATGCCCCAATTAGGTGGTGAGTTGACATTTGAGCAGATGGTTTCCGAAGCAGCGCTGGCTGGCTTTCAGGGGACAGAGGTGGGCGGTAAGTTCCCGACTGACCCAGATGTACTGAACAAAGCACTGGATTTACGCGGCATTAAAATTGCATCACAGTGGTGTTCGACATTCCTGTGTTCTACTCCTTATGAGGAAAATGAAAAGGACTTCGTCAAGACGCTTGATTTTTTGGAAGCACTGGGAGCATCCAGAATCAATGTATGTGAGCTGACCCGATGCCTGTTCGCTGAAGAATGTTCCATGTTCGGTGATAATAAGCCGATTGCATCCGATGAGGAGTGGGACAGGCTGTGTGCCGGACTGAACAAACTGGGCAAGATCGCTGCGGATCGTGGATTCAAGATGTGTTTCCATCATCATATGGCAACGGTAGTGCAGACCTTTGAGGAAACCAAACGCCTGATGGACAACACGGATCCGAGATATGTTTATTTATGTTTTGATACTGGCCACTTTACCTTCTCAAAGGAGGATGCCGTTAAGGCAGCAAAGGAATTCGGTCCGAGAATCGGCCACGTTCATCTGAAGGATATTCGTCCTGAGATGATGGAAAAGGCTTATAAAGAGGGCTTTAAGTTCCGCAAGGCAGTGCTGGAAGGCTGCTTCACCGTTCCGGGCGACGGCTGCGTGGATTATCCGGGCGTGTTCGCTGCATTACGCGATGCACATTATGAGGGATGGTTCATCGTCGAAGCGGAACAGAATCCGGCAAAGGCAAACCCGCTGGAATATGCGCTGATGGCACGCGATTACATCCGCAAGACCGCCGGCATTTAAAGTTGTTTCTCTTCTTTCTATGGCGTTTGCTCTGCAGGGGATAATGTTAGCATCCCCTGTAGAGTAAAGATCCAAACAGATTTCATACACAAAAGTTTCATCCATTTTACGGCTTCGCAGAGGATTTTCTCAAGTCACTTCTGCCTCTGCGAAACCGGAACCTCAAAATAGATTGCTTCTTTTCACTTTCATAACTGCTTTGGATCTGCGGGCAATCCTATGAACAAAACACCCTGCCATTTCAGCAGATCCAAAGCTCTCTCTCACATGCGGAGCGCTGCGGCGCATGAGCCAGCATCCACCGGAACGATAAGAAGTATAGTCGCAACAAAAATTCTTTGGAATTTCTGTTATAAATAAAAACAGCAAAGTAGGAGGCGATAGTTAGATGGCAAATTCCAAGTATCTCGTCGAGATGACAGATATCTCTGTGGAGTTCCCCGGCGTAAAAGCACTGGACGGCGTAAAGTTCAATGCAATACCGGGCGAGGTTCACGTCCTTCTGGGCGAGAACGGTGCAGGCAAGAGTACCATTATGAAGGTACTTGCAGGCGTCAACACAAACTATAAGGGAAAGATCATCTGGAAAGGCGAGGAAATTGTAGCGCGAAGCGTCGATGAACAACGAAGCCGTGGCGTAGGCATTATCTTTCAGGAATTAAACCTGCTGGATAACCTGACGGTAGCGGAGAACATGTTCCTTGGACGCCAGCCGACAACGAAATCCGGCAACATTGACTGGAAGAAGATGAATCAGGAAGCCCGCAGACTGCTGGACGAGATTCATTCAGACATCAAGGAGAATGTGCTGGTTTCCACACTGACAGTCGGCCAGAAGCAGATGGTCGAAATTGCAAAGTCTATGTCCTATCACTGTGACATCCTGATTATGGACGAGCCGACGTCGGCGCTGACGGAAAAGGAGGTCGACGCGCTGTTCGGTCTGATCCACAGGCTGACGGCACAGGGCGTAGCAATCGTTTACATCTCCCACCGTCTGAATGAGATCATGCAGATCGGCGATAGAGTGACGATTTTCCGCGATGGAAAGTATGTGGACACAGTTTACATCAAAGATATCACGATAGACCAGATGGTTGCGATGATGGTTGGTCGAGAGATGACAAATTATTATCCTAAGGTAGAGGTAGAGCCGGGCGAAAACCTGCTTGAAGTCAAGGATCTCAAGCAGGGTAAGACGCTCAAAGGCGTTTCGTTCTACGCGAGAGCTGGAGAGATAACAGGCTTTTATGGCTTGATGGGTGCGGGGCGCACCGAACTGATGCGTGCGATCTTCGGCGCAGACCCGTATGACAGCGGCGTTATCGCAGTCAAAGGCAAGCCGATAGAAATCCGGTCGCCGGAGCAGGCCAAGCGTTTGGGTATCGCGCTGCTGACAGAAGATCGCAAGCAGCAAGGACTGATTCTGGACTTCACATTGAACCAAAACATTTCGTTGCCGAATCTGAATACCGCGATGACTGGCTTCGGTCTGAATAAAAAGAAGGAGACGGAGAACAACCAGAAGCTGGCGGACTCCATGCACGTCAAAACGCCGTCATTGGAGCAGAAGGCAAAGAACCTGTCCGGCGGCAACCAGCAAAAGGTAGTTATCTGTAAGTGGCTGAACACGAATTCGGATATCGTTATTTTCGACGAGCCGACTCGTGGTATTGACGTCGGCGCAAAGGCGGAAATCTACAGCATCATGAATCAGCTCAAGCAACAGGGTAAGGCTGTTATCATGGTTTCGTCCGAACTGGCAGAATGTATGGGCGTCAGCGACAGAATCTACGTCATGCATGAGGGCGAAATGACCGGTCTGATCGAAGGCGAGGATATGAAAAATCTGACTGAGGAACTGGTCGTCGGCTATGCGACCGGTACCAAGGCAAATATATAAGGGAGGGAAATTCATGGAAACCAAAGCAAAGAAAAGAATTGATCTGTCAAATATGTCATCGTTGATTGTGTTGGTTGTACTGTGTGTGGCGCTGTCCATTGCGGAGCCGGCGTTCCACAGCTTTAACAATCTAATCAACATTTTGCAGCAGGTGACGACCATCGCCGTGCTGGCACTGGGTGTAAACGTCGTTATCTTCACCGGTGGTATTGATATTTCTGTCGGTTCGGTCGTTGCTTTCACCGGCATCGTCATGGGTAAGATCATCGTAGAAGGTGGCATGCCTGCTATCGTTGGCATTCTGGCAGCATTGGTGATCGGCGCACTATGCGGTACCTTTAACGGTATTATGATCTCCAAGTTCAAGCTACAGCCGATGATCGCAACGTTGGCGATGATGTCCATGGCACGCGGTGCGGCATACACCATTGCGGACGGCAATACCATCACTGGTTACTCTGCAGGCTTCCGCTGGATCGGTACCGGCACGATTCCGGGCACACAGATCCCGGTACAGATCATTTTCATGATTGCACTGTACGTCGTTTTCTACTATGTGATGAAATACCGCAAGTTCGGCCGGTATATCTACTCTATCGGCGGAAACGAAGAGGCGACCCGTCTATCCGGTATCAATGTAGATAAGTACAAGACGCTGGCTTACACACTCTCTGGTTTATGCGCAGGTATCTCTTCTGTTATTCTGACGGCAAAACTCAATTCCGCACAGTCCACCGCAGGTCTGGACTACGAAATGGATGCGATTGCATCGTGCGTTATCGGCGGCACCTCCTTGTTAGGCGGTTCCGGTTCGGTATGGGGCACTTTCGTTGGCGCGATTATCATGATCGTCATCCGCAACGGTCTGAATCTGCTCAATGTATCTTCCAACTTGCAGAAGCTGGTTATCGGCATTGTAATCCTGCTGGCTGTACTGGCTGATGCATTCCGCAACGGCACAGTATCCAGGAAGAAGAAGTAACATACATACAAATACACAAGCAAAAAAACATTTATCTCAAAAAAAATCAAGAAAAGGAGACAAAATTATGAAAATCAAGGCAATGAAACGGTTTGGCGCAATGCTTCTGGCAGGCGCAATGTTGGCAGGTGGCTTGGCGGGCTGCGGCAATTCATCAAGCAGCGCATCCGGCAGCGCGGAAGGTTCCGGCGACAGCGAGGTCAAGATCGCTTACATCGTCAAGGCAAAGACAGACGAATTCTGGACGACTATGGAAAAGGGTGCGTATGCAGCAGCGGAGGAAAAGGGCGTATCGCTGGAATTCCAGGCTCCGGAGAAGGAAACAGACGTAGAGAAGCAGGTACAGATGATGGAAAATGCGATCACCAAGGGGTTTGATGCAATCGTCCTATCCGCTGCGGACTCTCAGGCGCTGATCCCGTCCATTATAAAGGCAAACAATGCCGATATTCCGGTTATCCTTGTCAACGATACCATCGATATGGACGAACTGGAAGCGCAGGGCGGCTATGTTGAGACCTATGTCGGTATCAGCCAGTATGATGCGGCAAAGCAGGCGGGCGATTATGCAAAGGAAAACATTACGGACGGAAAAATCTGTTATCTGGAGGGAAATCCGGGTGTAGCTGCGCTGGATGACCGTCTGGCAGGCTTTAAGGATCAGGTTCCCGATTTTGAGGTTGTCGCATCGCAGACAGCAAAGTGCGATAGAAATGAAGCGTTTAACGTTATGCAGAACGTACTGTCCGCAAGCCCGGAGGTCAATGTCGTATGGGCGGTAAATGCTGAGATGGGTCAGGGCGCGATTCAGGCAATCGAGCAGAACGGTTTTTCCGGTAAGGTTTCCGTATTTGACTTTGACGCATCCTCGGATGATCTTGCGGCAATTGAGGAAGGTACACTGACTGGCACGATTGCACAGTATCCGAATATTCAGGCTGAAACCGCAATTCAGTGCTGCTTAGACGCGCTGGACGGCAAGGATCTGGAGGAGCAGACAGAGACCCCGTCTAAACTGATCACCAGGGACAATCTTGCAGAGTACAAGACTGAAATGGGTCTGGACTGATATCTGGACTGATAGGAGAATTTGTATGAGTTTACAAAAATGCGCGTGCATTGACACGCTGTACACAGAGCTGCCGTGGCTGGAACGGTTTCAGGCAGCGAAGAAGGATGGATTTGCCGCAGTAGAATTTTGGGATTACCGTATCCGCGATCTGGATGCGACGCGTGAAGCAGCACAAAAGGCTGGTATTGCAATCTCTGGTTTTAACGGCGATGCAGATTATTCTTTGGTAGATCCGACACATAAGCAGCCATATCTTGACTATCTGAAGCAGTCCATTGCGGCAGCAAAGCAGGTAGGTGCGAAGAGTGTTACCATTCACTCTAATGCACTGGGAGATGCTGGTGTTGTAGTCAACCACTATGATGAACTGTCGGAGACAGTAAAGCTGTGCTCCATGTATGATACGCTTTTGGTATGTGCACAGTTGGCAGAACAGGAAGAAATCAACTTAAACCTGGAAGCACTGAACATTACGACAGACCATGTAGGCAATTATCTGGCAACTACACAGATGGGTGCAGAGATCTGCCAACTGATTGGATCTCCACGATTGAAGATTTTGTATGATGTTTACCATATGCAGTTGAACGAAGGCAGCCTGTGTGATACTATCACGAAATATGCAGATCAAATGGGTCATATCCATGTAGCAGATGCACCGGGACGCCATGAACCGGGCACTGGCGAAATCAACTACAAGAAGGTCATTGGCCATCTGGAAGCATGTGGATATACTGGCTATGTAGGCTATGAATTATTCCCTGCAATCGATACGGCAACTGCTGTAAAAGGCATTATGGAAAACGCTTAATTTAAAAAAAGGAGATTATTATGCTTAAAGTAGGTATTATAGGCGTAGGTGCAATGGGTACACAGCATTTTCTGCGTATTATGAACAAGATTAATGGAGCGACTGTTGTAGCTGTTTCTGATATCAATGAGGCGCGTGCAAAGGAAGTTATTGCACCGTATGAAGGGGTACGTTATATCGCAGATCCGTATGCGCTGATCAATGACCCGGAAGTAGATGCAATCGTTATCGTATCCATTGACTCTACTCATGAGGAATATTGTTTAGAAGCAATCAAGCTGGGCAAGTACATCTTCTGTGAGAAGCCGCTGTCTGCTTCTGCTGAAGGTGCAAAGAAGGTTGTTGATGCAGAGATTGCAGGCGGCAAACGCCTGATCCAGATGGGCTTCAACCGCCGCTTTGATCCGGCTTATGAAGAACTGAAGGCTCTGGTTGTATCCGGCAAGTTGGGAGAGCCGCTGGTAGCACACTGTGCACACAGAAATGCAAACTATGCGCCACAGTATGATGATGTAGTAGCTGTTACCGGAACTGCTATTCATGAAATCGATACCATGAGCTGGCTGGTTGGCGACTACTTCGTCAAGGCACAGTCCATTTTCCCGAAGGTATCCCGTCATTCTAAAAATAAGAACCTTCACGACCCGCAGATTGTAATTCTGACGACTTCCTCCGGTATGGTTATCAACTGTGAAATCTGGACTAACTGCCAGTACGGTTATGATATTCGCTGTGAGGTTCTGTGCGAAGACGGTACCGCAACGCTGCCGCGTCCGGCACGTGTTGATGTCTGCACCGCAAACACCCATTACACAGGCATGACTTCTGATGGTCTTGGATACTTTGCAGAAGCTTATGATCGTGAATTCCAGGCATGGGCAGATGCATGCAACAACAATACATTCTGTGCAGCAGCAGCTTCCGCTTGGGATGGATATTGTGCAGCAGTTACCACTGACTCTGTTCTGAAGTCCCAGAAGAGCGGTGCCATCGAAACTGTTCCGCTGACCGATCGTCCGGATTTCTATAAAGATTAAATAAATCTATCGAAAAAGATACAGTCTCCTAACCTGTTGGGAGACTGTATCTGTAAAAGGAGCATCGTTATGAAGAAGGGGTATCACAGCAAACAAGACAAAGCATTTGGCTGTATTCCGCGCTCTGAATATATTGGGGTGGCTGCAGGATTTGCTATCGGTATGATTGTGCAGGGCTTGACTGCGATCGACGGTTATACCTTCGAAATTATCGGTATGGTCATCGGACTTGCCATTGGCTATTATATTGATGCAAAATACTATGCGGAAAGGGATGTTCCGGTAGAGGAACTTGAGTGACAGACAAAAATCACAGCAGACAGTTCCCTGCAAATACTGATTGATAGTGCTATTATTCTGAGACTTCAACATAATATTGCTTCCTTTATTTTCGTTCGCTGCTGATAGGGAGCATATTTTGTTGAAGTTCTCTTTTTATTTAAGGAAACGCCGCGCAAATAATCTTCTAAAAGCAAAAAAATTCTCGACCGCGAATAACGATCGGGATGC
>CAYNPX010000041.1:0-12759 GCA_964399205.1 uncultured Butyricicoccus sp.
AGATGCCCTCCCGGTAAAATGGGAGGGCATTGATCGTTCCTAATAATCGTTATCTTTTCTTTGCCTTGCGTGCGGCATTTTCCGCGTCGATGGTCGGCTGGAAGCGTTTGACCTCTTCCGCAATCACGCCGCTCAGCAGCAGCATACAGATGAGGTTTGGCACTGCCATCAGTGCGTTTGCGATATCTGAGAAGTTCCATACCAGATCGAGCGACTGTGTTGCGCCGACAAATGCGATCAGCGCGAAAATGATGCGATAAGCCATGCAGATAGACTGCTTCTTTACGATGTACTCCAGAGCCTTCTCGCCGTGATATTCCCAGCCGAGAATCGTGGAGAATGCGAACAGTACGATGCCGATGGTTACCATCCATGCGCCGAAGTCACCGAGGACTGTACGGAATGCCTCGATGGTCAACGGAGAACCGACATACAGATCATTTTCCGCATAGGTGCCGTCTGTGTTAAACTCGTAGATATTGCCGGAGGAATCGATCCACTCGCCGACCAGCGTCGCCGGATCGCCCGCTTCGCCGTTTTCCGCATACGGTGTCAGCGTCTTGGTGGAAGCGTTCGCATCGTCCAGTGTGATGGTGAGCGTTTCGCCGTCAACCGTGATCGAACCGGTCAGGGATTTGCCGTCAGCGTCTACATAAGTTACCATTGCTTCGTTTGCGTCATAGGTAAACATACCGTCGGTTGTGACCGGATGGGTCATGCCCAGAACGCCGGAGGAGCAGATTGCAAGACCAGTCACTGTGCAGATCACGATCGTATCAAAGAATGTGCCGGTCATATTGATGTAGCCCTGACGAACCGGATCATCTGTCGTAGCGGCTGCCGCCGTGATTGCAGCAGAACCCATGCCTGCCTCGTTTGAGAACACGCCGCGGGCAACGCCGTAACGCATCGAGCTCATAAAGCCGGAAACAATAGAGCCGAGTACGCCGCCGGTGAGCGCCGTTGGGCTGAATGCGCATTTGAACATCAGGACGATTGCCGCCGGAACCTCCGTGATATGACCCAGAATGACGATAATGCCAAAGAACAGGTAAAATACTGCCATTACCGGAACAATGACGGAAGAAACCTTAGACAGACGGGTGATACCGCCAAGCAGGATAACCAGAACCAGAGCGGCACAGATAACGCCGGTGATCCATGTCGGGATCTGGAATGTATTTTCCAGCGCGGTAGAAATGGAATTTGCCTGCGTCATGTTGCCGATGCCAAACGAAGCAATTACGGCAAAGACGGCAAACAGCATGGCCAGAACAGCGCCGAACGTCTTGTTTTTCAGGCCGCGCTTCATGGTCGTCATCGGCCCGCCGAGCATTTCACCCTGATCATTGACCGTGCGGTACTTGATTGCAAGCATACACTCGGAAAACTTACTGGTCAGACCAAAGATTGCGGAAATCTCCATCCATACCAGTGCGCCCGGACCGCCGCTGACCAGTGCGGTGGCAACGCCGACGATATTGCCGGTACCGATCGTAGCGGCAAGCGCGGTCATCAATGCAGCGAATGGTGAGATATCACCGGTACCACGGTTTGTCGTGCGCGCTTCTTTACTCAGTACGGAACGCAGCGCATATGGCAAATTCGTCCAGCTGCGGAAACCAATGCGGAACGTGAGAAAAATACCGGTGCCGACCAGCAGAACAAGCATAACCGGTCCCCACACAAAATCGTCTACAACAGAAACGATATTTGACAGTGTTTCCATGTTTTAATAATCTCCCTTCGATTTGTAACATATCATAGCATAAAAAATGCAGGCATAACGAATAGCGGGAACGAGACGCCATTGTCTGTCTGCACTGTATGCGTTTACCGATATCTAGTATATAATAGCGCATTTGCAGGATTATTTCAAGAAAAATTCAAAAATTATTGCGGAGCTTTGAATAAAATATGAGCAGCGGTGCGGATGAAGCGGAAAATATTCGATACGACCGATCTTCGCCCGCAGACCGGACGGTTTTATACAATAGTCTATGCGTCAGTTGGGGCGGATAGACAGCTTTTGCGGTAAGAAAGCCCGTTTCATTTGATCGATGCTGCCGGCATGTGCTTGCGGCAGCGGCGGGATATATGTATCTATATCGTGTTTTAAGAGGATATTGCAGCATTCGGAAGGAGCGATTGCATCAGGGGAAAACAGGGATCAGATACAGCGAGAAAACGCAGATAAATCATATGGATTACAGATTTTCGGAACAAAATTCGGGTGCGTCTTTTTCGGGAAGCGCCGATGTCCGGACGATACGGTATTACTTTAAGTAAAACTTTGTTTATTGTAACAATAGAAAGAACCTTACACGAAGGATTTTTCGACAGGGTATGCACTCTTGACAAATACAGTTGTCTTTAGATTCGTAAATTTGAACAATTTTGACCTTGCGTTTTTGGTGCAAATGACTATAATGGTAGTTGTTGGAGGGAAAATAAAGCCAATTCTCCGACATACTCTTTTTCTTACCTTCCTTTTCTACTATATCTCAATAAATGCGGTGGGGGCCGCAGGGCGAATGCCGGAAGACTTGTTTGCTGAAT
Organism: uncultured Butyricicoccus sp.; assembly: GCA_964399205.1. GTDB lineage: Bacteria > Bacillota > Clostridia > Oscillospirales > Butyricicoccaceae > Butyricicoccus_A. The sequence continues at coordinate 2,560 of CAYNPX010000041.1, forward strand.
GTTGAAAACTCTCTCTTCTCTTTCCTTATCCTTGTTGTTATCCAAAACAAGTCAGATTTTCCTGATTCCGAAGCATTTCGACCCAAAAAATTCCGTCATCCATGCGATGGCGGAATTTTTTTGGCTATTCTTCTTTTTCGTCGTCGGTTTGATCGAGATCCGCGCCGCGGCGCTTGCGCAGCTCGTGGATGTGTTCATCCAACGCATCCATCTGCTTGACGTATGCTTCAGCCGCTTTCTTTTTTTGCTCCGGTGTGCCCTGAGAGAAGGGAATCTTGAGCCGCGGCTCAATGATCTCACGGCTGATCAGAAAGCCGATTGCAGCGCCGATGAGCTGGTACCAGCCGACAGCGCCCTTGTCCATGCCAAGACCAAATACCTGATTGATAATGCCGTAGAGGATCATACCAAAGCAGAAAAACAGAATGGTGCAGTAGAATCGGATCGCAGGCAGGCGCCAGAGCTGAACCTCGGTAAGCTGCGGCTTGAGCGAAATATAAGGCGGATGCTCCGGATAATCCGGATCTTCCTCAACCTCCGGCTGTGTCGCTGCAGGCTCCTCTGCTTCCAATTCAGCCTCAGTCAGATCTCTGGTCAGGTTTTTCATTTTTTCTTTGTCAATATTGCGGTCATTGACTTCATCTTTTAACTGGCGGAAAAAACTCATAAATGCGTTCACTCTTTCCCTGTCTACCTGTAAATGAAAAGACACATCGCTTACTTGCGTCTTTTACGGACAGGCTTTTATCAATGTGGTTATTATAACACACTCGCCTGCGCACCGCAACCGTATTTAAAGACCTATCAATATGCAGTCCGATATCGGTGCAGGACCTGGGCTGCATCTGTGACACCTGTAACCGCACCAACCGCTTCGACAGAAACAGCGGCACATGCGTTGGCGTATCTTGCGCAGTCCGCAAAGCTGTATCCATCCAACAGAGCGGAGAGAAAACCCGCGGCAAAGCTGTCACCCGCACCGGTGGTATCAATACATCGGGTATCCGGACAGGCAGGGATGTGCCGGATGCCGGTATCATCCGCGATCACGCAGCCCTGCGCACCGCATTTGATGATAACATGCCGCGCGCCGGTTTTTCGGATTGCCCGTGCAATCGCTTCGGTATCGGACAGACCGGTGATCTGCTGCGCCTCCTGCTGATTTGCAAACAAATAATCCAGCTGCCGAAATGCAGGCGCAAGGTCAGCGATGGTTTCGTTGTTTTTTGGAGAGGTCATGTCTGCGCATACGATCAGACCGCGGCTGCGTACCATGCGGAATACTGTCTCCAGCTGCTGCGGAGAGATGAGGGGAAAGACGAAAATACTGGCGAAACAGAAGATTTTCGCGTCGTCCAGAGCCTGCGGCACGATATCCTGCGCCTCCAGCGCGCGCAGGCTGCCGTGCGGATTGGTCAAGAAACGGCGCTCACCGTCGTGTCCGACCAGAACGATGTTGATGCCGGTATCAAGCTGATCGATTTCATACAGGTATTGTGTGTCCATACCCGCATCCGCACAGATATGCTTGAGGTATGCGCCGGCGGCATCCCTGCCGATCCGGCTGATAAGACGGACGCGCCTGCCCAGACGGGACAGTACAAGCGCTTCATTCATTGCATCGCCGCCGGAGGTCAGGATAATGCGTCCTGTCGGCGTAGAATCGCGGGAAAATATAGATGTGTCAACCGGCACAACGGGAACATCAATGATCGCTGCACCGGCCAGAACAACATCACAGCTGCCGGACATAGGGCAATTCCTCCTTTGTTAAATCGGACTGCGGCGAAATACCGCAGGTGTTACACCGGTTTTACCGGAAAATGATGTAATAAAATTCGCTTCACTGTGATAGCCGACGCGGAAAGCGATCTGCCGGACGGAAAGATTTGTCGTGAGCAGCAGTTCCTTTGCGGCATCAATGCGGCGGAGCGTAATATATTCATGCGGTGAAAAGCCTGTCCGCATCTTAAACAGGCGGGACAGATGGGAGGGACTCAGATTGACCGAGGAAGCGACATCGCTGACCGAGAGATCTTCAAATAGATGCTGCGTGATATAGTCTATGACCTGCGAAATGACATCGTTATTCTCGATTTGCCGGTTTACGCGCGGCAGGACGATCAGCTCACATAGCAGACGGTGGATCCGCTGGGACTGCTCGCCTTCGCTCATCTGTCCGGGCAAACGGAAAGCATTGATGAGCTGCAGCATAGCTGTTTTGGTGCTCAGGGAAGAGGGAGGCGTGAATGCCAGACGTTCGCCGTATATCGAGCGGATATACGTGAAAAATTCCTTTGTGTTGCATCCCTCCAGATGCATCCACAGCGTTTCTGAATTTTCGCGTGCATAATAATGGTGTGGCTGCGCGCAGTCGATCAATGCGGTCTGACCGGCCCGTACAATGGCGTTCAGACCGTTGTTTTCCACATACAGCGAGCCGGAGCACACGAAATAGATCATGGAATTGCGGTGACTCGGCAGACGGGCGACATCGCAGTCATCGGTAAAGTGATACTCCGGAGTGCAGAAGTAATGCCCGCATCGGGTAATATAATAAAACAGCCGGCTGGCAACAGCGCTTGGTGTATTGAAAAATCGATCGGATTCCAGCAATACACCCGGTTCATTGCATTTTCCCATGGCGCACCTCTCCTTTTTTCTATTATAACATGAGACATAGCACAAAATCAAAATAAAATGATTGATTTTTGCATTGAATTTCGGACAGGAAACGATATACTTTAAAAAAAGAGACGGGATGGAATCAATTGGACGGTTCTTTCGCCTGCAGTGTGCTGTCGTGGTTTTTCTAAATTACAGCATGAATATCCCGCGCCAAAGGAGGCTCTATCATGATCCGGGATAAAAAGTTTTACAAATCCTTTGCAATTTTAACATTGAGCATTGCATTGCAGAATCTGCTGACCTATTCTGTCAATCTTGCAGATAATATTATGCTCGGCAGATTTTCACAGGATGCGCTTTCCGGCGCATCGCTATGCAATCAGTTCCAGTTCTTTTTACAGATGCTGGTCGTCGGTGTCAGTGAAGGCATTGTTGTCCTTGGCGCACGCTACTGGGGCAAAAAAGAGACAGGACCGATACCGAGTATTATCGGCTGCGGATTACGCTTTGGCTGCGGCATGGCGCTCATCCTGTTCCTCGCAGCGCTGTTTTTCCCGCATCAGCTAATTGGCATTATGACAAATGATGCGGCAGTTGCGCAGGAGGCAATACAATATTTGCGCATCATCTGCTTTACATATGTCCTGTTTGCCGTCACGAATATGCTTGCATCGTCACTGCGTTCGATCGGCATTGTAAAGATCGGCTATATCATCGCAGGCTCAACGCTGTGCATCAATATCGTGCTCAATTATATCCTGATCTATGGACATTTCGGCGCACCGGCGCTCGGTGTACGCGGTGCAGCGATCGCAACGCTTGTCTCGCGCACAGTCGAGTTGATGATTGTCATCTGGTTCCTGAAATTCCGCGAGCACACACTCAATCTGAACCTGAAGAAGCTCATTTTTATTGATACACAGTATATGCCGGATTATATCCGCATTTCGCTGCCGCTGCTGGTCACGCAGGCGCTTTGGGGCATCAACTCCATTTTCCAGACCGCGATCATCGGCAATATGGAGGATTCTGCGTCTGTCCTGCCGGCAAACTCGATCTCTGTCATTGTCTATCAAATCATTTCAGTCATTGGATACGGTGCATCGAGCGCAGCGGCGATTGTCACCGGTAAAACGCTCGGAGAACATGAGGATGACCCGATTGCAGGTATAAAGCCCATTATGCACACCCTGCAAATCGTATTTGTTGTCATCGGCATTGTAACCGGTATCGTTCTGTTTCTCAGCCAGTGGCCGATTCTGCTGATCTACAACACGCTGACGCCGCGTGCGGCGCAGCTGACCCGCCAGTTTATCACCGTACTCGCAATCACAACGGTCGGCACATGCTACCAGATGGCGACCGACTGCGGCTTCCTGCGTGCCGGCGGCGATACCCGCTTTGCGATGATAAACAACAATATCTGGACATGGCTCATCTGTCTGCCGAGTGCATACGTATCTGCTTTTGTATTTCATTTTCCGCCGGCGGTCGTGTTCTTCTGCCTGAAAATGGATCAGATTGGGAAGTGTCCGGTCGTGTATCTGCGTGCCCGATCGTTCAAATGGATTCATCAGGTCACACGATAAAAACGCCGAAAAAATACGGATGCAACCCAAAGTTGCGCGATAATTGCTGGTGTCAACTGTAAAAAGATGATATCATTACGGTATCAAAAACAGGAGGCTCAATATATGGCGAATGTGACGAAGTTTATATCGATAGAGGTTTTGGTACAGCTGCTGAATCTGGCGCTGATCGCAGGATTCATTTATGTAGTCGTGCTGATCGTTCGGGCATTGAAAAAATATATCCGTTCCGGAGAAGTGCGAAAGGAAAAGAACCAGATCAAAAAATCCCTTGGTGAGAACTTGCAGGAGCACCGGACACAGTGTCATATGACGCAGGAATTTGTGGCGGAACATATCGGCGTCAGCCGTCAGGCAGTATCAAAGTGGGAAAACGGAAGTGCAGAGCCAAGCACGTCAAATCTGATGACGCTTGCAGAACTGTATGGAATCAAACCAGAGGAACTGCTGAAAGAGATCAGCGGATAAAGATAAGAAAGCCAGTCTTTTCACGTGGAGAGACTGGCTTTTTGCGGTATGGGAATCAATCTTTTAATTTTCGGTAAACCGTCAGATACATCGTGGTGAAACACGCGCAGCCGCCGACAAGATTGGAAATCGGTTCTGCGATGAATACGCCATTGACACCCAAACCCGCAATATGCGGCAGGAGCAGTGTCAGCGGAATGACGACAATGCCCTTCCGGAAGATAGAGAAAAAGATCGCATAGCGGGATTTTCCCAGCGCGGTAAACACGGACTGACCGGAAAACTGCAACGCCATGAGGAAAAATCCAAAGAAATACAGATGCATGGACGGCACGCCTGCTGTTGTCAGCGCGGGGTCTGTGTTAAAAATATGGATGAAAAAGTGTGGAAATGCGGAAACCATCCCCCAGACGGCGAGAGAATACAGGATCAAAATTGCGGATGTAAACCGGATCGACTGTTTGACACGGCTGTGAAACCGGGCGCCATAGTTAAAGCTCATAACCGGCTGGGCGCTGCTGGAAATGCCGTTAATTGGAAGCATAATGATTTCCCGCACGGAATTGATGACCGTCATGACACCGACATACAGGTCGCCGCCGTAGAATTGGAGGGAACTGTTGCATACGATTTGTACGAGGCTGTTGGTGACGCTCATGGTAAAGCCTGCCAGACCAAGTGACAGGATTTTTTTGACGCGCTTTGCCTGCAAACGCAGGTTTTTTCGTTTCAGATGCAGGAGCGTGCGCGGACCGGTTAAAAATCGAAGCGTCCACATCGCTGCCGCAAACTGGGAAAGAACCGTTGCGTAGGCGGCGCCGCGCACACCCATATCCAACAGGAAAATGAAGATGGGGTCGAGAATCAGGTTTAGCACAGCGCCGATGATAACGGTAAGCATACCGGTGCGTGCAAAGCCCTGCGCATTGATAAAAGAATTCAATCCCAGCGACAGCATGACAAAGATATTTCCGATCAGATAAATTGTGATGTAAGACATGGAGTAGGGGAGCGTCGTTTCGCTTGCGCCGAGTGCCAGCAGCAGCGGACGGCGCAGCAGCAGACCGATTACCGTCAGGCTTGCACCGAAGCACAGCAGCAAGGTCAGGCAATTCCCCAGAATGGCCTCGGCTTCATCGTCGTTCCCGGCACCGCGCTGGATAGAGAACAGCGGGGAACCGCCTGTGCCGATCAGATTGGCAAATGCAATGACGATCGTAATAATCGGAAAGCAGACACCCAGACCGGTCAGGGCGTTGGTAGCGTCCGCCCCGATCCGGCCGATATAAATCCGGTCAACGATGTTATAGAGCACGTTGACAAGCTGTGCAAGCGTCATCGGGACCGCAAGCCGGATAATATTTGAGGGGATACTGCCCTTGGAAAAATCGCTGGTAGATTGCGTGTTCAAAGCATCAACAGTCCTTTTCAATAAGAGATCAGGGATATTATACCACGCGGGGAGAGCATATGCAAAAGACAAGAAGACACAAATTTAGAACCTGTATCACAGGCGGGGAACGCCGCCCTGGATACAGGCTCTCAGGAAACCTCAGAATCAATCGCCTGCGGTCGGCTCTTGCCGATTGAACCAGCGCATCTTCAGAGGTGAGAACAGGTGTGCGCACAAATGCAGGATACCGGACAGGAAGGGCCGTCTCGCTTTTTCGTGAGACGACCCCTTTGTACCTGTATAGAAGGCGCACGCGAAACGGAGCGTTCTTACGTATGCTTCCCGAATTGGATGGTTGTATCTTTGCTATCCTGCTGCTGCAAGCGCAGGCTGAGCGGCATCTGCCAGCTGTTGTGGTCGGTATGCAGCAATTCCTCTGCGCGTTCCGAAAGGGGCGCGCCCAGATAGGTGTCATACAGAACCTTTATTTCAGCGTTTTCGTGCGGATAGCGCAGCGGGCTGAAGCGGTCGAGCTTATACAGCAGATCACCGCGGACATCCGCCTGATCGTTCTGGTCGAACGGGATCGGCTGTCCGCCGCCGCCGACACAACCGCCTGGACATGCCATGATCTCCACAAAATCATAATGCACCTCTCCGGCAAGAAGCGCTTCGACCAGACGGCGCGCGTTGCCGAGACCGCTTGCCACAGCGCAGTGAACGACGGTACCATTGAGGTCAAATTCCGCTTCGCGCCAGCCCTCATGACCGCGGATTGCACGGAACGCATCCGGCGCCGGATTCTTACCGGCAAGCGTGTGGTACGCTGTACGCAGGGCGGCCTCCATGACGCCGCCTGTTGCGCCGAAAATGATGCCCGCTCCTGATCCGATGCCCAGCGGAGAATCAAATTCCGCTTCCGGCAGGGAGAATATATTGATGTTTTCGGAACGGATCAGGCGATCCATTTCACGGGTTGTGATAACGATATCGACATCCTGAATGCCGTTCGGTTTATCACCGTAGACGTGCCCGTCCTTTTCGGATTTTTTTGCGACACACGGCATAATGGAAACACAGCACAGCTTTTCCGGCGGGACACCGATCCGTTCGGCAAAATAGCTCTTGGTGATCGCGCCAAACATCTGCTGCGGGCTTTTCGCGGTGGACAGCTGCGGAACCAGCTGCGGGTACTGCGACTTGAGGAAGCGCACCCAGCCCGGACAGCAGGAGGTGAACATCGGAAGCTCATTCAGTTCACCGGAGGAAAAGCGTTGGATAAATTCTGCGGCTTCCTCCATGATGGTCGCATCAGCGGAGAAAGCAGTGTCAAAGATGTAGTCAAAGCCGATGGCGCGAAGAACGGCTGCCAAACGGCGAACCGTCGCCATTTCACGCGGCAGACCGTGGGATTCGCCCCACGCGGCGCGTACAGCCGGTGCGATCTGCACAACTGTGATCTTGTCCGGGTCGGCAAGCGCGTCAAGAACTTCAATGGTATCATCGCGTTCGCGCAGGGCGCCGACCGGACAGTGGGTGATGCATTGTCCGCACAGCGCGCAATCGGAATCCTTAATGCGGCGGTTGTGTGACACATCAATGGTAGAACGACCGCCTGAGCCTGTCATTTCCCAAATACCGAGCGACTGGATTTTTTCACAATACTGGACGCACCGCATACATTTGATGCATTTTTTCGGGTCACGGAACAGCGGGAAGGTAGCTGTCCAAAGTCCCTTCGGCAGATCCGTCGGGTATGGATTGCGCAGGATGCCAAGATCGTTTGCCACATGCTGCAGCTTGCAGTTGCCGGAGCGCACGCAGGTTGCGCACTGACCGTCATGCTGGGATAGAAGCAGTTCAACATTGATGCGGCGCGCCTGACGGGCACGCGGGGAGTTGGTGTGTACGACCATGCCCTCATAGACAAGGTTGTTGCAGGAGGAAACGAGACGGGTTTCCCCCTCTACCTCAACGCAGCAGACACGACAGGCGCCGATCTCATTGATTTCCTTTAAATAGCACAGGGAAGGGATGGTGATGCCGGCCTTTGCAGCGGCTTCCATAATGGTGGTGCCTTCCGGCACACGGACGGCAATACCGTTGATCGTTACATTTACCATTGTCTCATTCGACCTCCTCTGAAGTTGCCGTAGCCGTAGTGGTCACAACGCAGGCAGCGGGACGCTTCCTGCAGGACCTCATCTTCTGTCATGCCTTCCTTGATATCATCAAAGCTCGTGATGCAGTCACAAGCTGGGCGTGTACGCAGGTTGACGCGTCCACATGCCGGCGCCGGAGAAAGAGAAGCCTCCGGAATATCCTCTACGGAAGTGTGGATCACATGGTTATAGCCGAGGAAGTTGTCGATATTAGCGGCAGCGACCTTACCGGCAGCGATTGCACGGATAACCGTAGACGGACCGGTAACAGCGTCGCCGCCCGCGAATACCTTCGGGCTGCCCTCTACGATGCTGTCCGGCAGGGCGGAGAAGCGGTCACGCTTCACAGCGACACCTGCGGCGGCAAACGGCTTGGAGTCGATGCCCTGACCGATGGCGACGATGACGATATCACACGGAATGACGTTTTCCGGTTTGTCCGCCTTGACCGGCTTCGGACGGCCGTCGTGTCCGACCGGACCGATCTGCTGCGGCTGGGTGACAAGTGCGGTGACATAGCCATCCTTGTCGGCATCGATGCGCAGCGGCGCCTGTAACGGCAGGATCGTTGCGCCCTCGGCAGCAGCCTCTTCGATCTCTTCCTGCAATGCGGTCATATCATCCACACGGCGGCGATATACCGTGGTAACGCTGGCCGCGCCCAGACGGATCGCGGTTCGGGTGGCATCCATCGAAACATTGCCGCCGCCGATGACGCATACGCGCTTGCCGGTAAAGTCAGGCGGATTGTCCTCGCCGATGTCGCGCAGCATCTCTACCGCGGAGATAACGCCGATGCTGGTTTCACCCGGCAGACCGAGCTTGCGGTCGACATGCGCGCCGATACATAGAAATACAGCGTCATATTGCGCCTCGATTTCCTTGAAGGAAATGTCACGTCCGATGGAAACGTCGGTATGTACCTCGACGCCGGTGCTCAGAATGACGTCGATATCATTTTCCAGCATATCTTCCGGCAGACGGTAACGCGGGATACCGTAACGCAGCATACCGCCCAGTTTCGGGCGCTGCTCGTATACAACGGCGTGATGTCCCATCAGCTGCAGATAGAATGCACAGGACAGGCCGCCCGGACCGCCGCCGACGATCGCAACGCGCTTGCCGGTAGCCGGCTGATTTGCCGCCGGCGCGACATGCAGCGCATGTGTGACGGCAAAATGCTTGATGCCGCAGATGTTGACGGCATCATCCACCATGTTTCTGCGGCAGCGCGCTTCGCACGGATGCTCACAGACAAATGCGCAGGCGGTCGGGAACGGATTGTCTTTTCGGATGAGCTTGACGGCATCCTGATACCGTCCGGCACGAACGAGGGCGATGTAGCCCGGAACATCGACATGTGCCGGACAGAGCGCGACACACGGTACCGGCTGGGTCAGATCACTGGTACAGCGGTTGTTGATGACATGCTCTTCATAATCATCACGGAAGCCTCTGACGCCGCGCAGTACCATGTTTGCCGATTCATATCCAATGGCACAGTCGGCGGTGTCAGCAATGGAGATTGCGGTCTTTTCAATGCGGTCGATGGTTTCCAGCGTGGCACGTTCGCTCAGGACGTCGTCCATCAGGCGGGCAAGCTGACCAAGACCGATGCGGCAGGGCGCGCATTTGCCGCAGGTCTGCGCATGGCACAGCTTCAAAAAGCCCAGCGAAATGTCAACCGGACATAGACCGGGAGGGCTTGCGGCAATCCGCCGCTCCAAATCCTTGTACAGACCTTCGACGACAGTCTGCGCCTGATTCGGGGTTTCTAAACTCAATCTGCTCAATGTTCATTCACTCCAAAAGAATCTTCTTTTTTTTCGCATGGGCGCGACGCAGTACGGCTGCAGCTGCCCATGAAATAAAATGATCAAAACTTTGTTGTGTATATTGTACGCTTTTTTTAAAAAAAATCAATCATTTCACATGAAAAGACACAAAATTATCCGAAAAA
>CAYNPX010000042.1:0-12662 GCA_964399205.1 uncultured Butyricicoccus sp.
ATGCCGAAGTCCCTGCATCATATGCGTTGAGATTTCACTTTTTCTACAATCTGAAGGGCTTGTATCGCGGAGATACAGGCCCTTTTTGTACAGTTATGCGAATTGTTGACCTGTCACAACCGGTTCCGGCAGCGCCGTGGCGTTCGAGACAAACGTGAACGTGTGGTACTCGCCGGTTTCATAATCGTAGTAATCGAACGACGTGAGTGCGGCTGTGTCGGTATCATTGGGGATGTACATGCAGATGGAAAGGATAGGTGAATCGTCAGATTCCTCGTCCCAGCAGGACGCATACAGCGTGTACAGCGTGTAATCTTCAATCGGATAGCGCGCCAGTTCCTCCTCGGAGCAATGGTCGCCGGCGTTGCCCGCGGTGAGCGCCAGACGTTCAAACAGCGCATATTCGTCTGTAAAGACTTCGATGCCGTTTGTCCATGAAAACGTGCTTTCGCTGTCCACTGCCATCGTGACAGAGGCATCGTCATTGACCCATGTGCCGAGCGGGAAGGCTTCCGACGGGTCGCAGTATTCGTAGATATCATCATAATCCTCGTAATCCTCGGACAGGAAAGTATCGTCCAGCCAGTTCGCGGCGGAATGTGTGACCGCTCTGAAGGACACAATGCTGAAAATGAAGAGAATGAAGAAGAACAGGATAAATACGACAACGGCAATGAGACAGCCGGAGGCTTTCTTTTTCTGCCCGCGCGGCGCTGCGGAGAGCGGATCGTCATGCGAATGCGCGCCGGCTGCCGCGCGCTGCCACGCATCTTCTGCGGAATCCGGCTTTTTGTGATTGTATGTCTGCTTCCGGGCTGTGGAGGAAGCAGACTTTGCTTTTTTTGGTGAAGGGCGGTCTTCCGGTTCGGAAGCGCTGAATTTGCTTTTCTTTTTTGGGGCGAACAGTCCGGGACGCTTGCCGCAGACCGGACACTCCCGCTCGCTGTCCTCGTAGTGGATACCGCAGTACGGACATTTCATACAGGTTCCCTCCCTTGTGGTTTTGTATTGATCTTATCTTACCATACACGGAGAGAAATTGTACAGAAAATTGTAATAGGCAGACGGATATATGACCGGCACGCCCGCGAAGAGCGTGCCGGAAACAGATGGAATTTATTGCAGGTTCAGGCGCCTGCTCAGGATATAATTGGTGATGACGAAGTTGACCGCCAGCTTCACGACATAGTAGAGCAGAAGCAGCAGAGCGGCGAGATACATCGATGATATGTGCTCCAGCGAGAGCGAAAGATGCCAGTCCGGCAGAAAATCGCTCACCCACATGCCGAACGTCAGGAGAATTTCCCACAGCACGCTGAAGCCGAGATATGCCAGAAACGCGCAGCCCAGACGGTGCTTGTTTGCCAGCGAGCCGATGGACAGGCACGCATAGATGTGCATACAGAAATTTGCCGTCCAGATGATGCCGAGGATGATAGAAAGAACCGGCAGCGTGATGATATGGAAGCTGTATCCGCGCCAGAGATCTCCCATGATACGTGTAAATGCCTGCCAGAGGTTCATACCGGGACCCAGAATCAGGTTGTTGTGCGTAATCAGAGAGGGCATCATCAGAAGAAATATCGAAACGCAGCACAGGATCGCTGTGAAGAACATCCACAGAGTCGAGGCAATGCACTTCGACCAGATCAGCTGGGACGGGCGTGCCGGAAGCGTGAACATCAGGTAGCCCTCGTCACCGAGCAGGTTTTTGTAAAACCGATTGATCATATACGCGAAGGTCACCACGCAGACGGCGAACAACGCCAAGATGTATACGGTCAGTATGATGCCAAACGGCGTTGAGATATGCTCCATCATATTATCCGGCAGAGCGATGAAAACACCGTTCAGAATGGACAGGATGAGCAGCACACCGTAGGCCGGAAGGAAGATTCGGCGCGTGGACTTAAATTCATAGGAAATCAGCTTGCTTAACATGCGAACACCTCCCGGAAGAGCGCATCGACAGATTTGCCGTATTCCGCACGGATGTCGTCCACCTTCTTATGCAGCGCGATCTGCCCGTTGTTGAGGAACAGGACGTCGTCCAATACTTTTTCGATATCGGAGATCAGGTGGGTGGAAATGACAACCGTGCTGTTTTCACTGTAGTTGGTCAAAATGGTATTCAGGATATAATCGCGGGCTGCCGGATCTACGCCGCCGATCGGCTCATCCAGCAGATAGAGGTCTGCTTCGCGGCTCATGACGACGACCAGCTGAATCTTTTCCTTGGTGCCCTTGGACATGGTCTTGAGGGAATCCTTTGCGTTGATGCCCAGACGGGTCAGCATTTCGGCCGCTTTGTCGATGTTGAAATCCTCATAAAAGTCCGCGAAGAATTTCAACAGATCGTTGGCGGTCATCCAGTCGTTCAGGTAGGTGCGCTCCGGCAGGTAAGACACGATTGCGTGCGTTTCCACACCCGGCAGGTTTCCGGCGATGCGGATCTCGCCGGCGGTCGGCGTGAGCAGGCCGTTTGCCAGCTTGATGAGCGTCGATTTGCCGCTGCCGTTCGGACCGAGCAGACCGACGATACAGCCGCGTTCCAGAGAAAATGTGACATTTTCCAGCGCGGTCTTTTTTCCATACTGTTTGCACAATCCCGTGCACTGCAAGATAGGCTCCATTTATGATTCCTCCTTTGCTGCCTGACGGATCAGTTCGATTGTCTGTTCGGTCGTAAAGCCCATGTCCTTCATCGAGGACAGGAAAATCTGAACCTGTTCCATGGCAAACTCCTTTCGTTTTTCCATAATTTTTTCTGTCTGGTCGGTGACAAACCGTCCGGCGGTGCGCTGCGAATACAGCAGACCGGTGCGTTCCAATTCAGATAATGCCCGCTGCATGGTGTTTGGATTTACACCTGCTTCCGCCGCAAGATCGCGCACGGAAGGCAGACGGCTTCCGGCAGGCAGCGCGCCGGAGGCGATGGATAGTGTGAGCGTCTCCATCAGCTGCAGATAGATCGGACGGTTATCGGAAAGATTCCACTGCATGATTGTCCTCCTTTCACGGAAGTGGTGTCGTATGACTGTATTAGTTGATTGATACAATAGTACAATAACACACGCGAAATTGCAAGAGGAATTTTCAAATTTTTTAAAAAATTTTTCAAAAGTCACGGGGTTGGGCGGTGTTATCCACAGGCCGGAAAGAAATACACCTGTACAACGCGGGAAAAGCGCCTATTATATGCATCGTGAGTTGTCTTAATCCATTTTTTGAGAGGAGGAATGCCATTGGCGCAGACAAAAACCAAACGCAGAAAGAAAACACATGGCGATATGGTACGCGATATCCTGTGCGACCATTCGCCGGAGGCGGCGCAATGCCTGTGCGATATGCTGGAGGACGATTCGCTGTCCGGTACGGCGCGTGTGGGCGTTGCGAAGGAAATTTTAGAGCGTTCGGTCGGAAAGGGTCAGCTGACGATACCGACCGACACGGAGGAGACGGACAAACAATTTGAACTGGTACTCAGGGTGGTGGAATAGGTGGAAATTTCCGTCACACGCCGTCAGCTGGAATTTATCCGTTCGACGGCGTTTGAGACGCTGTTCGGCGGCGCGGCAGGCGGCGGCAAGAGCTATGCGCAGCTGATCGACGCGCTGATTTTTGCGCTCCGGTATCCCGCCTCGCGTCAGCTGGTGCTGCGGCGCACGTTTCCGGAGCTGAAGCGGTCACTGATCCAGGTGTCGCTGTCGCTGTATCCGACACAGATCGGGACATACGGCGAGACGCATCACAGGTGGACGTTCGTCAACGGGTCGACGATTGAATTCGGCTCGTGCGACAGCGAAAACGACGTGACCAAGTACCAGAGCGCGGAATACGATGTCATCCGGTTCGACGAGCTGACGCACTTCACTGCGTTCCAGTTTACCTATCTGCTCTCCCGCGTGCGCGGCGTGAACGGCTACCCGAAGCAGGTCAAGTCATCGACCAATCCGGGCGGCGTGGGGCACAGCTGGGTCAAGCAGCGATATATCGACGTGCTGACGCCCGGTGTGGAATCTGACGGAAAGCTGTTCCTGCCCGCAAAGGTACAGGACAACACGTTCCTGATGCGCAGCGACCCGGACTATCTCCACCGGCTGGAGCTGCTGGATGAGCGCAGCCGGAAGGCGCTGCTGTATGGACAGTGGGATCTGTTTGAAGGGCAGTATTTTGGCGAGTTTTCGCCGGATATCCATGTGTGCGCACCGCCTGCCATTCCGGACTGGTGGAAACGGTATCTTGCCATCGATTACGGGCTGGACATGCTGGCGGCGCTGTGGATCGCACTCGCGCCGGACGGCACGGCATGGGTGTACCGCGAGGTATACCGTTCCGGACTGATTATTTCCGAGGCGGCGGAGGTCATCCGCAGCGCGGAGCAGCCGGACGAACACATCGACCAGCGGCTTGCGCCGCCTGACCTGTTCAACCGCAGGCAGGAGACCGGACGCTCCGCGGTGGATATCTTTGCGGAGGCCGGTCTGTACTTCGACCGGGCGATGGGCGACCGCGTCCCCGGCTGGTACGCGGTCAAGGAATATCTCCGCCCGTTTGACGATGAGCAGGGAATCCGCACCGCAAGGCTCAAGATCAGTCCGTGCTGCACCAATCTCATCCGCACACTGCCGATGCTCGCCACCGACGCGGCGAACCCGAATGATACGGCAAATTCGCCGCATGAGCTGACCCACGCGCCGGATGCGCTGCGGTATTTTGCCGCGACGGTGCAGCCGGAAGGGCTGGAATGGAAGCCGGACGCCCACGACGGGGAGATCGGCGCGTTCCTTGCCTATGGACACGGATAAGGAGGAAGAAATGGACTATCTGATTTGCTGCCTGTGCTGCCTGCTGTGCTTTGCCTGCGGCGTATGGGCGGCGCGCGGCATACCGATGCCGCACCGCAAACAGCAGCAGGAAAGCTGGACGCAGGCAGAGGACACCCTCAGCCGCGATATCGCGGCGCTGCTGGCATATACCGGTCCGGGAAAGGAGGAGGATCCCCATGCGGACACCTGAATCGGTCTGGCGGGAATATCAGCGCGGTGTGGATTACAACAATCGCATTGACCTGTATGACCGCGTAAAAACCAACGAAAACTTTTTTGTCGGACGGCAGTGGGAAGGGCTGAACGTGACGACGCTCGACCCGTTGATTTTCAATGTGCTGCGGCGCGTTGTCAATCTGTTCGTCTCCATGCTGGTGTCGGATGACATCGCCGTGACGGCGCAGCCGTTCCAGTCCGAACCGGACGGAGAGCGGATGCAGAAGGTGCTTGACCGGGCGGTCGCGTCCGTCATCGAACGCGCCGGCGTCAAGAGCAAGAACCGCTATATGCTGCGCAATGCCTGCGTGGACGGCGACGGATGCTTTTATATCCGCTTTGACCCGGAAAAGGACAGCGGACAGAGCATTGCGGGCGATATTGAGGTCGATGTGATCGAAAATACCGATATCTTTTTCGGCAATCCGGCAGTGGACGAGGTACAGCGGCAGCCGTATCTCATCCTGTCCATGCGGCGTTCGGTGGACAGCGTGCGCAAGGAAGCGATGGCACGCGGGATGAGCAAGGCGGAAGCGGAAGCGATCAAGCCGGACAGCCTGCTTGAGCCGCAGTATGACCCGCAGACAGAGGACACCGATGATATGGTCACGGTGCTGCTGCGTATGGAACGGACGGAGGACGGCATTTCCTTCCTCAAATGCACGCAGCACGCGGTTATCATGCCGGAGATGACAGCGCCGTACCGGTACTATCCGGTTGCGTACATGAGCTGGGAGCGTGTGAAAAACTGCTTTCACGGCTCGTCGCCGGTGACGGAGGCGATTCCGAACCAGATTGCCATCAACAAGCTGTATTCCATGTATGTGCAGTGCATCAAGCACATCGCGTTCCCGAAGATCATCTATGACATGACGCGGTTCCCGCACGGGTACTCGTCCGACGTGGGCAAGGCGATCGGGATGCGCGGCAACCCGAATGAGGCGATTTTGTCCGCATTCCAGGCGCCGGAGATCTCCACGCAGGTCATGGCGCTGCTGCAGCAGATGATGAAGGACACGATGGAGCTGATGGGCGCCTCGGACGCGACGCTGGGCAATGTCAAGCCGGACAATACCTCGGCGATCGTCACGGTACAGCAGGCGACAATCGCGCCGCTGGAGCTGGTCAAAATGGAATTTTACCGTTTTGTTGAGGATACCGTGCGCGTTTTCATCGACCTGATGCGCGTGCACTATGGCTGCCGCACGGTATGCATTACAGATGATTCCGGCGAGGAAACCGCGCAGCGGTTCGACTTTGACACGCTGGATACCGCGACGCTGGAGCTGAATGTCGATGTCGGCTCAAGCGCATATTGGGCGGAGACGATGCAGACGGTGACAAATGACAACCTGCTGGAGCGCGGCATTATCACAGACCCGATCCTGTATGTGGAAAATATTCCGGACAATCAGATTCGCGGCAAGTCCCGCCTGCTGCGCGCGCTCAGAGAGCAGCGGGACAGCGGGCAGCCGGCGGAGCTGACACCGAGGAAAAGCTCGTTATCCGGTGCGGCGCAGTCCGCACAATCATCATAAAGGAGGCTGATTTTATGGCACAGAACAAATCCAACACAGCACCGGCAAACGGTGCGCCCAATCCGGCAGACCTGCCGCTGGCTGACAGCGATGCGCAGACCTATCCGGTGACGGTGGACGGGCAGACCCTGGAGCTGACGATCGAGCAGCTGATCGCGGCGGCAGAGCAGGGACTGTCCAAGGCAAATGACGCGGCGCGCCGCAGCCAGGAGGCAGGGAATCTGCCGAACGGAAATGTCTATCAGGCATTTCTGAATGAATATCCCGATATCCGCGCGGAGGATATCCCGCCGGAGGTGTGGGACAGCGCAAACCGTTCGGGCGACCTGCTCGGCGCGTACCGCACGTATGAAATCCATAAGCTGCGCGAGGAACTGGAGGAACTGCGGAAAAACGCGGACAACCGCAGGATGGACGTCGGCTCCGCACGTTCCGACGGAGAAAACAACATTACAGATCCCATCATTCTTGCATTGATGGGAAAAGGCTGAGGAGGTAAATTGATATGGCAGTTAATCTTGCGACGAAATATTCAAGCCAGATCGCGGAGGTATTCACCGCAGGCTCGTTTGTAAAGGGAAAGACTTCGACTTCGTTCGATCTGACAGGCGTAAAGACGCTGAAGGTGTACACACCGCTCACCGTGCCGGAGGTGGATTACACCCGCGAGGGCATGAGCCGATACGGTACGGTCACTGAAATGCAGGATATCGTACAGGAACTGAAGATGACTCAAGACAAGGCGTTTTCATTAACGATTGATAAAGGAAACCATCTGGATCAGAACATGACGAAGAAGGCGGCGGACATGCTGCGTTTGCAGATCAACGAGCAGTCCACACCGGCGGCGGACCGCTATGCGCTCAAGCGCTTTGCGATGATGGCGGGAACCATCGACACCGTTTCCGAGGCGCCGACCAAGAGCAACATTGTCGAGCTGATCTCCACCGGCGCGCAGACGCTGGATGACAATGTCGTGCCGGACGGAGATCGTTATATCTACGTGACGAGCGAGGTATACAAGCTCATCCGCCTTTCTCCGGAATTTACCGGTCTGGAGGGGCTGGGCGTAAAGGCCGTTGCAAAGGGTGTGTGCGGCGAGATCGCAGGACTCAACATCGTGCGCGTACCGAAGAGCTATATGCCGAATGGCTGCTTCTTCCTGATTACCCATAAGAACGCGGTGCTGATGCCGTATAAGATCTCGGACGCGAAGGTGCACAATGACCCGGTGGGCGTATCCGGCGCGCTGATCGAAGGACGGCATTATTACGATGCGTTTGTGCTCGGCGCGAAGGCGGCCGGCGTATATGCGCTTGTACTGGATACAACCAAGCTGGCGTCTCCGACGATCATGATTTCCGGCACGAACGCGGCTGTGACCAAGCCGAGCAACGCGACGGAGGTGCGCTACACCATTGACGGAACAGACCCGCGCTATTCCGACAGCGCAAAGGTATATACCGACACGGTGGCACTGGAATCCGGTGTGACGATTCGTGCCGCAGCGTTCGCGGACGATTATTTTACATCCTCGGTGGCGGAAAAGACCTGCTGATCGGGCAAAGACGGCGGACAGATGTTTTTTCTGTCCGCCGTAACGGACAGGGAAAGGAGGACGACGATTGACAGGAAGGCAGTTATATGAGCAGGCGGTGGTACTGCTGGGTCTGGAGCCGGAACAGGCGGCTTATTTGGAAACATTTGTATCCGGCTGTATCAATCAGCTGCTGAGCGACCGGATGTATGAGCAGAACGCCCTGCGTCGGTCGCAGGATACCGGAGCGCGGATGCTCACAGCCGCACCGGCGCTGGACAGCCTGGAGGATGAGATACCGTATGAGGAGATGCTTGTGCGGGAGTGCTTTCCGTATGGACTGGCGGCGCTGCTTGTGGCGGAGGAGGATCACACGATGTTCAACTGGATGATGAGCGAGTATGAGCGGCGGGCGGCATATTACGCGCCGTGCACGCTGACAGACATGCGGGGGATGGCGGAATGAGCGCGCCCTATCAGTTCCCGAACGCGGACAGCGTACAGGAGCTTACCGTGGAGCATTTCGCCGGTGTGGATTTCGCCAATCATGCGACAAAGGTCGACTGGTCGCGTTCGCCGGATGCGTGCAATATGATTGCAAACGACACATATTTTCCGGTAAAGCGCACCGGCTACCGCAGGCGGGCGGAATTTTCCGGCGCCGTCTATGGACTGCACCGGCTGGAAACAGATATTCTGTGCCACGCGGGAACGCAGCTGTGGCGGCTGGCGGACGACGGGCAGCATGTGCTGCTGTACAGCGATATGAACGAGGGGCGTTCCGTGTCCTTTCTGATGAACGGCAAGCTGTGGATTTTGGACGGAAAGACCTATCTGGTCTACGACGGAGAAACCGTGCAGCCGGCGCGTGAGATCGCGTATATTCCAACGACGACCATCGGCAGCCCGCCGGAGGGCGGCGGAACCAGCCTGGAGGCGGTGAACCTGCTGTCCTCCAGACGCACGAACACCTTTGTCGGGGACGGGACGAGCAGGGCGTTCCAGCTGGATACCGGATATATTGATTCCGACAGCGTGGTATGCAGCGGCTTTGAAATTGAAATGGTAAATGCCGTGACCGGCAAGGTGACGCTCACGCAGGCGCCGCCGGACGCGGGCGGTCTGGCGAATGTTGTCATTACCTTTTCCGCGATGGAGGAGCCGGCAAGCTGCATTGACCGGTGCCGTGTCTGCGGGCTGTATGGCGGCAGGAACGACACGCGCGTGTTTGTCGCCGGAGATCCGGAGACGCCCAATTGCGACTGGCAGTCCGGCCTGTATGACCCGACCTATTTTCCGGATACGGGGTATACGATGATCGGCTCGGACGCATCGGAGATTATGGGCTACGCGCGGCAGTATGACACGCAGGTCGTATTGAAGTCGGACGGGCAGGACGCGAAGCAGTATCTGCGCACCTTCACGCTGGATGACAACGACCGTCCGACCTATCCGCTGCGGCAGGGCGCGGAAGCAGCGGGCGCGGCAAGCCGGTACGCGATCGCTGTGCTCGGCGGTACGCCGTATTATCTGTCCCCGCAGGGCGTGATGGGCATTTACGGCACCAATGTCACGGAGTACCGCGCCGTCGCGGGCGTATCGCAGCGCATCGACCCGCGGCTCACCAAAGAGCAGCTGACGGATGCGGTTGCCTGCGTGTGGAACGGTTTTTATTATCTGGCAGTCGGCGGGCACTGCTATGTGGCGGACGGCAGGCAGATGGAGGGCAATATTCCCGAGTGGTATTATTGGGACAATATTCCCGCGGTATGCTTTCTCACGGACTGCGGCGACGACGGGAGCCTGTGGTTCGGCACGGCGGACGGGCGTGTCTGCGAATTTTGCCGGTCGGATGACGCGGACGCCTATTATGACGACGGCGCGGCGATCGCGGCGCGGTGGACAACGCCGTTTTCCCCGCTGGAGGCATGGAACCGGCAGAAAAACATCCTGACGACACAGACCACGCTGATGCCGTATGGCTATTCCGGCGCGGAGATCTGGTACCGGACGGAGCGCATCTATGAGCGGGCGGCGACTGCGGCGTTTTCTCAGTTTTCGTTTGCGCGGATGGACTTTGGAAACTTTTCCTTCCGTTCGATTGCGGCGGCAGTTCCGGTTCCGGTGCGCAGGCGCGTCCGGCGGGCGTACCTGTTTCAGATGGCGGTGCGCAATGAAAACGCGGGAGAGCCGTTCGGGCTGCTGGGGCTGCATATCCGGTATACCGTGCGCACGCAGGTTCGGCAGAGATAACGCAAGCACAGAGAAAGGAGCGACAATGGCAGACCTGAATATCCAGGAACTATACCGCACGGCGGAGAATCGGCGGCTGAACGCATTTCAAACCGCGCAGGCGGAAAGCTGGCAGCGATTGCAGGACAGTTTGCAGGGCATCCAGACCACATACCGGAGCAATGTGACGCAGGCACAGACAGCCGCGCGAATTTCCGCGCTCGGACAGGAGGAAAAGCTGGCGGCAGCCGGCTTGAGCGGCGGCAGCGCATACGCGGCGCCGACCTCCGGCTATACGGAAACATCACGTGTGGCGGCGGATAATAATTTGCGGAGCAATCTGAACACGCTTGCCGCCGAACGGCTGCAGCAGGAGCAGGCGGCGCGTACCGCCAGCTCATCCGAAATCGCGCAGGCGCGACAAAGCTATGAAAACAGCGTGTCTGACATCCAATTGCAGCAGGCACAGGCGCAGATCAATCAGTACAATACCGACAGGCAGTTTACCTACCAGCAGCAGACAACGGCATATGAGCAGGCAATGCAGCGGTGGCAGACCTATGGTGTTGTGCTGCCCGCGGACGCGGCAATTCTCGGCGTCGCGGCGGGCACACGCACTGCTGACAGCGCGTATAACAACGCGCGGCTGGCGCTTGACCGCTGGAAGGCGCTGCTGTAAACGGAAAAATGCGCAAAATAATCCCGCAGACAAAAAATCTGCGGGATTTCAGATTGTAGAAAAAGCGAAATTTAATCTTACGATGCTTCGATTAAAATGTTACAATAAGACGTTACGAAATGTTACAATCAAGATGTCTGCTGCTTGTCGCCCATGACGAACTTGAGCAGAACCGGCGTAATCAGCGTGGTTACGATAACAACGAGGATGACCGGACCGAACAGAGAATCCGGCACAAGCCCGAAGGCGGCGCCTTTCTGGGCGACGATCAGCGCGACCTCGCCGCGGGATACCATGCCGATACCTACGGACAGCGCTTCGTGGTTGGTGAAGTGAAACAGCTTTGCGCCCAATGCACAGCCAACGATCTTGGACAGGATCGCAATGACGAGCAGCAGGATTGCAAAGATAAACAGGCTGACAGTCAGACCGCTCAGGTCGGTTTTCAGACCGACGCTTGCAAAGAATACCGGAGAGAACAGCATGTAAGCACAGGTATCGATCTTGCTGCTGATATAATCACGGACATTGGACAGGTTACACAGCAGCAGACCCGCGAAATAGGCGCCTGTGATATCCGCTACGCCGAAGAAGGTCTCCGAGCAGTATGCCAAAACAAAGCAGAACGCAAGACCGTAAATCGCAACGCGGCGGTGCATCCGTTCGGTGAACACGAGGTTCAGATGTTTGAAATACTTGTAGACGATAAAGCCCACGACGGCGATAAAGACGAAGAACAGGATGATCTTCAGAAGCACGGAGAAAATCTGGACGTCCGGATCGGTGAAGCTGGAGACGACAGTCAGGGCGATGATGCCGAGAATATCGTCGATGACCGCGGCGCCGAGGATGGCGACGCCGACCTTTCCCTGCAGTTTACCCATCTCGCGCAGAGTCTCGACCGTGATCGAAACGGAGGTCGCGGTCAGGATAACGCCGACAAAGATCGCCTTGAGGATATGCTGCGGATCGCCTTCGCCGTCAAACCACAGCAGATAAAGCGCCATGCCGCCAAGCAGCGGAACGATAACGCCCGCCAGCGCGATTACAAACGATGCCACACCGGTTTTTTTCAGTTCCTGCAAATCGGTCTCCAGACCGGCGGAGAACATCAGCATGATGACGCCGATCTCGGAAAGGACTGTGATTACGTTGTCCTCGATAACGAGATTTAATACGGACGGACCGAGAATCAGACCGGCCAGCAGCGCACCGACAACCTGCGGCATATTCACCTTGCCGGAAGCAAGACCCAGCACCTTCGTAGAGAGAAGGATGATCGCCAGCACCAACAGGAAGGTATAGCTTTCCATATAAAACACCTTCTAAAATGAATTTGCAGCACAGATTACACAATGGAGAGAGTCAAAAAAACTCATCGTTTCATCTATACTGTCTGCTATTATACCTTTTTTATAGCTGAAAAACAAGGTGAAAAACGTATAGTTTTTGTTTTGATTTGTCGGAAACCGTTTTTGTGCTGATTTATCGGGACATGACAAAAACATCGCAATAAGATCGCAATAAAACACGCAGGGCATGACGTATCATATATATGGATATGATTGCGCGCGGCGCATGAAAACCTGATTATTATAGAGGCGGTAGAAAAAGTGAAATCTCAACGCATA
>CAYNPX010000043.1:0-12469 GCA_964399205.1 uncultured Butyricicoccus sp.
GATTATGCAGCCCGGTGCGCGCACGCGCATTCGCTCGCACACTTCCGGGCTGAGAGGTGTCATTTTTGACGCGCATGTCGCCAAAAATGACGAGATTATAATCCGCTGTCCGCTGACGCTGACAGCTCATGTCGAAATCCCTGCATCACATGCGATGAGATTTCACTTTTTCTACAAACTGAGCCGTCCGGCACACAGCCGGACGGCAGTCAAACAACTTTATGTATTTTGCAAGCTGTTCAGCAGCGCTGGAATAAACTGCTTTTTGCGTGAAACCACGCCATTCAACAGCACCGGCTGTCCCGGCTCGACTTTGCAGTGGAAGGAATTTTCCAACAGCTCCGCAGCGTCCTTTCCGGCATACAGAATCTCACTGGACTGGTCAATGATGTTGGTAACGAGATAAAAGATCATGTTGATTCCTTCTCTCTGCTGAACCTCCTCCAGATATTCCGGCAGTATTTTCTTCGCTTTCTCTCTGGTTTTGCCGCTGACATAGCTGCCCTGTCCTACACCAAAACGGATGTTATCATGGACAAATATCTTATAATCCTGTAACAAAATCTGCTCCGGCGTCTTGCCGTCCAGATTTTCACCCGCTTCAAACATTTCCCGCGCCAGCGTCTCAATTTCCACGCCTGCAATAGCCGCCAGCTGACGCGCTGCATATTCATCCTGCGGCGTACAGGTCGGTGATCGGAAGATCAGAGTATCCGACAGGATCGCACTGCACAGGATGCCTGCGATCTGCGGCGGTATCTCCACCTGATACTCTCCATACATCTGATAAATGATCGTTGCGGTACAGCCTACCGGATGATTTCGGAAATAGACCGGTCCTCTGGTTTCCAGATTGCCAATGCGGTGATGGTCGATGATCTCTATGATCTCCGCGTCCTCATAGCCGTCAACACATTGCGTCCTCTCGTTGTGGTCAACGAGGATCAGCTGTTTGCGCTGTAAATTCAACAGGTTACGGCGTGAGATAACGCCCTGATAACAGCCGTCCTGATCGATAACCGGAAAATAGTTATGTCGAACCTGACCCATGATTTTCTTTGCTTCCTCGACAGGAGTCGCAAGCGTAAAGGTAATCATCTTGTGCGCCATCGGATGACTGATCGGAACACTCTGATTGATCAGGCAGGATGCCGCATAGGTATCATACGGCGTGCTGATGACCGTGCAGTTGTGCTCCTTTGCGATCTTAACGATGGTCTTTGCGATATTGGGCGTCATGCAGACAACAAGGCAGGAAGCCTCCAGCTCAATCGCACAGAGCTGTGCCTCATACCGGTTTGCCACCAGGACAATATCGCCCGGTTCCACCATAGTCTCCATCGCCTCCGGGCTTCCGGCCGCAATAACGATCTTGCCGTGATCGAGTATCATCTCATCAGAGCCGGTAATCAGCGTACCGTTCAGCGTTTCAACAATATTGGAGATCGGTGTATGTGCATTGGATACCGCATACGGATCCAGACTGTCCATATTCGCCATAGCGATTCGCTTCAGGGTAATCAGACCATCCAGCTTATTTTTCTCGCTTGTAATCGGCAATGTCGAGATATCCTTGTCACGCATGGTTTCCCATGCTCTGCGCAGGGTCATCTTGCCGTCTACGCCTTCAATCTGACGAATATCAATGTCCTTTACCTTTGCGTGCACATCCAGACAGATGCGCGGCGGCTCTATGCCGAACTTTTTCAATACAAAGGCGGTTTCCTGATTCACCTCGCCGGCCCGACGTGGCTCATATTCGCGGTCTGTCGTTACATTTTTGAGATGTGCATAGGCAATTGCCGAGCAAACCGAGTCCGTATCCGGATTTTTATGTCCGATGACGCTGATTTTTCTCTTCCGCGTGTTTTGTAGATCCATGTATTTTGCCTCCTGAAATTTTCCCCATTCTTCCACATAATTATCGTAAAGCACCGCTTTGTAAAAGTCAACCGTCTGTATGAAAAAAATCTGCACCTGACCATCCGGCAGCGGAACATGCAGCTATTCCGGCAGGCGGCATCTCCGGCGGCGCAGCTGCCCGCTGCCGCACACAAGCGTGGTTCGTGCAAATTTGTGCACGCGGGATTTTTATTTCCCGTATAATTCTGCCGCCGGATGCGGATACTTTTTTTGAGGTGAGATATATGAAAGACGACTGCACATTGCTCAACCACATCCGCCAGACGACAGAAATGGGTGTTGACGGCATCGACTCCGTCATGCAGTATGCCGACGGTACCTTCCGGCAGGCATTGCAGCAGCAACGCACGGAATACAATAAGCTGCATCAGTCCGCAGATGAGCTTCTGCGCAGGCATGACGGCAGACCGGAGGATCTCGGCTCGTTTGTGAAATGGTCCAGTGAATTAAGCTCCGGCTTAAAGACCATGATGGACTCATCGCAGTCCAACATCGCAAAGATGATGATCCAGGGCAATACAATGGGTGTGACCAAAAGTATGCAGACCATGCGGGAATGCACGGTCAGCGACCATGCGGTTACCAGCCTCGCAAACAAACTGCTGGCAACGGAGCAGGCAAATATCGACCAGATGAAGAAGTTTCTGTGATGAAAAAAGTGAGCCGGGACAGCGCGTCTCGGCTCATAAATTTTAGGGGAAGCGCTGATTCAACCGGCAAGATCCGCCGTCCGGCCGCAGACGATTGATTCAGACATTCCTTAGTTGTTTACATCCTTGTAATGCTCATAACGGAGCTTTTTATGGTTCTGCTCTGCCCAGATCTTATCTGCGCATTCGCCCCATTCCTCCGCATAATGCGCGCACTTTGCACACAGGTGCTCGGCGCTTTCCAGCGATTCCAGATCGGTGGACTTCGCGCCGGTTTCCTTCACGATGCGCTGCAAAATCTCCGGATTTTCCAGCATCGGGCACGGACGCAGATGGTTCTCGTTAAACGGCTGATTTTCATAATATTTCATGAACAGCGGCTGCTTGAGCGCCTCCAGCACAGAGCACTCATGGATGTTTGCGCCGGAATAGTGGATAAACACACATGGCTCGCAATCGCCATTGGAATTGATATGGAAATAGTTTCTGCCGCCTGCAATGCAGCCGCCGACATACTCGCCGTCATTCTGGAAATCCATGCAGAACAGCTGCTTGCCGCCTGTCCAGCCGCGCACCTCGCGGATGCGGTTCATCACATAAATACGCTGTTCCTTGGTCGGCAGCAGCTCCGGCGATGCGTTATTGCCTACCGGCATATAATGGAAGAACAGGGAATACCGGCAGCCCTTCTCGATAATCATATCAAGGAATTCATCGCTCATGATCGTCTCAATATTGGCGCGTGTATAACAGATCGACGTGCCGAAAATCAGACCGTTCTTTTTGAGCAGATCAAACGCCTGCATAACCTTGCTGAAAACACCTTCGCCGCGGCGCATATCGTTGACCGCATCAAAGCCTTCCAGACTGATACCGAGCATCAGGTTGCCGACGCGCTTCATGTCATCACAGAAAGCCTGATCTATCAGCGTACCGTTGGTAAACGCAAAGAACTGCGCGTCATTATGCTTCTCGCACAGACGGATCACGTCCTTTTTGCGGACAAGCGGCTCGCCGCCGGTCAGCATGTAGAAATACACGCCCAACTCCTTGCCCTGTGTCACAACGCGATCCATATCCTCAAAGGAAAGGTTCAGCTTATTGCCGTATTCCGCTGCCCAGCAGCCGGTGCAGTGCAGGTTGCACGCAGAGGTCGGATCCATCAGGATCAGCCATGGAATATTGCATTTGTGAATCAGGCGCATCTTACGAATGGTTTTTGTGCCGTTCATAAACGCCTCAAACCCAAAATTTAACGCTGTTGTTTTGAGGACATGCGGGTCGATCTCATCTATCAAACGAAATGCAAACTGCATCCACTTACTATCGGGATTGCTGACAAATTCACGTGCCTTCTGATAGCCTTCCTTCGTGAAGGTATCCCCCATAAATTTTTCAACAAGATCAATAATATTGCCCGCAGCTTTTTCACGATCTTTGCGGACGTATTTCAAAGCACCGTCGAGCGCAACACTGAATGCGGCGCGCTCTGCCTTATGCTTGAGGGTTTCCATACAATCTATCACCTCTAACTAAACTTCAAATTAGCCTTATGATAGCACCTTTGCAGAAAAAAAGCAACATTTTCTTTACAGAAAAACAAAAATAGCAGCAGGATAGTACAAAATCCACGCATTTTACCCATAAAAAATGACCCCTGTCCATTTCCCGGTCATTTTATCGTCATGCTGATAGCAGAACCGCGAAACTTCCATATTTTATTCTGTAAAATCCGTTATCCATCCGCACATGCATCTCCCGTTATCATACGTACAAAATAACGATGCACCGTCAGGTCTATATTCAGCTCCGGATGAAACGCTGTGACAAGCTGATTTCCCTGTCTTGCCGCGACAATCCTGCCATCCACCGTGGCAAGCACCTGTACCTCGCTGCCGACTGCGCTGATATAGGGCGCACGGATAAACGTCATGGGTATCTCTCCTTGTCCGGCAAACTCCGCACAGGTGAAGAAGCTGCCCAGCTGCCTGCCGTAGGCATTGCGGCACGCCGTTATGGACATCGTTGCCAGATGCCGCCGGCTGTCGTTTTCAATGCTCTCCGCCAGCAGCAGCAATCCCGCACAGGTTCCGAAGGCGGGCAGCCCGTCTTGAATGCTGCGGCGCAGCGGTTCGAGCATCTTCAGCTCGCGCAGCAGCTTGCCCATCGCTGTAGATTCTCCGCCCGGCAGAATGACGCCGTCCAGCGGCTGCTGCAGGTCTGCGGCGCAGCGCAGTTCTACCGCATGTACACCCAGCCGCTCCAGGCACTGCGTATGCTCCAGAAAGGCTCCCTGCAGCGCCAGCACGCCGACCGTTATCATTTGCCGCGTTCCTCCATAATGAGCTGGATCTCGTCCGCATTGATGCCAACCATCGCTTCACCCAGATCCTCCGACAGTTCTGCCAGCTTATACGGATCCTGATAGTTGGTAACTGCCTGTACGATGGCCGCGGCGCGCTTTTCCGGGCAGCCCGATTTGAAAATGCCGGAGCCGACAAAAACGCCCTCCGCGCCAAGCTGCATCATCAGCGCCGCGTCTGCCGGTGTTGCCACGCCGCCCGCTGCAAAATTGACGACCGGCAGCCGTCCGGTCTCATGTACCTGCCGCAGCAGCGCATACGGCACCTGCAGCTGCTTTGCCGCCTCATACAGCTCATCCTCCTGCATGGAAGAAACGCGGCGAATCTCCTGCATCATCCGGCGCATATGGCGCACGGCCTGTACGACGTCGCCGGTTCCCGGCTCGCCCTTCGTGCGAATCATAGACGCGCCTTCCGCAATACGGCGCAGTGCCTCTCCGAGATCGCGTGCGCCGCATACAAACGGCACTGCAAATTTGGTCTTATCAATATGATATACATCATCCGCCGGAGAAAGTACCTCCGATTCATCGATGTAATCGATTTCGATTGCCTGTAAAATCTGTGCCTCGACAATATGCCCGATGCGCACCTTCGCCATGACCGGAATGCTGACGGCTTCCTGTATGCCGCGAATCATCTTCGGATCGCTCATACGTGATACGCCGCCCGCCGCGCGGATATCCGCCGGAATGCGCTCCAGCGCCATAACAGCGCAGGCGCCCGCCTGCTCGGCAATCTTTGCCTGCTCCGGTGTCGTAACATCCATAATGACGCCGCCCTTGAGCATCTGCGCCAGCTGTTTATTCAATTCATAACGTTCAGACATAATAATCCCTCACTAGAATAATCTTTCGAGATTAAACGCGCGATTTTCTCTAAAAATTATTATAACACGAACTGTACCCAAATAAATATCCAATTTATTGATTTTTTAAATGCACAGTTTTTCCCAATTTATAACACAAACATTGCCACAAAGTGAAAAATATGCTATTATAATAAAAAGAGCAACAGGAAATGGAGGAAGCCGCCATATGGGACAAACTGAACTGCTGGAAAACCAAAACCTCTCCGTCGAAAACACAGACGATATCCTGCTTCCCGCTCCCTCGGAAAACGGTGATATCCGTCTCGTCTGGAAGCTCAAGGGCACCGGAAAAAAGACGCGCCGTCAGGTCATTGAACAATGTACCAAAGGGCAGCCCGTATTTATCATCTGCGATTCCAATGGAGAAAACTGTGTGGTCATCACAGAAGAAGGAGAAGAAATCGGTCGTTTGAGTGAAAAGGATGCCAAAACCTATCATCACTATGTAGAAAAATTCCGCTACAATATTTATATCAAGCGTATCCGTCTGAATCTGGAAAAGCCGCGCGTCAAAATCCTGCTCATTGTGCATGAAAAGCAGGCGCACATTCCGGATAACCCCGAACCATAAAGATAGCCTGAGAATCTTCCGGTCGAAGACTTCTCAGGCTTTTTGCTTTATTCCTCCGCCATACGGTAGCCGACGCCTATCTCTGTACGGATATAATATGGTTCCGCAGGATTGGGCTCCAGCTTCCGGCGGATATGCGCCATGTTGACGCGCAAAATACGGTTGTTGTCGGTTGCATACGGTCCCCAGATACGGCTGATAATGTAATCATAGGTCAGCACACGACCGGGGCGGCGGGCAATCAGCTCCACAATCTTATATTCGATCTGTGTCAGATGCACCAGCTGCCCTGCCAGCGTCACCTGCCGTCGTTCAAAATCAACCGTCAGGTCGCGGACCGTATAGCTGCCGCGCGGCAGGTCGTCGCCGGAATCCAGCTTCGCCTGATGGCGCAGCGCCGTGCGGATCCGCGCCAGCAGCTCAGATGTTCCGAACGGCTTGGTGATGTAATCGTCTGCGCCGAGGTCGAGCGCCTCCACCTTCTGGCTTTCCTCCTCACGTGCCGAAACGACCAGCACCGGTACGCCGGACCAACCGCGCAGCCAGCGCAGCAGCTCCAGACCGTCCATGTCCGGCAGTCCGAGATCCAGTAAGATCAGATTCGGACAGTGCGAATTGATAATAGAGCGCGCAAGACTTGCCGTTTCCGCCTGCAAGGTATGATATCCATTGGCAGACAGCACGGTCGTCAGCACATGGGTGATCGGCTGCTCATCTTCAACAATTAAAATGGTTTCCCTGTTCATATATGGTCTTCCTCCAATGGCAGTGTAAATATAAATTGTGCGCCGCCGTCCGGATGATTTACCGTGTAGATTTCCCCGCCGTGCGCTGTTATAATAGAGTGGCACAATGTCAGGCCGATGCCCAGCCCGCCGCGGCGGTTATCCGGCTGCGTCTGCGGCGCGATAAACAGCGTGTCTCTTTTTTCCTCCGGGATGCCCGGACCAAAATCGCGGACTTTAAATTCCGCGTAATCGTCTTTTTGACACAAGCAAATATCAATCGGTGTTCCCGCATAGCGGATCGCATTCTCGATCAGATTGATGAGCACCTGCACGATCAGCGTGACATCCATCGGAACAAACAGCATTTCGTCCGGCAGCTGGACACGTATCTGTGCCTGCGGATACCGCTTTTTACAGCGAACCACCGCTGCGGAAATAACCTCCTCTGCGGCTTCTTCCGATTTTTTCAGCTTTCCGACCTGTGACACGCGCGTAACGGAGAGCAGATTTTCCACCATGCGGAGCAGCCATTCGGCGTCCTCATGAATATCGGCGGCGAGCTTTTTGGTTTCTACTGTGCCGATTTCATCGCCATTTTCCACAATCGCGGCGGATGCGCCGATAATACCGGTCAGCGGCGTGCGCAGATCATGCGAGATCGAACGCAGCAGATTGCTGCGCACCTTTTCCCGATCCGCCGCCATCGCCGCTCGATTGCGTTCTTCTGTAAGCATATACCGTTCCAGTGAAATGCCGGTCTGTATCAGAGTCGCGCGGATATGTTCCAGAAGCTCATCATCCGGCGGGGTGCCGGACCACAGAATCGCAATCGCGCCCGACATCGTATCGCCGCTCCACATAGGAATATATCGAAAATGTGCCTCCGGCTGTGTCATTGTTCCGGCGCCGGTATCCTGCTTATTCCGAAAGCACATGGCGGCAGCTTCCTGTTCCGCGGCGTTGAAAAATTCCCCATTCATTTTTCCGCAGGTCATCTGCCTGTTCTCCGCCATGCTGTCCGCATCCGGCAGGTATACAACCGGACGTTCCAGCATCTCATTTAAATATTGCAGCAGCAGCCTGACCATACTTTCCGTATCCTGCGCACTGGATAGCTGCTGAGAAAAATCATATAGCTTCTGGATGTGCTGTTCACCGGCGCGCGCGCGCTGCGCCTGCTTTTTTATGCCGCCGGTAGACGCACTCGTGAAGATTGAGATCAGCAGCATCGTAACAAATATGATCGGATAGCCCGGCGTTGTAAAATTCAACTGATAGAACGGTGCGGTAAACACAAAATTTACGGCAAACACACCGACAACCGAGGTGAAAATGCCCCAGCCATACCCGTCTGTCATGCGCGCGACCAACAGAACGGCAAGCGTGAATACCGCCGTCACGTTCGCGGAGCTGTCCGTCCACCGGACCAGGAGAAAGGAAACGCCCGTCGCCACGATCAGGATGATTGCTGTACCCAAGCAATCCCTGACATTTCTGCGCGTAATGCGGAAGTGCTTCCGGTTCTTATTCGTTCCATTCGCCTGCATATGACCCGTTCTCCTTTCCTTCGCCAGCTTCTATTTCTATTATATCAAGCCCGCGCAGCAGAGACAAGCGGCGCGGTGTTAAAGAAATGCTAGGGCATTTTCTGTATTTTTTCGTCGAAATTTGCATGATATCCAGATTTTTTTTGCAATGCTTCGGCAGAAAGCCCCATTTTTTTCGGATTCCTGATATATTTTGCAAAAACTATTTGCAATTTCATTTTTTATGATATAATATTGTAAAGCACAGGAGGATGTCAAATGAATATTCTGAAACCGATTCTGATTGCTGTTGTTATTATCTTAGCAGTCTTGATTATAGTGAAGGCAAACCGCTTCTCGACAGCAGACCAGCCTTCTGAGGAAACACCGAAAAAGGATCTGCCGGATCCGCCCGAGCGGCCTCCGGTACAGACGCCAACCCAGACGCCGATTGAATTTTTTATCGTCTATGTCGGGCGCCGCGTTCCGGTTACGCATTATCCGTTCACCATCGGCAGCCGCAATGACAACGATCTGATTATCACGGACTCCACCGTTTCCCGCCAGCACGCAGAGCTGTTCCGCAAGAACGGTCAGGTATGCCTGCGTGACCTTGGTTCTCTCAACGGCACCATTGTCAATAAAGTCCCGCGTTCGGAAATCCCGATTGTCGGCGGCGAGCGCATTCAGCTCGGCACAACCGTTCTGCAGATCGAGCGTGCGATTGACGATGTATCGGACGACACGCAGTTTATCCGGAGGTGAGTTCGTCCGTTATGACAAAAAAAACTGAGAAAAAAAACAGGAAAAAGAGACCGGCTCGTTCAAAATCACAGTCTGTCGGCTCTCAGCCGATCATTCTGTTTATTTTATTCCAGCTGGTTTCTCTGCTTATCGAGATGGTAAGCGAGCGCGGGACGGCATATCTGTATATGATGATCCCGCTTCTGATTATTACTTACGGCGGTTGGCTGATCGTCAGCCGCATCGGTGCGGAAACGCCGTTTTTTATCAGCGCGGCGATGCTGCTTACCTTTGGCACAATGATACAATGTATGCTGCTGAAGGAGGACGCTGTCCCGACGTCGCTGATCGTGAACTATGCGCTGGCGGCAGCTGTCGGACTGGTCGCCGGCTTCCTGTACCGTCATATGCCGATCATCGCCTCGCCGCAGGGCGTTACGCTCCTGTTCGGGGTATCGGTCGTGCTGTATCTGGCAACGCTGGTGCTCGGCGCAGCAGTCGGCGGCGGTGTCCGCAACTGGATCAGCATCGGCGGCATGTCTTTGCAGCCTTCTGAATTTAACAAGGGCATATATGTCCTTGTGATGGCGGGGCTGCTGTGCACCAAGGACAATCCGGGGCGCAAGCGCATCTGGGCTTCCATCCTTGTCACGCTGGTCAACCTGGGCTTCCTCGGTATGCAGGGTGAGTTCGGTACATTCCTGTTGATCCTGTGCACATTCCTTTGCTTTATTTTCCTGTTTGTGCCGGATATCAAGGTGTTCGTATCGATCTTCGCCATCATGGCAGCGGCCGGTACAGCGCTTACCGCCTGCTGTATGGCGCTGCTGAAGGTCACGGGCGGTACCAGCAATTTTGGTCCGATGAAATTTGTCCTCACGCAAATACAAAAAATCGCCAACCGCTTCATCTACTGGCTGGATCCTGCCAGTGATGCACAGGGCGCAGGCTACCAGATCCTGCAGGCGCGCAAAGCACTGCTCAATTCCAATCTGTTTGGCAGCGATACGACAACGCCGCTGTCCAACCCAACCAATGACATGGTATTCCCTGCATTGACGGAACGCTGCGGACTGCTGATCGCATTGATGGTCTGCATTCTGTTCGGTCTTCTTCTTGTGCGCGGCACGCGCATCTATTTCCGCTGCCCCGATCGTTACCATCAGGCAGTGTGTGCAGGTCTGTGCTTCCAGCTGATCCTACAGGCATTTATTATCATTGGCGGCTCGATCGGCATGTTCCCGCTGACCGGTATCACCCTGCCGCTCATCTCGCGCGGCGGTTCTTCGCTGATGGCAACATTCATTTTCCTCGCGGTCATCCTTGTGATTTCCGCCGGAAATCTCTGGGATGGAAGGAGGGACTACTCACAGTATGAAACCAAGCTTCAAAAAGCGCGTGCAGTGCATACAAACAGCTTTTCTTCTATGCGCAATCGCAGTCGGCGTCGGTCTGATATGGACGACACTGGGAAATCCGGAAAGCCGTGAAGCTGCGGCGCAGGAAACCGCGCAGCGCACCTATCTGCGCGGTACGATCTATGACCGCGACGGCAATGCGCTCAACTATTCGGAAAAAGTCAACGGTTCCCGTAAATATACCGGCGGACGCGCTTTCTCTACAGTAACCGGTTATTTCTCTCAAATCTATGGTTCGACCGGTATTGAAAAGACATTCAACAGCGAACTGGTCTCCAGCAAGTGCGACAGCAAGGACACCAAGAAGGGACACAGCATCACACTGACGCTCGATTCCGACCTGCAAAACGCAGCCTATGATGCGATCTCCAACATTGCAAACGGCGCGGCCGTCGTACTGGATGGGCAGAGCGGCGAAATCCTTGCACTTGCTTCAACGCCGACCTTTGTGCCGGATACATTGGAGGATGACTGGGCGGATCTTTGTGAGATCGACGGTCTGTTCCTGCCAAATGCGTATAAATCCACCTTTGCGCCCGGTTCTGACTTCAAGATCATTTCCGCCTGCGCGGTCATCGACAACGGCGTGGACGGCACGACAGTCAACGACCAGGGCTCGTACACCTTCAAAAACGGACAGACGATCACCAACTATGACAGCCGTGTCTTTGGTGAGATTGATCTGGATGGCGCGATCAAAAATTCCTCCAATGTCTATTTTATCACCAAGGCACTGGAAATGGGCGGCGACAAGCTGGAAGCCAGCCTGCGGAAATTCCTGCTCGGCGAGAGCATTGAGCTGGATTTTGCAACCATCAGCTCCAATCTGGACTTTGAGGATGGACGCGATGAAGTAGTCGGCTCGATTGCATTTGGTCAGGGCAAGACGGAAGTCACTCCGCTGTATATGGCAATGGCCGCACAGGCAATCGTCAACGACGGCGTTATGCTCAAGCCATATATGATTCAGTCCATAGACACCGGTTCCGGCAAAAATGTCTCTACCGGTCAAACAGAACAGCTTACCACCGTCACCAGCAAAGAGACTGCCGATAAAGTAACCGATGCAATGACACTGGCTGCCGAACATTACGGCTTTGATTACATCGGACCGGACGGCTGGGAAGTCGCTGCCAAGACCGGTACCGCACAGACCGGCACCAGCACCAACGCATGGATCGTTTCCGCCACACTTTCCGACAACGTCCCAAAATATGTTGTCGTTGTCATGGCTGCCGACCAGTCGCATGACGGCATTTACTACAAGGATTCCGTGGACAGCATCTACGACGCGCTGGTGGACTATGACCGTGCGAAGGGTTCTGATGCCACAACAGATGATTCCAATTCAGCGGATTACGATGATGAGTGAGCCGCATAACAGAAAAAGAGACGATGGCGCTGACCAAAGCGGCTGTCGTCTTTTTTTTTGCCCTTCTTTGGCATCCTGCCTGATACATTTCTTCTATTTCTTATAAATCGGCCGCAAAAAATTGCAAAAATGCATGTTTTAAAAGAAAATTCCTGTTTTTTGAGTAAAAACCTTGCATTGTTTCTCGATATATGGTAAACTAGTCCATAAGTTACAATTCAGTTACAATATTCCCCTCAGCGAACAGAAAAAAGGATGTATGAAATCATGAAGAAAAAATTGCTTGCAGTTCTTCTGGCGATG
>CAYNPX010000044.1:0-11867 GCA_964399205.1 uncultured Butyricicoccus sp.
GTTTCCGCCGAGTACTTCGTAAATCCGGAGCAGTTTGGTTGCCTGTTCCGGTGAGTGTGTTTTCGCTGAGTCACTGGAGAAATGAGGTGACGGTCAAGCATTATATGATTTGAAAACGAGGTTATAATAAATACCATTGCAATCATTTATACAATATGCTACTATTAAGAAAAGTATCTGAAACAGTCGGAAGAAATGAAGATTTTGCATAATAGGGCGTGATTGTGCATGAATATTGAAATGGAGACTAAACAACACGATGTTTATCTATAGTGCCATCATTGATGAGCCAAAACAAATCACAAAATTTGAACAGCTTTACCGGAAATACCGCATGTTGATGCTCTATCGGGCAAGAGAAATTCTGCATGATGATTACTGGGCAGAGGACGCCGTCAGTGAAGCATTTTTAAAAATCGCTAAAAATATTGAGAAAATACATATTGTAGACAGTGCGGAAACGCGGCATTTCGTCTTAATTATTACAGAAAGATCAGCAATTGATATTTATCACAAGCAAAATAAAAACACAGTGGTTTCGTTGGAAGAAGTTCTGGATGAACCCGCATACGAAAATGCTTCACAGGATCTCTCACCCTTAGCGGCGGCAATTGTTAAGCTTCCGGTCAACTATCGTCAGGTAATATTATTAAAATTTTCAGAGGGTTACAGCAACAGAGAAATCGCAGATATGTTGGGCTATTCTGTCAGCAAGGTGGAAAAACTCATTGCCCGAGGAAAGAAAAAATTACAGCGTTATTTGCAGGAGGAGGGAATTGAGCTATGAAACTGACAGATGATATGCTTCGGGATGCAGCTTCAGAAGCGGCACAGTACATGGACCAGAAATGTGTAGATGCTGAAAAAAATCAGGCTTATACCTTCTCTCCGTGGTTCGAGCGAGAGATGGAAGAACGAATTCAGAAGCAAAAGCGTCGGGAAGCACGGCATAAAATCTTCCAACGCAGTCGAAATGCGATCGCCGCTTTGTTGGTGATAGCGATTGCCTTGCCGATGTTCAGCCCGGCTGTACGTGCGTCTTATCAGGATTTCTTTCAGGTACTCACACAGCGGATAAATGGCTATACAGAACAATCTGTTGTCATGAAGGGTGATCACACGGAAAATGAATTTATGGCTGCGGAGCTGAGATGGATACCGGATGGCATGACGAAAGTCAGCGATACGGTGGAAGACACGTATCTGCACCAGTTCTATAAAGATGCAGATGGAAATTATTTTGGTATGGATCAGCAGTTGGTAACAGTCGAAAGCGGATCGGTTTCATGGTTAGGTGAGGATGCGGAGGTTTCTGAGATTGCATTGCGCGGAACCACGGCAACACTGACGGAGGATGACGGTGTCATTTCACTTGTCTGGCATGAGCGAGGATATTTGATGGAAATCTCCGGCACATTATCCCGTGCAGACATTCTTAAGATCGCTGAGAATATTGAGATCTCCGAATCAGAGAACGATGGAGAATAAAAAAGGTTTTTCTCAGACAGATTGGTACGATATCTCCCATCATTTCACAAAAAAGCAGAAAAGCAAAATAAACACGTATCATAACGAAAAAAAGACGGTTCACTGAAGGTTGTTGAAAAAAGTTAAAAATTTTTCAAAAAAAGTGTCCGAGATTGCCTCCCTTCTATGGTTGTTAGTAAATAGAAGGGAGGCAAAATTTTTTTCACAAAAATAACGATGACAGGCAATGTCGGATAAATACGGGCAGATATTCGATGCGGCGGACATCAGACGGATTGATTTACAAAGGAGAATGTACTATTATGCGAAAAAGTAAAAAAATTATGAGTGTACTTTGTGTAATGACAGTAGCGGACTCAGGCAATAAATGCGGATATGATCTGAACAATTCATATTATGAAAACCATATTTAAGCGTATCGTGATTATAGTTATCATTATCTTAGGGCTGGCTGGTACGTACTGGATTTATGGGACGGTATCACTGAATAACAATCATGGGACGGGAACTTCTTATGCTGATGCGTTCTGTCTGCTTGGCTCGAAAAATATAGATGGCTGGATAACATATTCGGAAAAAGAAATGCCGGACGGAAAGTGGTATGGCGGTATTTCAAATGATGGCCTGGTTATTTCCTGTGCCCAGTCTAAAACATTGCGTACTCGTGTTTATATCAAAAAAGGTGCATGGGACTCGAAACATTGGAGCGGATGGGCCGAAGCCGGAGAAAAAAGCATCAAACAAGTAAATACTTCGTTTGGAGCGGTCGGCACGATGGCGATCGGCGCGTGGTATGGTTATGAGGCGGAAAGATAAGCCATCATCTGCAAGGCTGTTCCGTTTACCGCAACGGAGCAGCCTGAAAAACAAATGTAAGGAAGATATCGTTTATGAAAAAAATTTTTGCATTGTCTCTGGGATGCCTGTTTCTCCTGATCAGTTGGGTCACGTTCACATATCTGAATGTGAATGGACAATCATTTTTTATTCCCGATTTTTGTTTTAAAGTGCAAATCGAGATATCCCCGGAGCAGATTGGAAATCCCATAACAGAGGTTGCGGAGGCGGCACAGGAACTGGGTATTGAGGTAATAAAAACGGATTATGACAAGTCAGAAAAGACAGTCCGAGTTTACACATCTGATACGCAAAAATATGCTTCACGAATCAGGAACGGACGGCTGCCTTCTGCGGACGGGGAATATATTGCCAGCAAATCGTCGAATGATGTACAACAAGTAGGTATTCTCTCCGTATTTTCTACCGACAACAATATACAACTATATCCATTGGCTTCACGGAAACCCAGCGTGAGTATGGAACAGTTTCAGGTGGCATCGTCAGATCAACAGCTTGTGGAACAGTTCGTACAGGAAATCAACGAAATCGGGGATGGCACAAAATATCAGGCATCCTTTATCGGGGGAGAAGCAAGCTCAACCTATGGACTGCACGATGCAATGGAAGAATATGGACAAATGGTCATCCTGATGGTTATTATTACAACACTGTCAGCACTTTATCTGCTGTTTCAGGAACTTAAGGGTGAGACTGTCAAAAAAATTCTGGGTTACAGCAATCGAAGGCTGGCAGCGGAATTTCTTCCGCGCGTATATCTTCCGGCATCTGTTATGATGATTGCCGCAGTCGCCATTTTTTCTGCGACTGCATTGTATTTTTACAATGGACTGGCACTCGGTACGATTTTTTTTGAATTGTATTTTCTGCTGAGTCTGGCATTCACTGCAATTGTGTATGTGATCGTCTTTCTATTTCATTTTGTCCTGATTTCATGCACAAAGCCGATTGGCATTATCAAAAATAAATTCCCGTACAAAAGCGTGCTGGGAACTACATATTTATATAAGCTGATTATTGTGTTGATACTGGCGCCGATGATTGCTTCAGCAGTTAACCTGTATCAGCAGTATATTCAGTATGGCAATTCCGCCGAACGGCTGGAGATGCTGAAAGATTATGTGGAGCTTCCGCTGTATTCTGACCGAATGGAAACACGTGAAGGAACGTATGAGCTGGGAGAACAATATAAAAAGTTTTTTGCAATTCAAAATAATCGGGGCGCGATTTTATTTGACATCAGTGGCCCTTTGGAAGCGAAAGCAAATGGACGATATCAGGATGTACTGGATGCATACGACGAAGATGATTTCAGTACGCCAGATAAAAAGTACTATGTGACGAACCATCATATCACCATTAACTATGAATACCTGAAGCAGAATCCGATCTATGATTGTGATGGCAATCAAGTGTTTTTTACGAATGAATCCGAAGATGTTGTACATGTTCTGATTCCGGAGCAATTCAAGCAGTATGAGTCATCTGTTGTACCGCAGATACAGAATTGCATCAATTCGGATTATTATATACTGGAAGATCTGATATCAGACGAGGAGATCACGCATCCAGACAGAGCCTTTCAAATCACATGGGTAAAGGACAATCAAAGCTATTTTACCTATGATCCGGAAATTGGCATGACACAGAACTGTTATATTCAGGACCCGATCTCATTTGTATACAATAATGCGACGATGTGCGGAAATATTGTCCTTCCGGCATTTAGCAGCTGTCGCATCAAAATACCGGTAGAATCGTCCGAACAGAATCTGGAATTTTTTGAAAGAGATATCAAGGCGTGCGGACTGGAGGACAGCGTCATGGTTGTCAATAACGCATACCAGCGTGTTTCAGACTCTGTATATACGGTTGAAAAGCAACTGAACAAACAGTTTTTCTTCAGTCTCGCGTATCTGATCGTGTTTGCGGTTCTGATTTTTATCAGTTCACTGACCATTATCCATGCAGGGAGCCGGAAGCTGTATATTATGAGACTTCTGGGCTATTCTTCTTTTCGATGCAACTTGCTCTATTATGCAAGGTCTGCGGGATTCTGGCTGATCGTATTTATTTTGCTGAATCTCGCAACCGAGGTAGGAATCGCCGTTGCAGCAGGTATCTGTATCGGTTCCCTGCTGATGGAAATGATTGTGCAGACGGCTTTACAGGCGCATAGAGGGATTCAGCAGGCGCATGATTGAATGTGACATCACACAGAAAGGAAAAAACAAAATGTCGATTGTTTTAAAAGATATCAACAAATCATTTGGCGCACATGTGATTTTGAAGGATTTCAACTTGACGATTGAAGACAGGGAGATGCTTGCAATCATAGGTGAAAGCGGAAAAGGAAAGAGTACATTGCTCAATATCATCGGTCTGTTGGAGCCATACCAATCCGGCGGATTGATTTTCAATGACATTCGCAATCCAAAAATCAACGGAAAACAGGCAACTATACTGCGTCGGAAGACCATTGGGTATTTGTTTCAAAACTTTGCATTGATGGAAAATTGCACGGTTGCGGAAAATCTGCGTTGGGCACTGGCATATCAATCGGTCAAAAATAAAGCAGAGGTCATTGCACAGGCGTTGAAAAAAGTCAATCTTCCTTCTGAGATAATGAAGCAAAAGGTTGTGGAATTATCCGGAGGAGAGCAACAGCGTGTTGCAATTGCACGGCTGTTTCTCAAACCGTGTGACGTAGTTCTTGCGGACGAACCAACCGGCTCACTTGACCCCGCGAATCGTGATTTGGTGATTTCTCTGCTGCATCAATTGAATGAAGCGGGGAAAACAATTGTGATTGTCACGCATGATATGTTGGTAGCGAATAGCTGTCCTCAACGGTTAGAATTGTAAAAGCGGCTTATATTTGTTTGTATCTTTTCGTTTTGGATAAAAATGAAAAATTCGAGCTTGTAAGGATGAGGTCGGCAGTTCAAATCTGCCTGGCAGCTCCATTTAACGCCTGATTTCGTATGAAATCGGGCGTTTTTTCAACTTTTGGAGCGAATTGAACTGGAAGAAAATGTTGATTTTAAACAAAGCGGGTCTGCAAGTATTCCTGCATGTTTATTTTGTACCGAACCACTGTGACATTTGAAGAAATGGTCGGAATATGAGAAATAGATCTGTATATGAGAATACGAAAACCATCAAATATTTTCACTCGTTTTGACTTCAATTTTTGTATATACCTTATCCGTGGCAGGCGAAATGCCATTATAAAAGTAATCAAACAGGATATCCAAAGGACGGCTTCCCTGGATATCAGGCTCCTGCGTAATCAAATAATTGATCTCACGGTTGCGCAATAAGGTCAGTTTTTCTGCGGTATCATCAAAACCTATGATGTGGGCTGTTCTGTCACGTTCCTTTAGTGCACGAATCAGCCCGCGTGGGGAAAAGGTCGTCACGCAGAAGCTGTTCAGATTTGGATCACGGTCGAGCAGTTCACAGCTTTTGATATAAATATCCTCCGGATAACAGATTTCCCTGTGGATTACATGAATATGAGCTTTGGGTGCATAGTCTTCAAAATAGGAAAGGAATCCCTGGATGCGTTCCGTAGCAGAGCCGACCTGTGGAATACCGCCAAGAATTGCAAAGGAACCGGCATCCCCCTGCATTTGATACAGCAGATCGGCAGCAACACGCCCGCTCTGCCTCAGATTCTGCCCGACAAAGCACAACCGGTCAGGCTGCGCGGTATCCATGTTTGCCGTAATAATGATGATACCTTGTTCGCATAATCTGCTCAGTGTAGTTTCCACCCGCTTGTCATCGATGGGTGAGAGGATCAATGCACTTATATGCTGTTGAACAAAAGAGTCAATCAATCGAAGCTGCTCGTCAGCAGAGTAACTCACCATACGGATAATTTCCGTGTCCATTCCATATGGACGATATTTTTGTGCCGCATGTTCGGCGCCATGATAGATTGCCGGAAAAATATCATCATATCCAAAAAAGTGTTCCGGGAACAGAATAACACCGATTTTAATAGGCTTCCGCTTTGTACCCAATGCTTTTGCCGCGGCATTTGCCTGATAACCCATTTCCTCGGCAATGGTCAGTATTTTTTTTCGCGTCTTTTCGCTGATGCGATCCTTTCCGTTTAGAGCACGATTTACCGTGCCGGTAGATACGCCGGCTCTTTCTGCGATCATCTTAATTGTGACTGCCATAATGTTCCACCTTGTCGTCAAAGATACTAACCTTATTTTATCAGAAATGCCATACGCGCTCAAGTCATGCTGCGCATGGTCGCGCAAAAAAAATTTTTTCTATAAAAATTGAAATTTTTCATGGGTTTCCATTTTTACCCATCGATTTTTCTTGTCTACTTTGACGAAAACAAAAACCGAAAGAATGGACTCCCGTTAGGGAATGTTTTCGCGGGGAATTTTAGAAAAATCTGTCGGAGAATTTGCGTTATCGATTACGCAATGTGGGTTGGCGTTCGGATTTCATATAGAAACGATATGAATTAAAAAAACGGATTTTTTGCTGTTTTTTGCAATTCTTCGCAATAAAATAATTTGAAAATTGCTGTTGACAAAGTACAGTAAAATTCGTATAATAAACGCGTAATCGGTTACGCAAAGTGTTCTCAAATGTTTATTTCCCGCCATTCCCAATATTCAATTGACAGAAAGGAGTCAACCGTTATGGCAATCAAAAGAGGTCTGGATGAAAAACTGAAGGTAAAGGCGATTTTTTATAATCTGGTTCACTGCGGTCCCCAGAATCCGAAGGTATCTGAGGACATCAATGTAAACTCCGCTTATGAAGGACCATGCCGTCTTGGTGTCGGCGTACAGCTGACACATGACTACGATGTAAAGACCGGCGCAGAGCGTTTTAAGGATTTTAAGGATACCATCTCCAAGTATCCGGCTTACTGTGATATGATGGAGCCATCTTATCTGGAATGGACAGATTCCTTTGAGGTTCCGATGGAGAACCTGAAGAAGGTTGAAGCTGATTTGAGGGAAGCGGATTTCTTCATCAATGACGGCGTGCTGAACGGGTGTCCGTCCATGGAACTGGCAAAGAAAACGAAATGTCCTTCTGCGCAGGTTGGCTGCTGCAGCGCTGACTGGCCGGCTGGCGCACGCCGCTGGGGACTGGAAGGCTATGCATACTCCGATCATGAGGATGCTGCCCGTCATTTCAAGATTCTGCGTGCACGCAAGGGTTTCAAAAAGACACGTGTATTGTTTGTCAACCGCGGAATGGTTCTGCCACAGGGAACGCTTCGTCTCTCTTGCAGCAATATCGACCCGGAAACCGCAACAGCACAGCTGGGCATTGAGTTCCACTATCTGGAGCACCGCAAGCTCATCGACGCCTGCCTGAACATGACGGAGGATCAGAAGAAGCGCGCAGAGGCGAAGGCAGATGAACTGATTGCAGGCGCACGGTTCAATCAGATGACCCGCGAAAATGTCATTAAGGGCGTAAATCTATACATTGTTGTTCGTGATCTGCTGGATCAGTTCGACTGCAATGCATTTACTATGCCGTGCCACGAGGTATGTGCGACACGCGCATTCAACGACGAGGTACAGTTCACGCCGTGCATGTGCCACTCGCTGCTGAAGGAAGACGGCATCCCGTCCACCTGTGAGCTGGATTTGAATGCGATGATCGCAATGAGCCTGATGATCAATCTGACCAATACAGCACCGCATATGGGGAATACCGGCCCGCACTTCAAGCCGGACAAGCTGGACTTTACGGTTCCGAACGGCCTGCCGGCAGTACCGGAGCTGGAGGGAGAAACGGATTTGTTCTATACCTTCCATGCAGTGCAGACCCGCAAGATGCGCGG
The DNA here is from genome assembly GCA_964399205.1 of uncultured Butyricicoccus sp. GTDB lineage: Bacteria > Bacillota > Clostridia > Oscillospirales > Butyricicoccaceae > Butyricicoccus_A. Next base: position 8,189 of record CAYNPX010000044.1, read on the forward strand.
CTTAGATGAGCCGGAGCAGAGCTATGGTCTGGTATCATTCACACATGCGGGCTGGGCACCGACCATTCGTCATGATTTCAACGAGGATAAGGGAGAAACCATTACACTGGCGCGTGTGACGCCCGATGCAAAGAATCTTGTCATTATCCGCGGTACGATTGTTGCAGCGTCCGGTATGAATGATGTTGGCTGCACGAACGGCTTCTTCTGGAAACCGCTGTATGCGACTGCCCGTCAGACGTTCAAGCAGATGATGAATGCAGGACATCACTGGACATGGGTATATGGAGATATATCTGAAGATATGGTTGACCTCTGCGAATCGGTTGGCATCAATCCAATCGTTGTATAATACACACATCCCCATTTCCCTTATTTTGGATTTCACATTCGGGCATCACGAGTCTTTGTGATGCCCGAACAATCCGTATCATCACCGAAAGGATGGCGTCATGGGTACACTGCGAGAAAAGGTAAAAAAAGAACAGGATTTGATAGAGGTAATCGCTGCATTGGATGCCAAAGCAGATGCTTGTATTGCGCAGCTGCGGATAGAGCCTGCGGATGAGAGCCGTGTTTATGAGATTTTTCGGGAGTATATCAGCTATAAATTTTCTGTTGATGCGGAGGATTTTTCCAAAACAGAAAATCTGATTCAACTTGCGAAAATCAGTTTTCAGAAAGCCCTGAAGGATGGTATGGTGTTTTGCGATCAGCGGAATTGCCACGGTGTCAGTGAATCCATGGACAAGAAAGTGCTGCTGATTACATCGATTGAGCAAAAGCTCGGTTTTACGTTTTCCGTTGAGGAATATATGCAGATCGATACCATTGCAGATCTTGCCCGTGTGACATTACCATATCTGAACAAAGCGGAAAGGGAATAGAGAAAATGGATGTACGGAAGCTACGCAGTCATTTTCCGATTTTGAAGGAACAGGTGCATGGACACCCGTTGGTTTATTTGGATAACGCGGCTACGACACAAAAGCCATCTGTTGTTTTGGATACGCTGTATGAACAGTATGCAAAGTGGAATGGAAACGTACATCGCGGAAGCCATTATCTGAGCAATCGGTCTACAGAACGGTTTGAGGCGGCGCGTGAGACGGCGGCCAGATTTCTGGATGCAGAAAAACCAAGCGAAATTATATTTACAAAAGGTGATACAGAATCGATTAACCTGGTTGCTTCCTGCTATGGAGATCTGATTTCGGCAGGTGACGAGATTATCATTTCTGAAGCGGAGCATCATTCCAATCTTGTCCCGTGGCAGCAATTGTGCCTGCAAAAGGGCGCAAAATTAAACGTGATTCCATTTGATAAGAATGGCAGGCTTGATATGCAGGAATATCAGTCCATGCTTTGCGAGAAAACAAAGCTGGTTGCAGTCTGCCATATTTCCAATGTTCTGGGCGTGTGCAATCCGGTTGAAGAAATCGCTCGTCTGGCACATGAACAGGACATTCCGGTTTTGATTGATGGCGCGCAGGCCGTTTCCCATATTCCTGTCAGCGTAAAAGCATTGGACTGTGATTTTTACACATTTTCCGGACATAAAATGTTCGGACCAAACGGCATCGGTATACTGTATATGAAGGAAAAATGGCAGGATATACTGAATCCGTATCAATATGGCGGCGAAATGGTTGACCGTGTCCGGTTTTCTGAGACAACCTTTGAGAAAGCGCCGTTTAAATTTGAGGCGGGAACACCGGATTATCCCGCGGCAATTGCACTTGCAGAAGCAATGCGGTTCATAGAGCAGATCGGTTGGGAAACACTTACAAGCTATGAAACGGAGTTGGCAGCATATGCGTATGCGGCGTTGTCAGAGATTTCTGGGATTACGTTTTACGGAGCCGGACAGAGCAGTGTGATTTCCTTTAATCTGGCAGGTATCCATTGCTATGATCTGGCGCTCATGTTGGATAAGCTGGGCATTGCGATTCGCGCAGGGAGCCATTGCGCACAGACAGTCATGCAGCACTATAACATATCCGGCTGCGCACGCGTTTCGCTGTGCTCTTATAATACAAAAGAAGAAATTGACACATTATGCGATGGCATTCGCCGCATACAATCTATGTTCAGGTAGGTGACAGAGATGACAATTCAACAGGCACAGCAGGAATACATCGATGATTTTCGCGCCATGTCCGACTGGTTTGCAAAGTATGAATACCTGATCCGGCTGGCAAAGGCGGCGGATGGACTGCCGGAGGAATTGAAAACAGAGGATCACCGTTTGCATGGATGTCAGGCTGATTCCTGGCTGGTGACACGATACCGCGATGGAAAACTGTACTATCAGACAGATAGTACAGCGGTGATTGTGCGGGCGATTCTGGCAATCATATCTGAAATATTGTCAGATCGCTTGCCGGAAGAGATTATCAATACGCCTGTTACTTTTTTAGAGGACGCGGGGATTACAGAGGATATTCCGAAGTCAAGAGCAGATGGCATCCATTCTGCGATTGAGCAGATGGTATGCGCCGCGAAAAAAAGAGTTTGAACAATTTCATTTTGTCGTAAATAGAATGTTGACAGGACAGCAGCGATGGCGCGGCTGTCCTTTCTTTTTGTTCTACTCTCTCCCACAACAACTCCAAAGGGAAAGCCGGCTGGTTCAGGACAGCCGGCTTTTCCGATTTCGGGCGGGAATTACACGGTTTTTCTGCGGCATACGCAGATCAGCGCCAGTGCAGCCGCGCAAATAGCAGCGATGCTGAGCGGGACGATAGGAGACTGCGACGGTTGACCGCGAATAATCAGTGCTGCGCCGCCGTCTATGTTTGACTGCGTATTTACTTCCGCAAGAGAAAGCGCCTGCTTTACTTCGTCAAACGAGTAGATCGTGTCCGGCGCAAACGTAATTTCCGATGCTGCGCGTGTCCGTTGGTCGGTAATGGAGATCATACCGACGAGCGGGATCGCTGTGGTCAGTGCGTCATTCTCAGATAGAACTGCAAGCGTACAGTGAGACGTGGCATCCGAAACGTAGTATGCATGGTCATAGCTTACATCTGCGGATGATGTAAGTGCTTGTGTTGTCTGCGTGAAATATGGCTGATCGCCGTCAGCGGTAATGGAGCTGATCGTCCATTTGCCTGTCTGAGACTGAATCAGCTGCTGCTCTTCCTCTGTTAAATCTGCATTTGGATTTAGCGGCTGCCCAATCGTCAGTGTGACGGTGTAGACCTTGTCGCCGGAGGAGACAGGCAGCTCCCAGATATAGCAGTCAGACTGTGTGAGTGCAGTGGTAAGCTGGTTCTCGGTGGAGATATCCTGCTTGAACATCGTGCTGTCAACGTCAACGCGGTATGCCTTGGAAAAATCAAGCTGCTCCGGCGTGACCAGAGGAACGCTGTCGCTGTTCTCCTCGATCAGCGAATTGACCCAGCCGCAGATGTCCGTGGACAGCTGCTTGACCTCGGGGAAATCATCCGACTGCGGCAGCGAAAACGCATCTGTGGAAGCCGCAAAGGCGGGAATCGCGCATAGCGCGGCGCAAAGACATGAGATGATAAAATATCGAATGATGTTTTTCTTATTCATCGTGCACCTCCAAATTGACTATCTTTTAATAATAAGTATAGGTACGTGCCCAGTATCCGGTGCCAGTCTGAAATGTTGTACTGTTAAACGAAATGAATAAAAAGTTATTATTTGCAAT
>CAYNPX010000045.1:0-1517 GCA_964399205.1 uncultured Butyricicoccus sp.
ATGACGAAATCCCTGCATCCTATGCGATGAGATTTCACTTTTTCTACAATCTGAAACGGGCTTTCCCTTTCCAGCGAAGGAGAAAGCCCGTTTTCTCTGTTATTTTGACGTGTCAATGCCGAAGGTCTGGAAAATCTTTTTGAGTTTGCGCAGTAAGTTGTTTGCCGTGCGCAAATGGCGCTGCGCCTCCTGCCGCATCTTACCGGAGACGTCCGGACGATCCAGAGTCTGGTTGAGATAATGCCGCTCCTTTTGCACCAGATGATAGACCTGAAGCAGGTCAATCGACCGGAACGAATTGTTCTCGCGCAAAAATTCGTCTTGCAGCTGATCCAGTTTCCGGATGTACGCGGTCATATGGATACGTTCTTCCTTGCTGAGAGAAGCACTCCGCATTTCTGATTCGGTATCTTCGATTTCAAGCTGAAGCGCAGAGATGCAGAATTCCAATTCTTCTGCGCCAAAGCTGGCATTCAATTCTTCCATACTGCACACACTCCTTCTCTTCCTCATTCCGCTACAGACATTTTATCATGAAACCGCGTATACGGCAAGAAAATATAGAAAATTTTACAATACCGAAGGTATCACCCTTGACAAAACATGCATGTTATGCAATACTATAAAATATGGTTATCAAAACTACTTAATACGAGGAAGCAGACTATGAAGAAGAAAAAGACAGCGATCCTGGTTGACACAGGATGTGATGTTCCACAGTCGTTTATCAAAAAGTATAGTATAAAGGTATTGCGTCTGCGGTTGTCATACGACGACGAGCATTATTTTGACAGCGTAGAGCTTGCGGCGGAGGTTTACCGCCGGTTCCCGCGCGTTCCGCATACCTCTACGCCGACCATGCAGGATTACTACGATATGATAGAGGAGATCAAGGCGGAAGGCTACGAAAATGTCATCGGCGTGTTTATTTCGAGCAGGCTGAGCAGCACCTGCCAGACAGCGCAGCTGGTATTCCGCGAGCATACGGAACTGAATTCTTTTATTCTGGATTCCAAAAATATCTCCATCGGCGCGGGAATGCTTGCCATGTGGGCAGCGGTGCAGATCGACAAAAACGTTCCGTATGAGGAGGTATGCGAGGGTCTGAAAAATAAAATTTACGATTCTAAGGTATTCTTCTACATGGATACGCTGGAGTATCTGCGCAAGGGCGGACGCATTGGCGGCGTGACTGCGGTAGCGGGGAGCCTGCTCAAGATCAAGCCGATCATCTCCTGCGACAAAGAAGGTGTCTATTATACGGTCGCAAAAATCCGTGGCGCCAGGGCGGGGATAGAAAAGATCGTTTCTCTCGCAAAGGAAAAAGCGGGTGAAAATCCGGCATGGCTGGCGCTGATGAACGGCGATGCGGTAGAGACTGCGGCGCAGGTCAGACCGCTTCTGAAACAACAGATTAAAAAAGGCAGCATCGTGGCGGACGGTCAGATCGCCGCGACGCTGGCAGTCAACACCGGTCCGGGTCTTCTGGGCATCGGCGTGCTGGAAAATCCGTAACA
>CAYNPX010000045.1:1617-11367 GCA_964399205.1 uncultured Butyricicoccus sp.
TTGTCCGCCGCGATGAGCAGACGCATGGCGTCAATGGCAGTTTGCACACAGGTATGCGTGTCGTGCACCTGAATGTCCTCCAGTCCCATCGCGCGGCGCGTTTGATTGCCCAGGACGAGCAGGATGGAGCCGATGCGCACACGCCGCACCGCGGCGACAATAAATAATGTCGCGGATTCCATCTCGCTGGCAAGTGCGCCGCAGCCGAGCCATGCCTTCCATTTTTGCTCCAGTTCCGCGGAAACGGGCATATGTTCCGGCTCGTGCTGCCCGTAGAACGAATCCTTACATTGGACGACGCCGGTATGAAAGCGCACGCCGGCAGCGGATGCCGCCTGATGCAGCGCGCGGATGACATCAAAATGCGCCACGGCAGGATATTCGATCGGGGCATATTCCGTGCCGGTTCCGTCCATGCGGACCGCGCCCGTGGCGATCACCAGATCGCCGCCCAATATCTCCGGCTGCATACCGCCGGAGGTGCCGACGCGGATGAAGGTATGCGCGCCGCAGTGGATCAGCTCCTCCAACGCGATCGCCGCGGACGGACCGCCGATTCCGGTCGAGGTCACGCTTACTTTTACACCGTCCAACGTGCCGGTGTACGTCGTAAATTCGCGGTTGGACGCGACTCTGACCGGCGAATCGAGCAGCTGCGCGATTTGCGCGCAGCGTCCCGGGTCACCGGGGAGGATCACATATTCCCCGATATCGCCCGCCTTGATTTTCAGATGAAATTCCTCATTGGGGCTGTATGCGGTTGCCATTGCAATCCCTCCGATCAGATGGAAATCAGGCTGTTATGCCTTGTAAGCGGTGCCGATGCGGTCAGCCTCCATGATAGCGGCATAGACTTCGTCAGCCGTGATGTCCTTGCGCAGGTTCTTTGTGGACTGGGTCGGGACGACAGCGGCCTCCGCGACCTTGCGGATCTCCTCTTCCTTGACGTCTGTGATGCCGAGGTCAGCCAATGTCATCGGCAGACCGACCTGCTTCATAAATGCCAGAACCTCATTCCTTTCGTCCTCCGGGGCATTTTCCAGAACGAGCTGGGTCAGCGTACCGAACGCTACCTTCTCGCCGTGGTACATGCCGTGCGCCTGCGGGACGTAGGCAAAGCCGTCGTTGATTGCGTGCGCCGCAGCAAGCCCGCCGCTTTCAAAGCCAACGCCGCTCAGGTAAATGCACGCTTCTACAACATTGTCCAGCGCGTCGTTCGGTTCCTTCGCTTCGAGCGCGTCCAGCGCCTTTACGCCGTCGCGGATGAGGATATCGTAGCACAGCTTGCTCATCATCAGCGCGGTGTTGGAGCACTGTCCGCGCGCCATCGTCTTCGCGCCAGACGCCTTGCACGCGCGCGCCTCGAACCACGTAGCCAGCGCGTCGCCCATGCCCGCAACCAGCAGACGCCTTGGCGACTTCGCAATGACAGCGGTATCGACCAGAACGAGGTCGGGATTGCGCTTCATCAGCAGCGCCTTGATGACAACGCCCGCTTCGTTGTAAATAACGGCAACGCCGCTGCACGGGGAGTCGTTGGACGCAACGGTCGGAATGATGACCAGCGGAAAGCCGCCGAGGTTGGTGACAACAGCCTTTGCGGTGTCAATGACCTTGCCGCCGCCGACACCGATGACGACATCACAGCCGGTTTCCGTGACAATCTCCATGACGCGGGAGATTTCAGCCTTTGTGCATTCACCGTTAAATTCGCAAAAAACAACTTCCTTTTCTACTGACTTGATGCTTTCCTCGATTGCGTCACCGACACGTTTTTTGTTGTTTGCCGAGCAGAGGACGAGGAACTTTTCACCCATTTTTTTCACATTGCGTCCGAGATTGGACAACTCTCCGTTGCCCTGCACATACCTTGCAGGGGACTTGATTCCGTAAGACATAATACATTCTCCTTTCAACTGTAGCACAGGAGGGCCGGCGAAATACTGCGGCACGCTCCCTTCTCCTTACCAACAGTGTACCAAAATACACAACTTTTGTAAAGAACAAACAGAATGCGGGAGCGACTTTCCACACAGCCGCGCGGGCTGCCGGCGCAGACGGGGATGCGGAGAGAATCGGCAGCGGGACAGTACGGGATCATCCAAAACCGATATCGTATGGACGGGACGTTGAAACAGATATAAAAATGCAAAACCGGAGCGCAAAAACGCACGCAATGTTCACGTACACGCGGCATATGCACACGAATTGGTAAACGTCTGGACAAAATTATTTTTCAATAAGAAAAACGAGACAAAAACAGCAATATTTTGATAAAATACATGGGAAAGGAAGAAGGAAAAGAAAGGGAAATTATCAGAAAACGACACATTGCACAAATAATGGCTTACAGCCGGTCGAAACAAATAAAGAACATTTCGCTCAAAAATGAGAGAAAATAGACAGAAAATAAACAGAAATTTCATCAAAATGTCAGGATTCCGCACCATGGAAAATGAAATGAAGTTATTGAGCAATATAATTTATATAAAAAATACACAAAAATAAGGAAGCAAACTTGGACAATTTGCATGAAATATTTGTTTGCGGGCAAAAGACGAGCAGAAACACTTGCAATTGTAACATTTGAGTGATATCCTAAATACATCCAAAACCCGTGTACATCATCCCAAATGTATCACGGAAAAGAAGAGGAGAGAAACTTTATGAAACTGAAAAGAACAATGGCACTGCTTATGGCAGGCGCGATGAGCGTTGGTCTTCTGGCCGGTTGCGGCAGCAGCAGCTCCAGCAGCGATGACGGCGGTTCCGCAGCAAGCACTGGTAGCAGCGGCAGTTCTGGTACAATGACGCTGATCATGGCTTCCCGTGACGAGTTCCTGTCTACGCTGGAAGCGGCGGCTATTCCTGCTGCTGAAGCGCAGGGCATCAAGCTGACCTCGCAGGACGCGCAGAATGACTCCGCGAAGCAGATTCAGTACATTGAGACCGCTGTAAACGGCGGCGACACTGCTGTAATCGTCAATCCGGTTGACTCCGACGCGGCGCAGTCTCTGGTAGATGCTGCCGGCGACACTCCGCTGGTGTTCGTAAACCGTCCGCCAACGGATCTGAATGTTCTGTCCGCTGAGAATGTTGGCTTCTGTGGTTCCAACGAGGACACCTCTGGCTACTTCCAGGGCGAGTATCTGGCAGAGTACTTCAAGGATCAGGGCAAGACTGACATCAAGTACATCCTGCTTCAGGGCGAGCTGGGTCAGGTATCGCAGATCAAGCGCTGCGCAGGCGTTCTGCAGGCACTTGAGGACAATGGCATCAATGCTGAATCCGTCATCGACATCGCCGGCAAGTACGACCGTGCAGAGGCTATGAACAAGATCAGCCCGGTTCTGACATCCGGTCAGGAGTATGACTGCGTTATCTCCAACAACGACGCGATGGCACTCGGCGCGATTGAGGCAATGGAAGCTGCAGGCATCGACCCGACAGAGGTTCCGATTGTCGGTATCGACTGCACCGCAGACGGCGCGGCAGCTGTAGCTGCAGGCAAGCTGAACATGACCGTATACCAGAATCCGACTGGTCAGGGCATGGGCGCTGTACAGGCAGCGCTGAATCTGGCTGCTGGCAAGGCTGCTAACGATGGTATCGACGAATCCATGTTTGAGAAGGACACCACTGGTGAAGCATACAGCGATTCTATCATCTGGGTTCCGTTCGAGCCTGTAACTGCTGATAACGTAGCTGATTACATGTAATTTTTTTCGGTTATACAAGAGAGAGTATAGCATAATATTTTAAACTGAGACGTTGGGGGCGTCGGACAATGTCTGACACCCCCAATTATCAAGGTAGGAAAGGCAGGGTGAATAAAACGTGAGTGAAGAGTATATCCTCGAAATGCACGACATTGTCAAGGAATTTCCGGGCGTTAAAGCTCTGAAAGGCGTACAGCTGAAAGTTCGCCCCGGTACCGTTCACACCCTGATGGGTGAGAATGGTGCAGGTAAATCGACACTGATGAAGTGTCTGATTGGCATTCAGCCGTGCACCTCTGGCAAAATCATCTTCAATGGACAGGAAGTCGAGTTCAAGAGTCCGCTCCAGGCGATGAACGCTGGTATTACCATGATTCATCAGGAGCTGTCCCCGGTACCGGATCGTACGGTATGCGAGAACCTCTGGCTCGGCCGATTCCCAATGAAGAACAAGCTGATGTGTGACCATCCGAGAGCACGTAAGGAAGCGAAAGAGCTTTTTGAAAAGTGGAAGCTCGCGCTGAATCCTGACGACATGATGAAGAATCTGACCGTCGCACAGCAGCAGATGGTAGAAATCGCTAAGGCAGTATCCTATGATACCAAGATCGTAATCATGGACGAGCCGACCTCCGCGCTGACAGAGACTGAGGTTGAGCATCTGTTTGACATCATTGCGGATCTGAAGTCCAAGAACGTAGCGATTATCTACATCTCACATAAGATGGAAGAAATCTTCCGCATCAGTGATGACATCAGCGTATTCCGTGATGGCGAATACATTGGTACGGATCGCGCAGCAAATCTGAGCGTTGACAAGGTTGTTGAAATGATGGTAGGCCGTCAGGTAGGCAACATGTTCCCGAAGGTTGACTGCCCGATCGGAGATGTCATCCTTGAGGTCAAGGATCTGGCTTCCGGCAGGTCGTTTGAGCACGTCAGCTTTAAGGTACATCGCGGCGAAATCTTCGGCTTTGCGGGTCTGGTAGGCGCAGGCCGTACTGAAATCGTTGAGACGATCTTTGGTATGCGTAAGAAAACCGCCGGTCAGATCTTCCTGAATGGCAAGGAAGTTAATATTAAGAGCCCTGAGGACGCTATCGCAAACAGCATCGGTCTTCTGACGGAGGATCGCCGCGGCAATGGTATCTTTGGACTGCTTGATATCACAGAAAACACTGTAATGGCAAGCCTGAAGAATTATGGCTTCCCCCAGAATCATAAGAAGATGGAAAGCGATGCGGTCAAGTGGAATGAAGCAATGCGCACCAAGACACCGTCCATGCGTCAGAGAATCATGAACCTGTCTGGTGGTAACCAGCAGAAGGTGCTGCTGGCTCGCTGGCTGTTGCTGAATCCGGATATCCTGATTGTCGACGAACCGACCCGTGGTATCGACGTAGGCGCAAAATCTGAAATTCACTCTATCATTACCAAGCTCGCAGGCGAAGGTAAGGCGATCCTCATGATCTCTTCCGAGCTTCCGGAGGTATCCGGCATGGCGGACAACATTCTGGTTATGTATGAGGGGCATATGATGGGTATCATCCCGCGCAACCGCGATGGCGGCGATCCGTATGACTCTCAGGAACTGTTGACATATGCACACGGCGAAAAGAACGATTTCGCTGCAGCAACATAAAGAAAGGGGAAGCTGAATAATGGAAGCAACAAAAAAAGGCTTTAATTTTAAAGAGTTCGTATCGAACAACATTATGTGGGTCGTACTTGTTGTTCTTGCTGTCGCATTGACAATTGTACGTCCGGCGTTCTTCACGGTCGCTAACCTGACCACACTGATTTCCTCCGAGTCCGTTAAGGGCATCATCACCTGCGGCGTTTGCTGGTGCATCCTGTCCGCTGGTATCGACCTTGGTCCTGGCGCTGTAGCGGCACTGTCCGCAGTAATTGCAGCATCTCTGGCACAGCCGGCTGATCTGGCAACCAGACTGCATCCGGGCGGAATCCACCTTCCGGCTATCCTCTGCATCGTCGTAGCAATGGTCATCGGCGGTATCGTAGGTATTATCTGCGGCTGGCTGGTAGCCTGCACGCACATCCATCCGTTTATTGCAACATTGGGTTCACAGCTGATATGCCGTGCACTTGCAAAAATGTACTCCAGCTCTCCGGTATCCAATCTGGATCAGGGCTTCCGTAATTTTGCAGTATACAAGATTTTCGGCATCCCGATGGTCGTATTTATCTTCCTGATCGTGTTTATCATTTCCTGGTTCATGATGACACAGTGCCGTTTCGGCAAGAACATCTTCGCTATCGGCGGCAACAAGCAGGCAGCTCGTGTAGCTGGTATCAATGTTGAGAAGAACCTCATCCTGACCTATATGTGGTCTGGTCTGATGGCTGGTCTGGCAGGCGCTATGCTGGCAGCACGTACCGGTTCTGCTGACCCGTCTACCAACGGTTTGCAGTACGAGTTCGACGCAATCGCGGCTGCTACCATCGGCGGTACCTCCCAGACAGGCGGTATTTGTAAGATGTCCGGCGTTCTGTCCGGTATCCTGATTCTCGGCATTATCAACAACGGCCTGGTTCTGTTGGGCGCAAACGATAATATTACCCAGGTTATCAAGGGTCTTATCATCGTAGTAGCCGTTGTATTCGATATGAGAAAGAATGCAGTTAGACCGTAATTGAATCTCTCGATTCTCTTAAAAAATAATGACGGGCTATGGAGCGATCCATAGCCCGTCATATTGTAGAAAAAGTGAAATCTCATCGCATAAAATGCGGGGATTTCGTTATGAGCTGCCAGCGTCAGCGGGCAGCGGATTACAATCTCGTCATTTTTGGCGACATGTGCGTCAAAAATGACACTTCTCAGCCCGGAAGTGTGCGAGCGAATGCGAGTGCGCGCACCGGGCTGCAAGATCTCAACCAAATGCTTGCATTTGGTTGACAGCCTGAAAAAAGCTCCCACGGAGGGAGCTTTTTCGTATTTACTGCGCAACGGCAGCTTTCAGTGCCTCCACGCGATCCGTCTTTTCCCAGGCTACATCCAGATCGGTACGCCCCATATGACCATATGCAGCCAGTTTCCGGTAAATTGGACGGCGAAGATCAAGGTCGCGGATGATTGCGCTCGGACGCAGGTCAAATACCGTCTCAACCGCAGTTTCCAGCACATCATCGTCTACTTTGCCGGTGCCGGACGTATCGACTCGAATGGAGACCGGCTTTGCGACGCCGATTGCGTAAGCAAGCTGAATCTGGCACTTGTCCGCAAGACCGGCGGCAACAATGTTCTTTGCGATATAGCGCGCAGCGTATGCAGCGGAACGATCCACCTTGGTCGGATCTTTGCCGGAGAATGCGCCGCCGCCGTGCGGCGCGGAGCCGCCGTAGGTATCGACAATGATCTTTCTGCCGGTCAGACCGGAGTCGCCCTGCGGTCCGCCGATGACAAAACGTCCGGTCGGGTTGACAAAAATACGGGTATTCTCGTCGAACATGTCAGCTGGCAGTGTCGGCTTGATCACCAGTTCGATCATATCCTTCCGAATCTGCTCCAGCGATACATCCGGACCGTGCTGGGTGGACAGAACGACCGTGTCAATGTGAATCGGCTTGCCAGCCTTGTCGTATTCTACCGTGACCTGTGTCTTACCGTCGGGACGGAGATAATCGACCGCATTTGATTTGCGGATTTCTGTCAGTTTCTTCGCCATTTTATGCGCGAGAGAAATCGGCAGAGGCATCAGCTCCGGCGTTTCGTTGCACGCATAACCGAACATCATGCCCTGATCGCCCGCACCGCCGGTCAGATCAGCCTCTGTGTTTTCCTTGCTTTCCAGCGCCTTGTCCACACCCAGCGCAATGTCGGCGGACTGCTCATCAATGGTCGTGACGACAGCGCAGGTATCGCAGTCAAAACCGTACTTTGCGCGGTCATAGCCGATCTCACGGACAACCTCACGTGCGATTTTCGGGATATCTACATAGCATTGGGTGGAGATTTCACCCATGATGGAGATAAGACCGGTCGTGACGGTGGTTTCACACGCGACACGCGCGGTCGGGTCTTTCTCAATGATCGCGTCGAGTACCGCATCAGAGATCTGGTCACAGATCTTATCCGGATGTCCTTCGGTAACCGATTCAGATGTAAATAAATACTTGCTCATACTATGAACCTCAACTTTCTATGAGAGAATAGATAAAAAAAGAAAAAGCGCATCTGCCGCGAAACAGAGCGCTAAATGAGTTCCTCATCTCTCGATCTGAGACACCGCCGGATTTGGCACCTTACAATCATGCAGGTTGCCGGGCTTCATCGGGCCGTTCCCTCCGCCGCTCTTGATAAGGATATAATCTTGTTGGTCATATGCTAACGCATTTTGTGTGAATTGTCAAGCATTTTCAGGTAAAAATTCAATTATTGATGAAAACCAGGAAAATTCGGTTGAAAAAAAGAGTTTTGCATGGTATATTTTTATATGTAACCAAGTGGAACGTGAAGACAATGCGGGCTTGTTCCAGATTTAATATACAGACAGGAGAGTAGGTATCATGAATATTTCGTCAATTTTTTCTTATCCGAACAATGGCATGGCGTGTATTTCCAAAGCAGGGTCGATTACCTATGGCGAGATGTATCAACGCAGTGAGAATCTTGCCAAACATATCGTAGAACGCGGCGCAAAGCGTGTCATTGTCTATGGACATAAGGAATACAGCATGATTGTGGCATACGTGGCCTGTCTGCGTGCCGGCGCTGCATATATTCCCGTCAGCCCTGCACAGCCGGTGGCACGGCGCAAGGCAATTGCTGCTCAGGCCGGCGCTGATCTGGTACTGTGCGCCGTTGGGCGCGGCTTTGCCGGAGCCGGCGATATTCCGACAGAAAACATTATTTCATTGTCTGAGACAGCGCCTGATGTCGCGCTGCCGACAGAGATCAGCGATGATGCGCTGGCATATATCACATATACCTCCGGCAGCACGGGAGAGCCAAAGGGCGTGAAGGCGACCCGCCGTAACCTGATCAACTTTATCGACTGGATCGATCGGACGATTGATCTTCCGGCGGAATGTGAAGGCAGCGTCCTCAACCTCGCAATGTTTTCTATTGACCTTTCGATGGTGGACATTTATTACGCGCTCTCGCATGGTCGTACATTGATTACGACCAATTCGGAACAGCAGCAGCATCTGTCCGATCTGTATCCGCATATGCAGGACAGCAATGCCGCAATGATCGTTATGACGCCTACATTGGCGGAATTTTTGATGCGCAGCCCGCGTTTCAACCGCGAGATGATGCCAAAACTGCGCGTGATTTATCTTTCGGGCGAATCGCTGCATCCTGGCACGGTGCGCCGTCTGCTGGAGCGCTTTGACGATGATCTGGCGATATACAATGGTTATGGTCCGACTGAGGCGACATGCAATGTCAGCGCGGCGAGGATTACCAATGACATGTGCGACAACCGTCTTCCGGTCGGTATCGTGGCAACTGCGGCTACGGAAATCCGCATTATGGATGGAGACAAAGAGGTTCCGGACGGCGAGGAAGCGGAGATTGTACTGTTTGGCGACAGTGTGACCGCGGGATATGACCGTGAAGGTGAGGAGAGCGGCTTCTGCGAGATTGACGGCAAGCCGGCATATCGCACCGGTGATATCGGCTTTAAGACCGAGGATGGACGTCTGTTTTGGAGCTATCGGAAGAACAGCATGATTAAGGTCAAGGGCTACCGTGTTGAGCCGGGCGACGTAGAGAACCATATGACCCGCATCAAGGGAGTGACTGGCTGCGGTGTTGTAGAGCGCTATGGTCATTTGGTGGCGTATGTGACACTGAATCGTGAGATGACACCGGGACAGGTACGCGCGGCAGCACGTTCCCATCTGCCGGCACATTTAATTCCGGGCATCGTCCGTGTTGTCGATACCCTTCCGATGACGGAAAACGGCAAACTCGACCGTGCCCGCCTTGAATAATCTTCTGCCCATTGAATGTGCGTGTATAGCCGGCAGCAAATGCTGTCAACCAAATGCAAGCATTTGG
>CAYNPX010000046.1:0-11299 GCA_964399205.1 uncultured Butyricicoccus sp.
AACCAAATGCTTGCATTTGGTTGACAGCCTGTCGACAAAGGTCGACAGGCTGAGCCGCGCCATCGGTTTTTCCGGTGACGCGGCCTGCTGTTCTGCTTTATTCCTTATAGCTCCACTGTGTGCCCTGACGGGTATCCTTAATGACGATTCCCTTTTCATTGAGCAGATAATCGCGGATGCGGTCCGCTTCCGCGAAGTTCTTTGCCTTCTTTGCGGCGGTACGCTGTGCGATCAGATCCTCGATCTCGCTGTCAATCGTCTTCTTTTCCAGATGATCGACCAGCCCAAGCACACCGCACAATTCCATCATATGATCGAAGCAGGACTGTACGAACGCATGGGTGCAGTTCGGGTCTTTTACCTCGGTGTTGATCTCGCGGACAAGCTCAAATATAGCAGCCAGTGCGTCCGCTGTATTCAGGTCGTCATCCATTGCTTCAATAAACTTCTCGCGGTACTTGTCGAGCGATGCGGTCTTTGCCTGCTCTGCCTCGGTCATCGTATCGCCGGTCTGATGATCAAGCAGGAACTGCAAATTTTCCGCTGCCGTATACAGCCGCGCCAGCGAGTTTTTGGTCATCATCAGCGACTCTTCCGAATAGTTCAGCGGTGTGCGGTATTGTGCCGACAGCATGAACATCCGGATTGTCTCATACCCATATGCCTGCGCAGCCTCGCGTACCATGAAGAAATTGCCCTTGGATTTGGACATCTTTTCATTGTCGATCGTCAGGAAGCCGTTGTGCAGCCAGTAATTTGCGAAGGTACAGCCGTTTGCGCACTCCGACTGTGCGATCTCATTCTCATGATGCGGGAAAATTAAATCCTTGCCGCCGGAATGGATATCAATCGTCTTGCCGAGGTACTTGTTGACCATCGCGGAGCATTCAATATGCCAGCCCGGTCTGCCCCGTCCCCACGGGGACTCCCAGCTCGGTTCACCCGGCTTTGCCGCCTTCCAGACCGCAAAGTCCATCGGATCCTCCTTCAGCTCGCCCACGCTGATGCGCGCGCCGGCCTGCAGCTCATCCAACGGCTGATGGGACAGCTTGCCGTATTCCGGAAAGCTCCTGGTGCGGAAATATACGTCGCCATTTGACGCCGCATACGCATGACCGTTGTCAACCAAACGCTTGACAATATCTATGATCGCGTCCATTGTCTCCGTGGCACGCGGATGAATTGAGGCGGGGCGGATGCCCAGACCCTGCGCATCGGTAAAATATTCTTTGATATACCGGTCTGCAATGACATCATAGGTCACACCCTCCGCATTCGCCTTGTTGATGACCTTGTCGTCAATATCGGTAAAGTTCTGGACAAAGGTGACCTCATAGCCGCGGTATTCCAGATACCGGCGCAGGGTGTCAAAAATAATGAACGGACGCGCATTGCCGATATGGAAGAAGTTGTACACCGTCGGACCGCAGGAATACATCTTGACCTTTCCCGGCTCGATCGGGACAAATTCTTCCTTTTTTCGTGTCATAGAATTATATAATTTCATAAACAAGCTCCCTTTCTATTTGCCTGCCGCGAATCATTTTTCTTTCGGCTTTGTCGCGCCTTCCGCAACGATATCCCAGTTGCGGTGCAGATAGTCCCAACCGGAATACAGCGTCATGAGCATCATGACCCATCCGGCGAGCTGAATCAGCAGACCGGCCGCGCCGGCTGCCTTCATTGAATCCGCGCCGGCAAAAATCGTACACAGGAAAATGACGATCACGCCGCCGATCTGTGTACAGGTCTTAACCTTACCGGACCATGCCGCAGCCATCGCCGTTCCCTTCATCGCCGCTACCGTGCGCAGTGAGGTGATGATAAATTCACGCGCCAGAATAACAAATACCATCCAGCCGTACATCAGCCCGCGGTCAACAAACACGACCATCGCGGCACAGATGAGC
Organism: uncultured Butyricicoccus sp.; assembly: GCA_964399205.1. GTDB lineage: Bacteria > Bacillota > Clostridia > Oscillospirales > Butyricicoccaceae > Butyricicoccus_A. The sequence goes on from CAYNPX010000046.1 coordinate 1,911, forward strand.
AGCTTATCCGCCAACGGATCGGCAAATTTACCGAAATCCGTCACCTGATGATACTTGCGCGCAACATAGCCGTCGAGAAAATCCGTAAAGCTGCACACGATGAACAGCACCAGAGCAATGATATCAAATGTTGTGCCGCCGATCACCGCAAAAATCAAAAAAAATGGTATCAGCGCAATACGCGCCAATGTAATTTTATTGGCAAGTGTCATATGTGTTCCTTCCTTATAATATTCATTCGCGGAAATTCCCTCCGCCAGAAAACATTATACGTTGTCACCGCGCGGGTGTCAATCGTATCATTCCATCGTTTCGGTATTTCCGGTCAGATCAACGCCCTGCGCACCGGTGATGCGCACCGGAACAAACTGTCCTTCTTCTACCGAGAACGCGCTGTCAAACCATACCCTGCCGTCAATATCCTGTGAGTCCGCATAGCTTCTGCCATAATACAGACCGGTTTCGCCGTCCCAGCCCTCGCACAGGACTTCGATGAGCTGACCCTTCATGCGCGCGGCAAAATGATCCAGTACATCCGATTGCAGTTCTTCTATAATCATTCGGCGCTCGTTCTTGACGTCCTCGTCAATCTGATCCGGCATCGCGGCAGCCTCGCTGCCCTCCTCCGGCGAGTAGCAGAACACGCCCGCGCGTTCTATGCCCATCTCGCGCATAAATGCGCAAAGCTCTTCAAATTCCGCCTCTGTCTCACCCGGCAGCCCGACGATCAGGCTGGTACGCAGCACCAGTCCCGGAATGCGGTCGCGCAGATGATGGAACAGCTTCCGCAGATACGCCGCGTCGCCGCGTCGGTGCATTGCCGTCAAAATGCGGTCGCTGACATGCTGAATCGGGATATCCAGATATTTGACAATCTTCGGTTCCTCCGCGATCACATCAATCATTTCCTCCGTGATCTCATCCGGATACAGATAATGCAGGCGCACCCATGTAAAGTCCATGCGGCACAGCGCGCGGAGCAGCTCCGGCAGGCGGCGTTCGTGGTACAGGTCTACGCCATAGCGTGTGATATCCTGCGCCACGACAATCAGCTCCCGCACGCCGGCCGCCGACAGCGCGCGTGCTTCTTCCAAAATATCCTCCATCGTGCGCGAACGGAACCTGCCGCGCAGCGACGGGATGACGCAGTAGGCGCAATGATTGTCGCATCCCTCTGCGATTTTCAGATAAGCGGAATAGCCCGGCGTCAGCAGGATCCGTCCGCCCTCCATCTCAGCTTCATCAATCTGTCCGAAATTTTTATAGACTGTGCCCGGCGCCTGCATAACGGCACGCACGGCATCGACAATATTGGTATAGCTGCCTGTGCCGAGCACCGCGTCGATCTCCGGCAGCTCCTCTGTGATCTCTTTCGGGTAACGCTGCACCAGACAGCCGGTGACGATCAGCGCCTTGAGTGAACCGGTCTGTTTCAGTGCGGCTGTTTCGAGAATCGTCTGGATTGCCTCCTGCTTTGCCGATTCGATAAAGCCGCAGGTGTTGATAACGGCAACATCCGCGTCCGCAACATTTTCGACAATGGTAATGCCGGCTTCCTGAAGCTGTGCCAGCATGTGCTCACTGTCTACAAGATTTTTCGCGCAGCCCAGTGAAATCATTCCCAATCGAATTGACATAAATCGCTTGTTCCTCCCTGCGCATGGCGGAGCCATGCAGTATGTTTCTTTATTCTTCGTCCCGCTCCGCAGCTTCGGCGCAGTATGCGCGCATCGCCTGACGAATTTCAGAAAAGAGAAATCCCCGGCGCTGCAATGCGGCCATTGCCTTTTCGCATTCCTGCCGGTCGGATACGTCGCCGTCCAGCTTTTTATCCAGCAGCGCGCGCATGGCGTCCCAGTTTGGCTCGGCCTGCTCCAGCACTGCGGCGGCGACCTCCTGCGGCACGCCGCAGCGCCGCATTTCCTGCCGGATGCGCAGCGTTCCATAGCCTTTGCGGGTATATGTGCGCAAAAGCCGCTCCGCATACGCGGTATCATTGACCGCGCCCAGTATCCGCATACGCTCTATGGCATAATCAACCGCTTCGGGGCAGAATTCCTTTTCCAGCAGCTTGCGTTCCAGCATGGCGGCTGACATCGCGCGCCGCGCGAGCATGGCCGCTGCCCGTTCCGCCGCCTTCTGGTACTGCTCCTCGTCACACATTGACCGCTGTATTTCCATCAGATATCGTCATCACCGAAATCATCCGCGTCAATGGATACCGCAGCGCTGCGGCGCGACGCGGTCTGATCCTCATCCGCCAGCTGCGAGCCGGTATCCTCCCCGATGTCCGTTTCACTGTCATTCTTCTGGTTTTTCCGGCGCTGCGCGGTGCGCAGATCGCGCTCTTCCCGCGCTTTCTTCCGGTTCTCCCGGACTGCCTCACGGATCTTGACTTCCAGATCATCCGCAATTTCCTTATTTTCCGCCAGATATTTCTTGGCATTGTCGCGGCCCTGCAGACGTTCTTCCCCGATGGTGAACCACGCGCCGCCCTTTTTCACCAGACCGTAATCGACACCGAGATCGACCAGCTCGCCGGTGCGGGAAATGCCTTCGCCGTACATAATGTCAAAGTATGCCTCGCGGAACGGAGGCGCCATTTTGTTCTTGACGACTTTCGCGCGGGTGTGGTTGCCGATCGGTGTTTCGCCGTCCTTCAGATATTCCGTGCGGCGCACATCAATGCGCACAGAAGAATAAAATTTGAGCGCCCGTCCGCCTGTTGTGACCTCCGGACTGCCATAGATCACGCCGACCTTTTCACGCAGCTGGTTGATAAAGACCGCTACGCATTTGGACTTCGAGATAACGCCCGCCAGCTTGCGCAATGCCTGGCTCATCAGACGCGCGTGCAGACCGACAAACGAATCGCCCATATCGCCCTCGATCTCCGCGCGCGGCACCAGCGCCGCTACCGAGTCGATCACGATGATATCCAGCGCGCCCGAACGGGCAAGCTGTTCCGCGATCTCCAGACCCTGATCGCCGCTGTCCGGCTGGGAGACGAGCAGACTGTCCACGTCAACGCCGAGCGCCGCCGCATAGATCGGATCGAGCGCATGTTCCGCGTCAATAAACGCCGCGATGCCGCCCTTCGCCTGTGCCGCCGCGACCGCGTGAAGCGCAAGCGTGGTCTTGCCGGATGATTCCGGTCCGTAAATTTCAACGATTCTGCCGCGCGGCAGACCGCCGATGCCCAGCGCCATGTCCAGTCCAATGGATCCGGTCGAAATGACATCCTGATCCAGCGGCTCGGCCTCCTGTCCCAGATACATGACAGCATTTTTGCCATGTGCCTTTTCGATCTGTGCCAGCGCCTGCTCCAACGCTTTCTTTTTATCTGTCGCTACCACGACCGGTGGCAGCTGCTTTTTCTTTGCCATAAAATGCCTCCTGCTCTAGCTTTGAAAAAAATGCTGATTCGCATCTATTTTTGCGCGCATACGATGCGCGGTATTCCCGCAAGGTCACACCGCAGGCTGACATGCTTCCAGCCCGCGCGGGTAAATATCTCCTTGACCTGTTCCCCCTGCTTCCAGCCGCACTCCGCGAACAGCGCGCCGCCGGGTTTGAATGAAAAAGCCGGCGTATCCGCCATCGCGCGGTAAAAATCCAGACCGTCCTCACCGCCGAACAGCGCAAGGTGCGGCTCATACGCATCCACACTGTAGTCCAGCTCCCGCATTTCCTGCGCGGTGACATACGGCGGATTGGAAACGACAAGATCAAATTCCCCCGCAATGCTGTCCGGCCGCAGGGCATCCGCCCATACTGCCGTAAATCGCGGCGCGTCCAGCTTATATAATACCGCATTTCTGCGGGTAACTGCAAGCGCGGCTTCGGAACAATCTGCGGCGACAACGCGGGCATCCGGCACCGCGCGCGCAATCGAAATGCCGATACAGCCGCTGCCGCAGCACAGATCGAGCACCCGCGGGCGCGTCCGCTTTTTCGCCTCCTGTACCGCCGCGTCGCATAGCCATTCGGTATCGCCGCGCGGAATGAGCACATCTCGGGTCACAACAAAGCGGTTTCCGTAAAAATCCCACTCGCCCAACAGATAGGCAAGCGGTTCGCCCTGCCTGCGGCGTTCCAGCAGTTGTTCCGCACGGCGCCGCTGTTCCTCCGAAAGCTCCTGCGTGTTCCAGCCGGCGGTACATCCCGCATGTAATCCCGCCGCAAGCGCTGTCATTTCCCGCGCTTCCAACTCTGCCGCCTGTACGCCGTCCTGTACCAGCGCGTCGCGCAGCTGCCGGAAGCAGTCCCACGCATTCACCATGCGTCCTCCTGCTTATCCTCCGGAATGACATGCTCCAGCGATACAATCGCAACCTCGATCATGCTGTCGTCCGGCTCCATCACGGTGATGTGCTGCAGCATCATGCCCGGCCACCGCAGGATACGGGAAAATATGCCGTCATGCCGTCCGGCAAAGCGGTTGACCTCATAGCTCAGCCCGATGACAATCGGCAGCAGCACGATGCGCAGCACCAGCTGCATCACGCGGCTCTCCGCAGTCACCACGGAAAACACCAGAATACTGATAATCAGAACGACAAACAGAAAACTCGTGCCGCAGCGCGGATGCTCCCGCCGCTGGACACGGACATTGTCCACGGTCAGCTCCAATCCCTTTTCGTAGCAGTAAATCGTCTTATGCTCCGCGCCATGATAGCGGAAGGTGCGCTTCATATCCGGTATCAGCGCCATCAGCGCCATATAGCCGATAAAAATCGCAATGCGCAAAATGCCCTCCGCAAGATTGACACCCATATGCGGCACGCTGTCCGGCAAAAAGCTGACGGCAAACGCCGGCAGCAGGATAAACAGCCCGACTGCCAACCCAACGCCCAAAACGACGGAGATCACATACAGCGCGGATTCGATCGCGCCCTCGCCAATATGATCCACGAGCCACTGCTCAAATTTAGACGGCGTCTCCTCCTCTGTGTCATCCAGAAACTGAGACGAATATTCAATGGCCTGAAAGCCCTCGATCAGCGACTGTACCATCATCACAAAGCCGCGGATGACCGGTGCGCCCGCTATTTTATATTTTTCCCGCAGCGGAACCGTGTTCTCGTCCTTGATCGCAAGCGTCCCGTCCGGCTTGCGAACGACCGTACAGCTTTTTCGCGGTCCCTTCATCATAATGCCTTCGAGAATAGACTGCCCGCCAATGGTCGTCTTATGCTGTACTTCCTGTTCCTTTGTCCTCAATCGTTACGCCTCATCTCTGTCTATCTGTTCCGCTGCAATGGTTTCCGTCGGTTCCACACGTCTTGTATCGGTATTTGCCAGCGGCAGCGTAATGGTAACCGTTGTGCCCTCGCCATATTTGCTGGCAATATTCAGCGTGCCGCCATGCATACGAACGATCTCGTCCGTAACGGCAAGTCCAATGCCGCTGCCGCGCTGCTTGGAGCTTCCCTTATAGAATTTCTCCTTGACAAACGGCAGTTCGTCCTCTTTGATTCCCACGCCCCAGTCACGCACCTCTATGCGCACAGTATAGCTGTCGCGTGACAGCGTGATTTCAATCTTGCCGCCGCTTTTGCCGTATTTTGCCGCGTTATCAATGACATTCAAAAATATCTGCTTGATGCGGTGGCGGTCGCCGTTGACCGGACACATCTGATCCGGAATATCATAAATCAGCTGGATCTTTTCGCGTTCCAGCATGTTTTCATACATATAAACCGATTCATACAGCTCCGCGCCCACGTCGAACAGCTCCATATTCAGCTTCATGCGTCCGGATTCCAGACGGGTGAAGTCCAGCAGCTCCTCCACCATCTGGGTCAGGCGGCTGCTTTCCTTCTGGATGATGCGCAGTCCCATAATGACCTCCTCCGGATCCGTCGCGCCGCCCGCGATCAGCGTATCGCTCCAGCCGCCGATTGCGGTCAGCGGCGTGCGCAGCTCATGCGAAACGGAGGAAATGAAATCATTTTTCATGCGCTCCGCACGCGCAATCTCCTCTGACATGTTGTTGATGGTATCGCATAGATCACCGATCTCATCGTCATATACCTTGTGCAGCCGCATACCATATCGTCCGGCAGTGATCTCCTTCGCAATGATATTGATCTTCATGACCGGCTCGACGATCGACTTGATAAAATATCGGTTGGAAAGCTCGACCGTCAGCGCAAAAAACAGCGCAACGACCAGGCAAATAAAAATAATATACCGGATCTGCCGCTGCACGATCGCCATAGAGGAAATACACCGCAGGCAACCGATCATATTCTGCTGTGAATCATACAGTGGTGTGGAAACCGACATGACCCGTTCCCCGGACAGCGCGTCCTTTCCCGTCCACACGGCTGTCGTATTGCCTTCGAGACACTGTGCCACGTCCTTTGTACCCGACTCGCTTCCCGCCTTGCTAAAGGATGAGGATGAAGTCAGAATATGTCCATTTGCAGAGATAATCTGCATCTCCAGCTTTTCCTTATCCTCAAAGCCGGATACGAACGATCGGCTCGCAGTCATAAACTGATCACTGCTGGAATTGAGAAACCGGTTGAGAAAGCTGGCCGATTGTGTCGCGCGTGTGACAAGGTTCTGCCGTACATTGCTGTAATAATAGCTTGCCGAAAGCATGGTAATAAAAATGACCGCGATTGCAAGCGCTGCTATCAGAATCGTCATGGAATTCATCATCCAACGACCCTTCAAGCCGCCGCGTGCGTGCTGCACACGAAATTCACGCGGCTCCTCCTTCTTTTTCCCCTTAAATTCCTGCGAAAGATCGGGCAGCTCCCGTGTATCCGCAGTTACTCTTTTATCCATAAATCAAGCCTTCCATTCCGCGATGTCGCCGAAGATATGGCGATTGTGCCGCTCGTCTGCGTGCAGGCTCTCAGTCCTTCCACATATAGCCAAAGCCGCGCACAGTTGTGATATGCTTGGGTGATGCCGGATCATCCTCTACCTTGATGCGCAGGCGCCGGATATTTACGTCCACAATCTTCAATTCGCCGGAATAGTTTTTGCCCCACACCGCGCCGAGCAGTTCTTCCCGATCCATCGCCCGTCCGCGATTTTCCAGAAAAGTCTTCATCAACGTAAACTCAACCTGCGTCAGGTCTACACGCCTGCCATTCTTCCGCAGCTCTCTCGCGCGCATATCCAGACAGAACGCGCCGCTCTGGATCACATCGGCGGAAAAAGAATGCAGACCCAGCCTGCGCACCAATGCGTCTACGCGCGCGAGAAGCTCCGCGACAGAAAACGGTTTGGTCACATAATCATCCGCGCCGGTCATCAATCCCGTGATCTTGTCCGCCTCCTGCGTCCGCGCCGTCAGCATGATGATCCCGCCCTCATAGCCTTCCGCGCGCATGGTGCGGCAAACATCATACCCGTCGATACCCGGCAGCATAACATCACAGATGCATACCGCAATGTCTGTATTGTTATGGAACTGCTCCAGTGCTTCTTCCCCGCTGCCGGCCTGAATGACTTCATAGCCGGCGCGCTTGAGGTTGATCACCACAAAGCTGCGGATATTTTCTTCATCCTCCAGCACCAATATCTTACGTGTCATCATAATCTGTGTACGCTCCTTTATGTCCATTCATTCTGTATAATACTGAATGCATGTATAAGCTGCTTTTCTGTGATCTGCAGATCTCCTTCGCCGTCCCCCAGCTTGGCGGCAAAGCAGATATCCGCTGTCGAACCGAGGTCGATCAATCCGCCCATTGCGGCTGCCTCCTCGCGGTCATCTCCGGTAAATACATAAATCGTAAGCAGCGGCGCATCCACGCTGCCTGTCTCCATAAATGTCGTCTGGCTGACGCCGGCTGCGCTGCTGGCGGTTACTGTAACATTTCCGCGCCAGCTTTGGGGGAATTTCAGCAGCCAGCCCTCCGCCATGCTGTCATAAGTCGTCTGCTTGAGCTGCGTCGTGCCGCTCATACTGTATTCATACCAGTCTACCATCCACAACGTTTCCGCGACCGTCGGATCTTCATAGTCCGGCATTGGCTGTAGCTGCGGCACTTCAATAATGCCGTCTCCATCGATATCCTCACTGTAATACAGCGCAATCGAACGATACGTCGATGCCGTCGCGGACACAGCTATATTGCGCAGCTTTGCCTTTTCCAGCACATAGATATCCGTCTGCATCCCATTGTCATTTTCAAATTTGTTGTCTACAAAGACCGCCTGATTGCCGTCCGTGTCCAAGCTGCCGGTCGTGATATTGACGACCGACTGAACATCCTGTGTGGCATCGGTCTGTGACAGCAGCATCATTTTCCCTTCCGTATAGTCCTCGCCGTCGATATAATCATAGACCTGCGCCGTTTTGCGTCCGGCGTCGTCATCATACGCAACGGTAAACAGCTCCTCTGCGCCGTCATCGTCCAGATCGCTCACTGTATAGCTCGTATACATCGTGTCCAGAAGGTTTGTCAGCCTGCCATTTTCCACGCTGCATACCATGAGTCCCTGTTTGACATCACCGGACAGCGTCCATGTCAGAACGATCAGCTTGCCCGCCGTATCGCCGAGTTCCATAAAAGACATGGAACCGAGCGCGGAGCCTGGTCCCTCTATTCTGCCAATGGACTGGTATTCATCGTCTACCAGGTCAAACGCATAGACATAGATCTTGCCGCCGGTTCCTTCCCGCAGGAATGCAATGGCTTCCTCCTCCCCGTCGGCGTCAATATCTTCAAATGTAACCGTATTGCGGTTAGAACCGCTCTGCGGCGAGACATAGGTCATTTTATCGCCCATGATTTTTTCCAGCTGCGCCTGCAGCCGGACATAGCTCTCCTGTGGCTTCGGCGCCTGAAGCAGATCATCCCCGCCTGAAATAAACGAGCAGCCTGTCAGCATCGCAGCGCACAGCAGCATACAAATCCAGCATCTGATTGATTTCATCATTTCATCCACAAGACGCGGGCTGTATCCGGTAATACGCCCGTTCTCCATTCATTCGTAGTCGATTTTCCTCTATTGTATCACACTTTATGCTGTTTGAACACCACGCAGCAAACAAATTTCTTGTTATACACCCCTTGACAAAGATTTGCTCCATGTGATACCATAGTATACAGAAACCATGCGGATATGGCGGAATTGGCAGACGCGCTGGATTTAGGTTCCAGTGTCCTCGACGTGCAGGTTCAAGTCCTGTTATCCGCACCAGCGACCGCGGTAGCATCGCTGCGGTTCATAATCCGGGGAATTAGCTCAGCTGGGAGAGCGCGTGGTTCGCAATCACGAGGTCAGGGGTTCGATCCCCCTATTCTCCACCAAATCGGAACAAGCCTTGCTTGTTCCGATTTTATATTGCAGGAAATATCAACCCCAAGAGCTGAAAAAAGTGCGAAAAAAGGCTCATTCCATGACGGAATGAGCCT
>CAYNPX010000047.1:0-11195 GCA_964399205.1 uncultured Butyricicoccus sp.
ACAAATAACAATTGCTACGAAAGGCGGCGTGACCAAGTGCCACGCCGCCTTTCTGTGTTTTTTTTGCAATTGTCATGACATTGCGGCGATATAACAGCGCAAGCGACAACCGGAATTGCGGGAAAGAATTTTGATTTTGGATAGATACAAATAAATTGAGAAAGGATTTCATATGCAAGCAAATAAATTCAGTATAATAATGAAAAAAGCGTTTGTTGCGCTGCTCGGGTTCAGTATTATGGCGTTTGGCATCGCTTTTTCAATTAAGGCAGAATTGGGTACATCCCCAATTTCTTCTGCTCCATACGTGACCGGACAGATTTCCGGTTTGACCGTGGGAACAACAACGATAATCATGCACTGTGTATTTATCGCCCTGCAGATTATTATTCTGCGAAGAGACTATCAACTCTTTCAATTGACACAGCTGCTTGTTGCACTGGTATTTGGCGTTCTGACTGATTTTGCAATTTTCTGTGTCCAGCCTGTTTCAGTAGAAAATTATATCGGGCAATGGGGACTTTGCCTGATAGGAATACTGTTGGTAGGAATAGGCGTAAGCCTGGAGGTAAAGGCAAATTTTACGATGGTGGCAGGCGAAGGGCTGGTGCTTGCTATCTCGAAAACCTTCCATACAAAATTTGGGAATACGAAAATTATCTTTGATATTACATTGGTGCTCATAGCAGTGATCCTTTCCCTGATTTTCCTTGGAACCGTTGAGGGTGTTCGAGAAGGAACCCTGGCGGCTGCCCTGTTTGTGGGGCAGGTTTCTAAGCTGTGTCTGAAGCATTATGAGAGACTGGATCATTGGCTGCAAGCATAGCCCGCGCAATACGCTATCCTCCGGCGGAGTCAGCCCGCATCACTTGAAACGTGAAAAAAATGAACAATTTTCCGTTTATTTGCCGGTATTGTCCGAAAACCGTTTTTTCTGGTGCGCGCTGTGCTGATTCTGCTGTTTCCCCGGTTGTGCTTTCCCTCTTTCCGCCGATCGAAAAGGCTTTCGCTTTTCCATCGGCTGGTAGTACATAAACAGATTACAGCGAATCATACCGTTATACAGCTTGCGCTTCTTATCCGCTTTTGTGCCGAAAAATTCTTCAAATCTCTCGTCCGAGCTGATGATATACTGCTTCATCGGGGCGCGCGCGGCAATTTTCCCAAAACGGCGCAGCAGCTGGCGTGCCGATGCAACATCCATCATACGCTCGCCATACGGTGGATTGCAGATCAATGTGCCTTCTCTCTGCTGCAATGCTAATCCACACGCATCCTGCTGTGTAACATGTATTGTGTGTGCTACGCCCGCCTTGCGTGCATTCTCCGCAGCAAGCGCCACACAATCCGCGTCGATGTCGCTGGCGCCGATCTCATACATACGATCTCGGTAAATGAGATCAAGCGCACGTTCCCGTTCCTGCTGCCAAATCTCCGGTTGTATGCTTGTCCACTTTTCCGCGTCAAAGGAACGAGACAACCCCGGCGCACGATTCATAGCGATCATAGCCGCTTCGATCGGAATTGTTCCAGAACCGCAGAATGGATCGAGAAATGCCCCTCTGCCGCGATAACGTGACAGCTGTACCATTGCGGCAGCCAATGTCTCCCGCAGCGGCGCTGCATTTGCGTTTGCGCGATAGCCGCGCTTATGCAGACCCGCACCGGAGGTATCCAGATACAGCGTTGCAATATTGTTCATAATGGAGAACTGCACCTGACAGCGTGCACCTGTTTCCTCAAACCATGTAATACCATATGACTCCGACAGGCTTTTGACAATCGCTTTTTTGATAATGCTCTGGCAGTCGGGTATACTGTGCAGATCGGATGCCAGCGAATAGCCTTTTACCGGAAACGCGCTGTCCTTTTCAATATAATCCAGCCACGGCAATTCATACACACCTTCAAATAATTCTTCAAAGGTACGTGCCGGAAATTCCCCGATTTTGATGAGCACGCGCTCCGCACAGCGCAGCCAAAGGTTTGCCCATGCCAGCGTATGTTCATCGCCGGAAAAGAACACGCGGCCATTTTCAACGCGGACATCCTCCAGCCCGCCGTTATGCCGCAGCTCATCTCCGACAATACCTTCTAATCCGAACAGTGTCGGACAGCAAAATTCATATTTCATAATTCAATCCTTAATTTCCATATTGCCGCTGCGCCGCCGCGGCAGACTTATAAAATTTATTGTACAATAATTCTCTCATCGAAACAAGAGCAGCGCAGAGTTTTCGACCGGATTCGCGTTGCATTTTTTGTCATTTGTGGTATACTGAATAATATAAACATCAGCTGTCAGATGAGAGGTGTCCCTATGATCCGCTATGGTTTTATCCGTACAAAGGACGAAATCAAATTCCTGATATTGACCTGCATGACCTATTTGCCGTTTCCGGTATCATACGATGCAATCGTTGACATTTGTACCTGGTGCGATGATGGCTTCGGTTATTTTGAGCTTTCCGAGGCATTCTCCGAGCTACAGGATTCCCGCCACATTGAAAAGATGACAGAAAACGGCAGGGAACAATTTTCTATCACGCAAAAGGGTCGGGATACCGCGCAGGCTTTCCAAAACCGTCTGCCTTATACGGTACGGGAAGCCGCAGAACTGTCCGCTTTGCGTGTGATCCGCAAAATTCGCCGTGATGCACAGATATTCTCCGCAGTGGAACAGCATGGGGAAAAGGATTATGTCGTCGAGCTTTCCATGCAGGATGTTTTCTCTGTCCGCATGAACGTCGTCAGCCCTTCTCAGGCTGCGCTGCTGGAACGCACATTTAAAAAGCACGCGGAATCCATCTACCAGGACCTGCTTACCGCACTGACCAAAAATTACGAGGATGAATAAAACTGCGATAGCACAAAGGCGAAAAACAGTTTTCGTCTTTTTTGCTGCCGCCAAACAAATATAGATTGGAACAAAACAATATGACAAAAAAATCAAAGGGTATCTTATTTATCACACTTTCCGCATTCTGCTTTGCGCTGATGAATTTATTCGTGCGCTTATCCGGCGACCTGCCGTCGATGCAGAAGAGCTTTTTCCGCAATGCCGTTGCGCTGGTATTTGCAGCGGTTGTCCTGTTGCGGTCGGAGGAAAAATTCCGGTTCAACCATAAAAATCTGCCGCTGCTCATTGCCCGTGCGGCCTTTGGCACCATCGGTATTCTATGCAACTATTACGCGATCGACCATCTGGTGCTGTCCGATGCGTCTATGCTGAATAAGCTGTCGCCATTTTTTGCAATCATCATTTCTTATCTTTATTTAAAGGAAAAAGTTACCCCATTTCAGACCGGCGCCGTTACTATGGCGTTTATTGGTGCGCTGTGTATCATCAAACCCGGCTTTTCTTCTTTGACAACCGGTCCGGCGCTGATCGGTGCGCTCGGCGGGCTGGGCGCCGGTACAGCGTATACCATCGTGCGAAAACTCAGCCTGAACGGTGAACGCGGTCCTTTCATTGTGTTCTTTTTCTCAGCGTTTTCCAGCCTTGTCTGCCTGCCGTATCTGCTATTATTCTATCACCCGATGACGTTGCAGCAGCTGATCTGCCTGCTCTGCGCCGGTCTGGCCGCTGCCGGCGGACAGTTTTCCATCACCGCCGCATATGCAAATGCGCCGGCGCGTGAAATCTCTGTCTTCGACTATTCACAGATCGTATTTGCCGCTCTGCTCGGCTTCTTCATCCTCCACCAAACACCGGATATGCTGAGCATCATCGGCTATGTCATCATCTGTGGCACATCAATCGTGATGTTTTTCTACAATCGAAAACATTGAGATAGCAAATCCCGCAGCCGTTTCCGACTGCGGGATTCTCTATTACCCTTTCTTTTCTACTCGAACGTATATCAAAATTGCATCAATTACTTTCAATCAGTCCGTATCCACCCGCCGCTCTCTTATAAATGACAGCCGGTGTATCATCATCTTCCGCATTCTTGAAGAAGAAGAACTGATGACCCAAAAGATTCATCTGAAGAATTGCTTCCTCGACCGTCATGGGAACAACGTCAAAGCGCTTCCGGCGGACGACATCATACTTATCCTCAACGTACTCAGCCATGCTTGCTTCATTTGCAGCAGCCTTGTCAAACGCGCCCTCACGCAGTTTCTTTTCCAGACGAGTCTTGTTTCTGCGAATCTGCTTCTCGATGCTCTGAATCATGCCATCCACAGAGGCAAACATATCTGTCGTGGTTTCCTCCGCACGGAAAACCATTCCATTGTGCCGGACGGTGACCTCCGCCGTCTGCCTGCCCTTCAGCTCACTGAAAGTAATTGTTGCAGAAGTGTCCTTCTGGAAATACCGATCCAGCTTTGTAACCTTTTTGGTTGCATACGCGCGCAACTCTTCGCTAATCTGCATTTTTCTTTCAACGATGGTAATATTCATAACATCAACTCCTTATAGCAATTTCCTTTATTCAGTTTTCAGAAGGATGCCTACGGTACGAGCCGATGATTTGTCATTTTATGAAATTCATCCAAATCGAGCTTCCTTGTTATTACACATAGTATACCACATAATGGGAAACCTGTCTTGCGTCAAAATCAGGCAAATTCCGGCGTAAGACAGGTTGTATAAAATATATCTCCCGATTCCTCTGTTTTTCGTGAAATTGCTCAAATTTTCAGATGGTTCCCTCTGCGTGTCTGGTCACATGGCAGCCGATATTGACAACGCACGGCAATCCTGCAATATGCGTCGGAAATGGCTCGATTGCAGCCATCAGAGCGGTCACTGTTCCGCCCAGACCCTGCGGTCCGATGCCCAGTGCATTGACACGTGCAATGATTTCTTTTTCCATCTCCGCGTAGGATGGATTTTCATGGAACCGACCGACCGGACGCATCAGCGCGCGCTTCGCCAGATAGGCCGCCTTATCTGAAGTACCGCCCAAACCTACGCCGATCACGATCGGCGGGCACGGGTTAGAGCCGGCCTTATCGCACGATTCTACAATAAAATCAATGATATCCGCACGGGTCGCCGCCGGCGTAAACATCTTCATCGCGCTCATGTTTTCGCTGCCAAAGCCCTTCGGCGCCACGGTAATATGAATCCGGTCGCCCGCAACGATGCGCGTATACAGGATCGCCGGCGTATTGTCATTCGTGTTGACGCGATCCAGCGGATCACGCACAACCGATTTGCGCAAATAGCCATCCACATAGCCCTGACGCACTCCCTCATCCACCGCGTCCTCCAGCAGTCCGCCGGTGATATGCACATCCTGTCCGACTTCCACAAAGGTCACTGCCATACCGGTATCCTGACAGATCGGAACGGAATTTTTGCAGGCTATATCGCAGTTTTCAATCATCTTTCCAAAAATCGTCCTGCCCAGCGCGGACTGCTCCCTTTGCTGTCCATCCAGATAGGATTGACGGATATCCTCCGGCAGCACGTAGTTTGCCTTCATGCACAGCTCACGCACCAATGCGGTAATTTCCCTGGCTTCGATGGTTCTCATATATCAAAATCCTCCTGCTTGATTGGTATTCCATTGATAAATACGGCTCTGATCCTTGTGTGATAATCAAACGGATCACCATCTGTAATCAGAATATCCGCATCCTTTCCGACCGTCAACGAACCAACACGGTCAGCCAGACCCACAATTTCCGCCGGTACGATCGTAATCGCCCGCAATGCGTCCATTGGCTCCATGCCGGCCTGCACGGCGGCAACCGCGCAGCGCATAAGATGCTTGAGCGGCGTTTCCGGATGGTCGGTAATGATTGCTGTCGGGATTCCCGCCTTTGTCAGCAGCGCCGGCGCCTGCTCGGTCAGATTTGTCAGTTCCGGCTTGGAGCGGTCTGTCAAAAACGGACCGGAGCAGATGGGCACGCCCTCCTCCGTGAGAATATCCGACACAAGATGCGCCTCTGTACCGTGCAAAATAACCGGTTTGAGTGAAAACTCCTTTGCGATGCGCAACGCGGTAAAAATATCATCCGCGCGGTGCGCATGGAAATGCGCCTGACAGGTGCCATCCAGCACAGATTGCAGCGCTTCCAGCTTCGCATCGTATTCCGGTGCATCGCCCGGCTCCTCCGCATTCTTTTTCTGGCGTGCGTATTCCTGTGCCTTGTACAGCGTTTCCCGTATCAGCGCCGCCGTCGCCATGCGCGTCACCGGTGTCTCATCCTTATCATTATAACACGATTTCGGGTTTTCTCCCAACGCGAATTTCATTGCGCAGGGCGCTTTGACGATCATATCATCAATCCTGCGTCCGGCAGTCTTGATTGCCGCGCACTGTCCGGCAATCGGATTGCAGCTGCCCGGTGAAACGATACAGCAGGTCACGCCCGCCTCCCTCGCTTCCGCAAAGCTCCGTTCCATCGGATTGATTCCATCAATCACGCGCAGCTGCGGTGTGACCGGCTCGGTATCCTCATTGCCGTCCTCGCCTTCAAAGCCGAGGGAATCCTCAAACAATCCCAGATGGGTATGCGCATCCACCAGTCCCGGCAGTATCCAACCGCCATGCGCATCCAGATATGTTCCGTCCGGCACATTTTTCATCGACCCAATCGCCGTTATTTTTCCATTTTCCCAGGAAATAAAACCATTTTCGATGGTTTCCCCCTCCATAGGAACAATTTTTCCATTGCAAATCAGCATAGCCGCTCCTCATAATGTAATTGACATTTGTTGGAAACTGTGATACGATATACATGGTGACAGGAAACTGTCATCCATGCACCGTTCATATCTTTATCCCCACAATCCATTTTACCCTCCGGATACGCCGGAGGGTGTTTTTTTGTCCGCAGGAAAAATGCCGCCATGACCAGCAGGCGGCATTATGCTGCGTTATTTGCGGCGGCGCGAGCCGTTTTTCCGGTCAATGTTATGGCGATAATCCGCCATACGGCTCTCACTGTCCTGCATAAAATGCTTGAGCTTATCTTCAAACGAAGCTGGCTCATCCTTTGCTGCCGGACGGGCAGAATAATTTCCTCCATTTGTACGCTGCTGTCCCCGCTTACAACCGGATCTCTGCGCATAGCCATTCCCGCCATTGCGACCGGAAGGCCGATGCGCCGCATCCGGGCGCGGCTGTGCCTTCTTAATAGACAGATTGACGCGGCCATTGTCAGCAATTGCGATAATTTTGACCTTAACCTCCTGTCCCTCCGTCAGATGATCGCGGATATCGCTGACATATGCCTGATCCACCTCAGAAATATGCACCAATCCCGTTTTTCCCTCCGGCAGCGAAACAAATGCGCCAAACTTTGTGATTCCGGTCACCTTACCGGTTATGATTTCTCCTACGGCCAACTCCATACCTTTTTGCTTTTTCCTCCATAAATCTGGTTATTGCTCTGAACTGTCGATAAACACACGCTCGCCCGGCGATGCGTAACCCAGTACATCGCGCGCGATCTTCGCAATTGATTCATCTGTGATGCCCTCATCAAGCGATTCCTTCAGTTCTGCATTCTGCACCTGCTTCAGCGCGATCTCTTCGTCAAGATCTTTGCTCTGCTGCTGCAAGTCACTGAGCTGAAGCTGGAAGGACACAAGCTTTGCAACTGTAAACAGGGCTACAGCCGCCACAAGAACAACCAACGGATTTACTTTTCTCTTTCTGCGGCGTTTCATTTTATGCCTCCTTGCCATGAACCACAATACTATTTTATTTTATACCAGCGCAGGCAAAAAGGGAAGCACTTTTTTTGATTTTCCTGTGATTTTTCTGAAATCGTACATCGGTTTGTTTTCTTTTTTCTGTGAATGTGCATATGCGAAAAAACCGACGCGCACCCATGCAGCGGAATCCTGCCGACCCAAACAAAAGCAGTCCACATTCTGCGCAGGAGCCAGCGGAATATGCGTCCGATCGTATAATTCCAGATCATCCAGCCGCCCGCTGCGGAAAGGAGCATAAAGCCGCGAAAGCGAAGCTGTGCCGCACCGGTGACCAGCGCAAACATGCCTGCTGCGGTCAGCAGAGAAAACAACGCATCCAGCAGCAGCTCCACAAGTTTGCTTCCGCAGTTCCACCGGATGATGCGAAACAGGTCGTATACCATCCCGCAAAACATACCTGCCAGCACAGCATACAGCACGGCCCACAGCTGCTCCGGCAGCGGATTGACCGCCGTCACTGGAACATCCTGCGGAAAAATCCGCCTCCATGCAACGTATTGTCATCATATTCCAGTGAATCCACAGAACCGGTCAGCTTGAGATCCCCGGTATCAAGACTCAACTGATCCACATGCAGTCCGCTCCCGCGAATCGTGAGCGTGCCTATCGAGGTCAAAACGACGACCTGATTTTCATCAAAGTTCACCACGTCGCTCACGCCGGAAAGCGTCAGCCTCTGCCGATCCTGCATCGTCAAGCCATGCGGCACTGCCTTGCTCTCGTTCTTTGATTCACGCTCCATGCCACGGTCCTCCTGAATGTATCGAAAAATAAAAGCCCGAACGCAGGTATTTTCAACCTATGCGTCCGGGTCATGAATTAGAACCTGTACTTCTTACCGTATCTCACGATACAGTGCCGAAGCGTCGTTTTTGAGTACGTGCTCAGCGATGTTCAATACTTCAACCTTCAGATTGCGCTGCCCGAAGGAAATCTCGATCACGTCGCCGACCTTTACCTGATACGACGCCTTTGCCTGCTTCCCATTCACTAAAATACGGTCGTTGTCACACGCTTCGTTTGCAATCGTCCGCCGTTTGATCAGACGGGAAACCTTTAAATATTTATCCAATCTCATTTCTTTAGTCCTCTGGTGTTTCCGTCTGCCATACTTCCTTTACGGAGGATGCCAGACCGGCAAGCCCCTGAATCTCAGACGGGATGATAATCTTTGTCGCTTTGCCGTCTGCCGCTTTCTGGAAGGCCTCCAGCGCCTTCAAACGGATCACCTGATCGTTCGGCGCCGCCTCGTTCAAAAGTATCAGAGAATCCGCCAGTGCCTTCTGAACCGTCATCAGCGCTTCTGCCTGACCCTGCGCTTCCTTGATCTGCGCCTCGCGCTTTGCGTCTGCCCGCAGTACCATGGATTCCTTCTCGCCCTGCGCGACCAGAATCGCTGACTGCTTCTGACCTTCAGCCACCAGAATCGCTTCGCGGCGTTCGCGTTCCGCCTTCATCTGCTTTTCCATGGATTCCTGGATCGCCTTCGGCGGGATGATATTTTTCAGTTCAACGCGGTTGATCTTGATGCCCCATGCATCGGTCGCTTCGTCCAAAATCGAGCGCATCTTGGTATTGATGACATCACGTGAGGTCAGCGTCTCATCCAATTCCAGATCGCCAATGATATTACGCAGTGTCGTCGCAGTCAGATTTTCGATCGCTGCCATCGGGTTTTCTACACCATACGTGAACAGCTTCGGGTCTGTGATCTGAAAATAGACTACGGTATCGATCTGCATGGTAACATTGTCCTTGGTGATGACCGGCTGCGGCTCAAAATCCACGACCTGTTCCTTCAGCGTCACCTTGCGCGCGATCTTTTCGATCAGCGGAATTTTAAAGTGCAGACCGGTCTGCCATGTTCCCTGATACGAGCCAAGGCGTTCAATCGTATAAGCCTTTGCCTGCGGCACGATTTTAATATTGGAAACGATAACAATGAGTACAATCAGCACCAAAATCAAAACGATAAATCCCATCATAAATACCTCCTCATTCTTTTCTGCAGCGTTCAACCATCGCTTTTACGCCGGAAATCGAACGAACAACGACAGTTTCGCCCTCCGGAATGCAATCATTGTCGTGCAGGCTTCTCGCTGTCCATATCTGCCCCATAAGGCGGATCTGTCCGCTCCCTTCCCTGTTGTCGATCGTCTGAACCACAACTGCAGTCTGATCAAGGATACGGTCTGCGTTGGTTCTGCTCCTGTCCGTATGCAGGACATTTCGCATCAGCGGGCGAAGCGGCAGCAGCAATATGACAGACAGCAATACGAAAACCGTAAGCTGCGCGACTATGCCCAAACCAAAATTCGCGGCAAGCAATGCGCCTACAGCGCCGGCAGCAAACCAGATCGTTACAAGCTGTACCGTTACCGCTTCTGCAATCAGGCAGATAATCAAAACGATCAGCCAGAAATAGACCGGCGTCATCCATTCCAAAAATGCCGGTGCACCAAACATACGCATCACCATCCTTCACACGCTTACTATACCATATTTATAAACATTTGTACATCAAAAAAATCAAACCGCATGTGGTAATTGCCGCCAAAGCATGTTATAACTTCCGGTCAATCAAATACCTGCGGCGGTATTTCAGCATTGCATAGTCAGTCACGCGCTTTAAAACGAGCATATCGCCCGCGCCGCCGACAACGCCGATGACCGGCGCTCCCTGCAAGAATTTCGCGTACAGCATATCGTCAGAAAGCGCTTTTGCGGTTCTGCGTATCTGCGCATCCAGCCTGCCCGCCATCCGCTGTGTTTCCTCCGGCGCACGCTTTTTCGCGCCGCGTATGCTCTCGCACATGGTATTCATATCGCTGTCGTACTGTTCTATCTCTTTCCCGCTGTACAGCGCGGTTTCGATGATTTTGAGCTGGAACAGCCGCTCTTCCATCTGGTCATATTCATAGCCAAAGCTGAGGGATATCTCATACAGATTTTTTAACAGCAGACTGACAAACAGCGGGATGTCAGGCAGCCCGATACCCAACAGACCCAGCCCAATGCCCTCCGCAGAGGATACAACCAAATTGCGGCGGGCGTATTTCTTCGCCTGTTTGTGGAATGCTCGCACATGCCGTTTGTTTTCCCGCAGTTCTGCCGCAAATTCCGCGATCTGGTAATCATCCTGTCTGCGCTGCTTGTCATAGGTTTTCTCAATGACAGCGGTGCCCTTTTCAAAAATCAGCTGGAACGCCTTCATAAACGCCATATCCAGTTTGGATTGCAGGCCATCCGGTACAAACCGCTGCAGCTTTGCCAGCGCATCAACGCGCTGTTCCCGATTTTTGTCTCTATATTGCGCTTCGCGCCGGATCAGGTCATCCCATTCCTTTTCCCAAAGATTCTGTTTCATTGCATTCACCTGCCCGTTATTTTCCCGCTGCACTCTTTAAAATGCTTTCCTCTCCTGTATATAAAGACCCGGCGATCATACATCTCGCCGGGCCTCAGCCTGTCGACAAAGGTCGACAGGCTGTCAACCAAATGCAAGCATTTGGTT
>CAYNPX010000048.1:0-11018 GCA_964399205.1 uncultured Butyricicoccus sp.
AGCGCCACCTTGCCAAGGTGGAGGTAGCGAGTTCGAGCCTCGTCATCCGCTCCATATGGTGCCATAGCCAAGCGGTAAGGCAGAGGACTGCAACTCCTTGAGCCCCAGTTCGATTCTGGGTGGCACCTCCAAATTTGTGTGCAGTAGTGGAAATTTAATATTGTACACTTTCGTGAGTGACCATTGTGTGGAACGATGGTCACTTTTTATTATCTTTTCACATAAATTCCCGCGTCCCGCGGTTTTATTTGAGTATTTTTTGTATCATTGATCGCTGAATTGCGATTCAGTGACGGGTGTTGAAAACTCGATGAGATTCTGATATAATTTCGACAAATAGAACTCAGAAAAGGAGTAAAAACCAATATGCCATTGGATGCTGTATGTCTGCTTGCTGCTGTACGTGAAATTGATGCACGCACAACAGGGGGGCGTATCGATAAAATTTACCAGCCTGAACGAGACGAGATCGTATTATCCATACGGCTGACGCATGGCGGTGTGAAGCTGCTATTATCTGTAGGGGCAGGCGCGCCGCGGATGCACTTCATTGAAACCGGACGCGAAAATCCCGCAGCGCCGCCGATGTTTTGTATGCTGCTGCGCAAGCATTTGCAGGGTGCAAGAATTGTTTCGGTCACTTCACCAGGTATGGAACGTATGGCGATCATTACATGCGATACCGTAGATGAATTGGGCGTACCAGGCAAAAAATATTTAGCAGTTGAACTGATGGGGAAATATTCAAATATTATCCTATATGACGCAGAAGGGCGTATTTTGGATGCGATAAAGCGCATTGATGGCGACACCTCCGGTAAGCGGCAGGTATTGCCGGGACTATTTTACCGTATGCCGCCACCGCAGGATAAGATCAATTTACTGGAAGTGTCGCAGGCAGGTGTTGCGGCGGCTATTCATGCCGCACAGGATAACACTGCAATTGACCATTGGATTCTGGGACATTTTAAAGGCTTATCACCACTATTGTGCCGTGAATTGGCGTGCCGTGCCTGCGGAGAAATCGAAAAGCCGATGCATGACCTGACAAATGGGGAACGTGCCAGCCTTGCAGCTGTCCTTGCGGATTTTGTCCAGATGATAGAGGACAATCGTTTGAAACCATATTTACTAACTCGCACAGAAGATGGTTCCGTATTTGATTACACTGTTATGCCAATCAAGCAATATGGTGCATTGATACAAAATACACAGGCAGATAGCTTTTCGTTGCTTTTGGCTGATTTTTATGAGAAAAAAAGCAGTATTGAACGTATACGCCGTCGCGCTCAGAACATGACGCATACGATTCAAAACGCACGTGACCGTGTGCGTCGTAAACTTGCGGCGCAGCGGAAAGAACTGACTAACTCTCAAAAGCGTGAAAAATATAAACGATGCGGCGATCTGATCACGGCAAATCTATATCAGATCGCGCCGGGTTCTCGTAAAGTGAAGGTTATTGATTATTTTGACCCCGATTGTCCGGAAATTGAACTTGAACTGGATATCCGGCTTTCACCGCAGCAAAATGCGCAAAAACAGTTTAAATTATATACAAAAGCGAAAAATGCAGAAGAAAAACTGACAGAACAGATTATGCAGGGAGAACAAGAACTATCGTACCTGGACAGCGTGCTGGAAACCATCTCGGAAGCAGAAAATCTCACAGACTTGGCTCAAATCAATGAAGAACTGGTTGCCACCGGCTATTTATCTGCCAAGCAGAACAAGAAAAAACGCTATAATGCAAAGCCGGTACGGGGAAAACCATTCCATTACAAAACCAGCGATGGTTTTGACGTATTCGCCGGTAAAAATAATACGCAGAATGATTTGCTCACATTGAAGACCGCATTCAAAGGCGATCTGTGGTTCCATACACAGAAGATTCATGGATCACATGTTATTTTAGTATGTGATGGTCGGGAACCGACAAATGAAGCTATGACAGAAGCAGCCGAAATTGCAGCGTGGCATTCACAAGGACGAGGGTCATCACAGATTCCGGTAGATTATTCGCAGGTACGGAATATTAAAAAACCGAATGGCGCAAAACCCGGTATGGTTATTTATCATGTGTATCAAACAGCATTTGTTACGCCGGATGAAAAGAAAATTGAAGCAATGCGTGTTGAATAAATATCTGGTAACCATATGCTGTCAGAAAAATTTATCCGCAGTTTGTATCTGAACAAACTGCGGATTTTTTCAAGACTATGGGAATTTCGGTCGATTTGGGCTTCAGATCAGAAGATGCCTATCCCGACATGAACAAAATTTTTATTTTGTTCATGTCGGGATTTCGTGTTTTGCTTTCCACTCTCCGGCATTGTCTGCTGCCTGTTCATGCGTAAGGTGTGTATCTACAGTCGGCAGGCATGGCGGACAGACAAAATATATGATATAATTTTCAAAAAGACCGACGAGGTGACGCAATGAAGTTCCTTCACTTAGCTGACCTTCATATCGGAAAACGTGTCAACGGCTTTTCCATGCTGGAGGATCAGTCTTACATTTTCAACCAGATCATCGACATTGTGGATCAGGAACAACCGGATGCTGTGCTGATTGCGGGCGATGTGTACGACAAACCAGTACCCTCCGCTGACGCGGTACAGCTGCTGGACGATTTTCTTTTCCGGCTATCCTGCCGTCATGTGCAGGTATATATGATAAGTGGAAACCACGATTCGGCGGAACGAATTTCCTTCGGCGGCAGACTGATGTCCGCGAGCGGCATCCATCTCGCGCCGGTATACAACGGCGCCATTGAACCGCTCACGCTTACCGATGCGTTTGGAAGCGTACATATTTATCTCATTCCGTTCCTGCGCCCCGCAAATGTCCGTCATTTTCACGCGGATGTGCAGATCAACTCCTATACAGATGCAATGCGAACCGTTATTGAGCGCATTCCCGTCTCCCCTTCTGACCGCAATATCGCTGTTGCGCATCAATTTGTCACCGCCTCCGGCATAGAGCCGGAAACCTGCGAATCGGAAGAGCTTTCAGTCGGCAGTCTGGAACAGGTTGACGCCTCTGTTTTCGCGGATTTTGATTATGTCGCATTAGGACATATTCATGGACCGCAGAAAATTAGTCGAGACAGCATCCGTTACAGCGGTTCGCCGTTAAAATATTCCTTTTCTGAAGCGAATCACAAAAAAAGCGTCACAGTTATAGACATGCAGGAAAAGGGCTGCGTCGATATCCGCCAGATCGCGCTTCATCCAAAACGGGATATGGCGCTGCTGCGCGGCACATTTGCTTCGTTGACAGACTCTGCCTTCCTACAGGCGCATGATACGCAAAATTACGTGAAAATCACCCTGACCGACGAGGATGACATCCCCAACGCATTGACCCGCCTGCGCACATGCTATCCGAATCTGATGCTGCTGGAATATGACAATACGCGCACCCGCACGCAGTCAGACATCCTGGGTGCAGAACACGCAGAACAAAAAACGCCGTTGCAGCTGTTTGACGAGCTGTATGAAAAGCAAAACGGCCAGCCGATGAACGATACGCAGCGCAGCTTCACCATGCGGTTGATCCGTGAGATCTGGGAGGGTATGGAATGAGACCATTAAAGCTGATTATGTCCGCGTTTGGTCCTTACGCCGGACGGGAAGAAATCGACATGCGCCAGCTGGGCACCGATGGATTATATTTGATTACCGGCGACACCGGCGCCGGTAAAACCACGATCTTTGACGCGATTGTTTTCGCGCTTTACGGTGTGGCGAGCAGCGACAAGCGGGACGCCGGTATGCTGCGCTCCAAATATGCCGCGCCCACAACGCCGACGGAGGTCACACTGCTGTTTCAATATCATAACAGGGAATACCATATCCGCCGCAGCCCGACCTACATGCGGCCTGCCAAGCGCGGCAAGGGCATGACAAAGGAGCCTGCTTCTGCCACATTGACACTGCCAAACGGACGCATCATCGAAAAAAACAGCGAAGTCGACGCGGAAATCAAGTCGATCCTCGGCATCGACCACACACAGTTCATGCAGATCGCCATGATTGCACAGGGTGATTTTTTAAAGCTCCTGCTGGCAAAAACAGAGGAACGCAGAAGTATATTCAGCAGTATCTTTCAGACCGGTCAATTTGGTCAATTGCAGGAGCGCCTGCGTCAGGAGCATCAAAAGGCTGCGAAAAATTATGATGACTTATACAGCAGCATCCAACACGATATCCAAAGTATCCGTTGGAATGATGACGACACATCAACACAGGATTGGAAACAAATACAAGGAGATAAAGCAGGAACGGCAGAAGTAATCACACAGATCGAAAAAATGATTGCATCCGATCAGGAACAGCACAGGCAAACCGCTTTACAGCTGCACGATTTGGAAGAACGGCTGGGGCAGCTTACACTTGTTCTCAATCAGGCGGATGAACTGCAAAAACAAAAGCAGGCGCTTCATCAGGCACAGCTGCAGCTGGAAAACCAACAGTCCGCGCTGGTTTCCCTTTCCGCGCAGCTGGCTCAAGCGCAGGAAAAAAGCCCGGAAATCGAACGACTCTCCCAGCGGATCACGTTGGAAACGAATCAGCTGTCGCGTTATGATGAACTGGACACCATTGTGACAGATCTGCGGGAAAAGAAAGCCAGCTGGGATAAAATCAAATCCAAAGGGACAGAAACCAATGATTTGCTCCAGAATGTGATTGCTGACTTGCAGAAGGAAAAAACTGAACTGGATGCGCTGCAGAATGCCGGAGAACATCTTGCGCAGTTGCAGCACAGGAAAGAAAATGCCGTTTCACACAAAAATGCACTTGCGGATCTGCAACAACAATATCAAAAATACAGAGAGCTTCAATTACAGCAAAACAAAATACACCTGTTACAAACAGAAAAACAGACAGCGCTTACCAAACAGATCAACACCGTGGAGCAGCTGAAAAAGGAACAGGCTCTGCTTCAGACATCAGATATTGAGCTGGCGCAGCTGAACCATACGCTTGAACTCACGCAAGCAAAGCAAGACCAACTTACCGCACTACAGCAGGCATACCAGGTCTATCAATCTCAGCTTACCGCACTCACGCAGGCGCAGGAACGATACCAGAAACTTCAGCTTTCCGCTGACAAAGCGGATCGGGAATATCGTAGGCTGAATCGCGCTTTCCTGCAGGAGCAAGCAGGTATTCTGGCGGAAAATCTGCTGCCCGGAACGCCCTGTCCGGTCTGCGGCTCTATGGAGCATCCAAGGCTGGCGGTCAAATCCGACATCGTACCCACAGAACAGGAATTAAATGCGGCAAAAGAACACAGTGCACAGGTACAGCAAGAGGCTGCAAAGGCAAGTCAGGCTGCCGGCATATGGAAGGGACGCACAGACGCCATGCGAAAGGATCTGGAAGAAAAATCCGTCGCACTGCTGAATGGAACTTCCCTATCCCTGCTGGGGGAACACATTGAAAGAACAGTCAAACAGTCTCAGTTAGAAATACAGCGTTTGGAGCAGGAAATACGCCAGAAAATAAAAGCAGTAAACCGGCGGAACATACTGGAAAAACAGCTTCCTGCCGTCGAGTCTGCCTTAAAGAGTCTGGAACAAAGCTGCCATCAGGCTGAAACCGAAATTGCTGCGCTGCAAGCGGAGCTCGCTGCCTTAAAATCAGATATTGACCAGCGAGCCGCTGCGCTGCTGGAGGGATATCGCTGGGATGCTTTGGAGCCGCAGATCGCCGCGCAGACCGCGCAGACAGCGGCGCAGCTTCGGCAGAACAATGCTGACATCCAGCTGGAAACACAGCGCATTGCCCGTAAGCAGGCTCTCGACGTGGAAATCCCCAAAAAGGAACGCCAGCGGCAAATCCTCGCTGACCAGCTGAGCGAGCTTCGTACACAGGCCGCCGCTCTGACAGAACAATATAACCTGCAGGCCGCTTCCGGAAAAAAGCTGCGCGATTCCCTGCCCTGTGAAAACAGGGCAAAGGCAGAAACAAACATTCATGCATTACAGACGCAAAAATCTGAAATAGAAGCGGCTATCCGCGCGGCGCAGGAGCAATATACTGCAAAGGAACACGAAATCATCCAAATCAAAGGAGAAATTGACACACGCAGTAAGCTGATCGCGTCCGCACCGGAGATCGACCGCCAAAAAACAATCATGCAGCAGGAATCGCTGCTGCAAAAAAAGCAATCGCTCACCGCCGCGCAAACACGGCGCAGCGCCCGTATGGAGATCAATCAAAACTGTCTGGCACAGATACAAAAAACGAGCGCCGCATTGATTGCCGCAGAGGAAAGGCTGAAAGCCATACAATCCTTATCCAAAACCGCAAACGGCGCGTTGGAGGGCAAGGAAAAGATCATGCTGGAAACTTATGTACAAATGACGCTTTTTGACCGCATCATCAGGCGCGCCAATTTGCGGCTGCGCGTCATGTCCGGCGGGCAATATGAGCTTGTCCGGCGGGCGGTTTCCGGCATGAAGAGCCAAAGCGGTCTGGATCTGGATGTGATCGACCATTATAACGGCACATCGCGCAGCGTCAACACGCTGTCGGGCGGAGAATCCTTTCTGGCATCGTTATCGCTTGCGCTCGGTCTTTCTGATGAGGTACAGGATTCCGCAGGCGGCATAAAGCTCGACACCATGTTTGTTGACGAAGGATTCGGCTCGCTGGATGAGGAAGCGCTGCAGCAGGCCATGCGCGCCCTGCAAAGTCTAACTGAGGGCGGGCATCGGCTCATCGGTATTATTTCCCATGTTTCCGAACTGAAAAACCGGATCCCGAAGCAGATCGTCGTTTCAAAGGATAAAACCGGCGGCAGCAGTACAAGATTGGTAATTGAATAAATTGCAAAAGAACGCAGAAATGGCTGCCGAATGATTCCGGCAGCCATTAAAAAGCATTCATTTTCAGGTACAGGAAATCCCGCCGTCGTCGCATCGGCACCCGCTATGTACGTCCGATGCGCGGCGCCTCGCCATCCTTCGGCAGATGATGAAAGAACCAGATGATAAACGGAATCGCTGTTACAAACGCTAAAATATCTGAAACGGTTTGCGTGATCTGTACGCCGGTCAGCCCAATACACGCCGGGAGTATCAGAATCAGCGGGATGAAATAAAATCCGCTGCGAAGTATGGATAAAAATGTTGCCTGTTTGTTCGCGCCAATGCTTTGGAACATCATATTGCCACACAGCGTGAGCGGTTGGAAAAAGAGTGCGGCGAGCTGAACGCGCAATGCGAACGTGCCGATTGCAATGACCTCCGGATCGTCACGGAAAAAGCCGATCAAATGCGAGGACAGCAGCATTCCGCTGATTGCAAGGACGCCAAGGAACAACTCCCCTACACCAAGCGTAAAAAAGAAACCCTTGCGCACGCGTGAATACTTGCGCGCGCCATAATTGAACGAGCATACCGGCTGGAATCCCTGTCCAATGCCCAGACCGACTGCAAATACAAAGAAACAAATACGTGCGACAATGGTCATGGCGGCGACCGCTGCGTCGCCATAAACACCGGCCTGCCAGTTGAGCATCATTGTAGCGACACTGTTCAGCCCCTGCCGCATCAGGCTGGGAAAGCCCGTTGCCACTACCTCCGGAATAAGGCGTATGCTTCCGAGCGCAGCGCGCAGAGAGAGTTTGCTCTGTGTTTTTCCGGTAAAAAATGGGCTGAGTAACAGGCAAAAGCTGATCAGCTGGGAAACCGCGGTTGAAATACCCGCTCCTTCAATTCCCATATGGAACCGGCGGATCAACAGCCAGTCGCCAAATATGTTCAACACACCGCCGGTCGTCAGACCAATCATGGAAAACAGCGCGCGCCCTTCATAACGCAGGATATTATTCAGCACAAAGCTGCCTGTCATAACCGGCGCTGCAAGGAGAATAAATGTCGAATATGTGCGCGCGTAGGGCAGGATCGTTTCCGTACTGCCGAGCAAGCGCATCAGCGGATTCAAAAACAGCAATCCCAAGGTCAGGATGGCGATGCCGCACAGGAGTGAGCAAAAAAATCCGGTAGACGCGGCGCGCGTTGCGCTGCCGGTATCCTGTGCGCCCAGCTTGCGGGATAGAATGCTCCCCGCGCCATGTCCGAATAAAAAACCAAACGCCTGTAGAATTGCCATCAACCCGAAGACAACTCCTACCGCTCCGCTTGCACTGGTTCCCAATGTTCCGACAAAATAGGTATCCGCCATGTTATACAGGCTGGTGGCCAGCATACTGATCGTAGTCGGAATACCCAGCTTCAAAATCAATTTGGATACCGGCGTTTCTGTCATTTTCCGATATTGTGCCGATGCGCTGTCGAGCTGCATAGATGTTCCTTCCTTTCCGATGGAAAAAGAGAGCGCAGCCTGTATTGCCTCGGCGCAGCTCTCCCCTATTCGCGTTTTTCTATCTTAATTTAGTATAGCATAAACTCTGCGCCGTTTCAAATGCATTTTGTCCGCCGCCATTTCGTCTGTTTCTATAAAATGTTGCAATCACAGTGGTATCCCCTGCGCAAACGTGGTAAAATAGAGTCGGTAAAAATGTTATGCTTTGAGGTGAAATTCCATGGAAGAACTGATATTTGAGCGAAATAAACGCGGTGTGGTTCTGGTGAAATCCAACAGCAGAACCACATATATTACAGTTCCGGATACATGGCAGGGAGAACCCGTGCGCGAGATTGGAAAATATGCTTTTGCCGGACAGGAACAACTCAAGCGCATCACATTGCCGGCAGGCATTGTCTGCATTGACAACCATGCGTTTTTTAACTGCCGCAATCTCGAACAGCTGTGTCTGGCAGGCGGGCTGCATTCGGTCGGAGACGGCGCGTTCAAAAACTGCCGTTCCCTGCATCATATCTCTGTCCATGGGCTGACCTATCTCAAGAGCATTGTCACAGATTTTTGCAACGAGATCACGCTCACGATCACAACGGAGGATAACCGAACCGTCGTTCTTCTGTTTCCGGAATACGACTATGCCTTTCAGGAGATTGTTCCGCCGCGGGAATTTCGCTCTGTCACCTACGGTTCCGGCTCATTTTACCGGATGTGTGTCACGCGCAGCGGCATAGATTTCACGGAATATGACCGTACTTTTCCCCGCGCTGTACGCGAGGACGCGCCCGATGTCGTACAGGCAATCGCTTTTTATCGTTTGCTCTATCCCTATCAGCTGCGCGAACAGGGAAAAGACGCATATCTTACTTATTTGCAGGATCATGCGCTTGAAACCGTCTCCGCAGTGCTCACCGCGCGCGATATCCCGCGGCTGGAGCTGCTGCTCCGGTATGAAATCCTGTCGTGCGAAGCGCTGGATGCCGCAATCGCCCAAGGCTCCAAAATAGATTTTCCGGAAGGCGTGAGCCTGTTGATGAACCACCGCTTGTCCCGTTTTGGACATGCCCGCCGCCGATTCACGTTATAGTCAGGAGTAGTCCAATGAACCCACTTCACCAAGAACTCATTCAGATCGGAAATCGGATTTTATCCCTTTCCCGCAGCGAGCTGTATCTTTCTATGCGATTTCTGGACTTAGCGCTTTCTTCACTCAGCTATGACCTCAATCTGAACACCCGCACCATTGCTACCGATGGTGTCCACATCTTCTATCATCCAAACTATCTCGCAACCACCTATCAGGACGATCCTGTCAGCGTCAACCGTACCTATCTTCACATGGTGCTGCACTGTATTTTTCGCCATATAACACAGCCGGGTGCTCTTGATATGGAAGACTGGAATCTTGCCTGTGACATTGCGGTGGAATCTATTATAGATTCTATGGATTATCCCTGTGTCCGCCGCCTTGTCTCAGACCGCAGGCAGGAATATTATGACAGTCTATCGGTAACTGTTTTTAACGCAGAACAAATCTACGACGCGCTCACCCGCCTGCCCTATCCGGTCAAACTGGGTATGCAGCGGGAATTTACAGCGGATGACCACAAGTTCTGGGAGCAACAAAAGGACGATAAATCAAATGATCGATCTTCTTCCGATAACGATGAAGCGGATAACCCGCCGCCTGACCGCGATGAGGTCGAACAGAAATGGCGGGATATCAGTCAGAAAACACAGACCTCTATGGAAACATTTCATCAGGATTTGAATCTTATGGCAGGGAATTTATTACAGCAACTGCACGTTGAAAATCGACCGCGTTATGACTATCGCAAGTTTTTGCAGAAATTCGCTGTTATGCGTGAGGAAGTCCACATCGATCCGGACAGCTTTGATTATGGCTTTTACAACTACAGTATGCAGTTGTATCCGAATATGCCGTTAATCGAAGAACTGGAATATCGAGAGACACGCAAAATACATGATTTCGTAATTGCCATTGATACCTCCGGTTCCTGCAGCGGCGATCTGGTTCGACGATTTCTTGAACAAACCGCTACGCTGCTCTTGAACAGCGGCAGCTTTTTCCGTTCGGTCAATGTTCACATCGTGCAATGTGACGCAGACATCCAGTCTGATCTCAAAATCACAGACACCACGCAACTGACAGAGGTTTTACAGACCTTTGATGTGACGGGCAGCGGCGATACAGATTTCCGTCCGGTTTTTGATTACATCGAACGGCTGCAACATCAGGGAGAACTGTCACATTTGCAGGGAATGCTGTTCTTTACAGATGGCTTTGGCATTTTTCCGCAAAAACGTCCGCCCTATGATGTTGCTTTCCTGTTTCTGGATGATACCTATGCCGACCATATGGTACCGCCGTGGGCGATGAAGCTCGTTTTGGGTAAAAGCGATATCATAAGCCGCGCTTGAAAAAACGCCTGCATATCCTCCGGAATCGGCATTGCAACAGGAAATGGCGGGGATAGATTACTTTTTTTCCAATCCCTCAAACAGTTTGGTGTATGGCATCAGCATACCCTCATTCATTTTGTTTCCCATTTTCGCCTTAATTTTGGGGTTGGAGATCAAGGCGCCGACGAGCTTCATTTTGAAAATCGTTCCACGCTGTTTCTGTGGGAAATCATACAGACCATGTTCCTTATAGAATTG
>CAYNPX010000049.1:0-10974 GCA_964399205.1 uncultured Butyricicoccus sp.
GTGCTGATAAATATTGGCATTATTCCGATAGAACAAAGCGTATTTGAAACGGTTTCGTTCCACCTGCTTAATCTCAGCTTTATGTCCATTTCACTCGCCACAACAAGGAAAGTGGTGAAAAACGACGCAGAGCCTAAGAATGAGAAAAATGTTCGAGGAGGACTTTGGCTTGCGCTTATGTGGGGCGCTACCATATCGGTTCAGATAGTCGTTGCGGGAATCATCTCGCTGATATTCGGCTCGCTCGGCGGAGGATTTCATCCGCTTTACGGTATGCTTTCTGCGCACGGCTTTGCACAGGGACCGGTTCAGGCGCTTTCTATGGCAAGGACATGGATCAGCTCGCTACAGGGCGATAATACACTTGCCGATGCGGTGCAAATAGGACTTTTCTTCGCGATGATTGGATATCTTTCGGCGTTACTGGTCGGCGTGCCAATCTGCAATAGATTTTTCAAAAAGGGGCTTGCGGCCCATACAAGGTCTGATTCGGATGTTGAGCTTGAGCGTGGGATTTACAGACCGGATGGGCAGATTCCACTTGGGAATCAGACGACGCACAGAGCGAGCCTTGACACGCTCAGCTTCCACATCGCGCTGATGCTCGGTATCTATTTTTTAACGTATCTGCTTGTTTCACTTGTCGATCCCAATCACGACACGATGATTTATCAGATGATGTTCGTATGGGCAATCCTCGTGACCAACATTGTGGTGGCGATTCTGAGAAAATGCAAGGCCGATCATCTGGTAGATGCGGGCGTCCAGACCTCTATCACTAATTTTTGCACCGATTTCGCGCTGGTAGCCTGCATGATGAGCGTTTCTGCGGGTGTTGTTGTAAAATATCTCGTTCCTCTTATCGCCGTATCGGTAGGCGTCGTTGCGGTAACGGCTGCGCTGATATGGGTTCTCGCCAAAAAGACAGGAAAATATGCTGCCGAGAGGTTTGTGACCGTATTCGGAATCTCTACGGGGACTGCGATAACAGGCCTTCTGCTTCTTCGGATACTCGACCCGCAGGGTGAAACTCCTGTAACCAAAGAGGTTGTATGGTGGAATATTTTCCAGATGTTCACAGGGATGATCAGCATTTCGCTTGCCCCGTTTGCGGCTATATGGGGCTGGAAAGCATGGATGGGAATAAACGCAGTTATCGCACTTGTGATGCTTGTTATCACATATCTTGTAGGCAGAAATATCGCAAAACCGGCCAGAGTTAAAATAAAAGCGACTGAAATTAAAGTAACGGAGTAAGAACCTGTCCGTAAATGAGAGGGATACGCCGCCAGCTTGCCTCCGATCTTAGTGAAATACGTCCGTGTTCCTGCAAAATCCAGGAACAAGGTGATGGAAAGTCTGGCGGCGCAATCCCTGCACCTTCCCTTACGGATAGACGTTAAAAGCAAAATATCGGATGACGCAGCCGCTAAGCAGCGCGCCAGAGGATGAAAGGACATTGATAGTATGTGTAAGATATATTTTGGCGGAGAAATCATAACAATGCGTCATGAGCACGATGATGTGGAAGCTGTCCTGACTGACGGCGGCAGAATCAAAGCGGTCGGAACTCTGGCGGATATAGAAAGGATTGCGCCCGATGCGGAGCGCGTTGATCTGAATGGTAAGACGTTGCTGCCGGCGTTTATCGACTCGCACAGTCATCTCTCGCTTTTCGCACAGAATCTTGCGAACGCGGATCTTTCGGACGCGGAGAGCTTTGATGATATAGTCAGGATACTGACCGCGTTTCGGGAAAAGAATAAGCTGTTTCACGGCGAATATATTCAGGGTATCGGCTACGACCACAATCGTTTGAAAGAGGGCAGACACCCCGACAAATTTGTGCTCGACAAGGTAAGCACCGATAATCCTATATTTATTTTTCATGTATCTTTTCATATGGGCGTTGCCAATTCACTCGCGCTGGAGCAGGCGGGTATCACGGCGCAGAACACCGAGCCGTCGGAGCTAATCGGCAGGCTTCCCGATGGAGAGCCAAGCGGATATCTCTCCGAGGAAGGTATGAGCAATGTTTACATGCAGATAATGCGCATACCGCTTGACTATCCGCAGCTTTATAAGCAGGCGCAGCAGGTGTATCTGGAAAACGGCATATGCACCGTTCAGGACGGCGCGCTTGGAAAAGAGCAAATCAAGCTGCTGAAAAATCTTTCGGAGCAGGGCGTGTTAAAGCTCGATACGGTCGGGTATCTTTTGATAAACGATTCGGCTCATGAAGCGATTGAGGAGAATAAAGAACTGCTTGGAAGGTATCAGAATCATCTGAAAATCGGCGGGTATAAAATGCTGCTTGACGGTTCGCCGCAGAGTAAAACCGCATGGCTCAGCGAGCCATATACTGACGGAAGCAACGGGGAACCGAGATTTTCCGATGAAGAAGTAGCGCGTTATACAAAGCAGGCTGTGGACGATGGGATCCAGCTGCTTACACATTGTAACGGAGACGCAGCTTCTGAGCAGCTGCTGAACGCCTATGAAAAAGCAGTGTCAGACGAACGCTCGCGCAATCTTCGTCCTGTCATGGTGCATTCACAGACAGTCCGGCGTGACCAGCTGGAACGCTTTTCCGCAATAGGGATGATACCGTCTTTCTTCGTAGATCATGTATATTACTGGGGCGATGTGCATCTGAAAAATCTTGGCAAGCAGAGAGCGGAGAATATCTCTCCCGTTGGCTGGGCGGAGGAGCTTGGACTGATATACACATTCCATCAGGATACTCCGGTTTTGCAGCCCAATATGATGAGAACGATCCGCACAGCGGTTGCGCGCACGACGCATAACGGCGTGCTGCTGGGAGAAAATCACAGAACAAGCGTGTATCATGCGCTAAAAGCAATAACGATCAACGCGGCGTATCAGTACGGGGAGGAAAACGAAAAGGGAAGTATAGAGAACGGAAAATCGGCAGATTTTGTTATCCTTGACGGAAATCCGCTGAAAGCGGAGATAGAAAAGATTACGGATATCCATGTTTCGGAGGTTGTTTTCAAGGGCGAAAATCTCTATAAAAGGAAGGATTGAGTGAGGTTCGATGTACCGGCAGTGTGGATGGAATAAGCGTTCGGACTGGTTGACAGAAAGGAGCGGATGACGTGTCGAAGGAAGAGAGGAAGCCGGCGATCAGTAGAAATCAGATTAAAATGATTCAGGAAATAGCAGAAAATGTTTTATATGGGACAATCACGCTGGTGTTTCAAAATGGTATTCTGGTTCAGATTGATCGGAAGGAAAAGATGCGTATTCCGGGCGAACCGAACGCAACGAATCAGGAACACAGCATTCACGAAAAAGGAGAATAGACGATTTATGAATGACACGAAAACAAAACGAGAAAAGTACATCCCGATTGGAGTACTGATTGCAGTGCTTGCGATATGGTATGTTGTTACAAAGATGGAACTTGTTTCCTCGGTAATGATTCCAAGCCCGGGCGCTGTTATCACCGCAGGTGTGGATATCATCCGCAATGGATATAAAGGGTACACCCTGTTACAGCATCTTGGAGCGAGTTTGGAGCGCCTGATTATCGCATTTGCGCTGGTTCTGGTTACGGCGATTCCTCTGGGATTGCTCAGCGGATATAATAAAACGGTGCGAGCGTTTGTCGAGCCGATTGTTGAGTTCTATCGTCCGCTGCCGCCGCTGGCGTATTACACGATTCTGGTCCTGTGGATGGGAATTGACAATTCCTCCAAAATTGCGCTGCTGTTTTTGGCTGGATTTGCCCCGGTCTATATTGCCTGCGTTTCCGGAGTACTGAGGATCAAGGAGGATTACATCTACGGTGCGCAGACATTGGGAGCATCCAGCAAGCAAATCTTTTTCTATGTTGTCTTTCCGGCCACGCTGAGTGATATTTTTACCGGCGTGCGCACGGCGATTGGCGTAGAATATACCACATTGGTTGCCGCGGAAATGGTTGCCGCGGTAAGTGGCATCGGCTGGCTGGTATTGGATGCCAGCAATTACCTGAGAAGCGATATTATTTTCTTTGGCGTCATCCTGATGGGCATTACAGGCATCCTTCTGGATCAGCTTGTCCGATTTATCGAGAGAAAAGTGGTTCATTGGAAGGGAAAATCATGATAAAGTGCATTAACATGGACGATAAGCATTGAATAAAAATTGGGAGGTTAATTATGAATAACAGAAAAATCATGAAAAGACTGGTCAGCATGACCGCGACCGCAGCAATTCTCGTTACAGCGATTTCAGGGTGCGGCTCCGGCGATTCCGGCGCATCGGGAAGCGCGGAAGGAAACGCAGCATCATCCGATATCACAGTCAATATTGGTACGATGGATCTGGTCAATGCGGATCTGATCGCCCGCAAGGAAAACTATTATGAGGATCTTCTGGACGCGGATGTGAATATTGTGAGCTTCAGCTCCGGCAAAGACGTGAATACCGCGATTGCTTCCGGTTCCATTGACATCACGGAGCTGGGTACCTCGCCGTCCGCATTGGGGATTTCCATCGGTCTGGGTTATTCTGTCGTCGGCATTGGCGATATCATTGGATCGGCGGAATCGCTGGTGGCAACCGCGGATTCCGGCATTTCGGATGTCACAGATCTGGTAGGCAAAAAAGTTGCCACTCCGTTTGCATCTACAGCACATTATTCTCTGCTGAGCGCGCTGAAATTAGCCGACGTCACAGAAACGGATGTCAATCTGCTTGATATGGAAGCGGATGATATCTATGCGGCATGGCAGCGCGGAGACATCGACGCAGCGTATATTTGGTATCCGACGCTGGATAATCTGATCAAGGAAGGCGGCACCATTATTACCGGCAGCGATGTGTTGGCGGAGAAAGGATATGTCACAGGCGACCTGATTGTTGCGCGAGATGAATTTGCCGAGGAAAATCCGGAACTGGTTGCGCAGTTCCTGGCAGCTGTGTTGAAGGGCAATGAAGTGATTTTCAACGATGCGGACACTGCGGCGGCAGATGTTGCGGAGGTGCTTGGGATCGATGCGGCGGATGCGGCATCTCAGCTGAAACAGTTTACCTATTTGTCCGGCGAGGATCAGCTTTCCGAAGAATGGCTTGGCGGAGGACTGGCGCAGAATTTGAAGGATACGGCAGATTTTCTGGTTGAGCAGAAAAGCATTACCTCCGCGCCGGATCTGGAAACATTTCAGGCTGCACTCAAGACGGATTATTTGGAGCAGGCAATCCGGTTGCTGGAATCGGAGTGAAAAGGAAGGAAAAATGAGGCATGAAAACGAAAAAGCAAAATATCCCTTACGAGCCTGAGGGAGAGCTTGTCGCGCTGAATCAGGTTCATGTCGATGCGGAGACATTTCATCCCGCAGACGAAGAGGGACAGATCGAAATCAACGGTGTGGATCTCGATTATAAGGGACTGACGGGTCCGGTCAAGGCATTGCAGGACATCACGTTTCATATCTATCGCGGAGAGTTTGTGTGCGTGCTCGGACCGTCCGGCTGCGGCAAAAGCACGCTGCTGAAAATCATTGCGGGCTTTATTCCGCCGACATCCGGCACAGTGAAGCTGGATGGAGAAGAAATCAAAGGGACAGACTGGCAGAGAGGGGTCGTATTCCAGCATCCGCCGCTTTATGACTGGTTTTCCGTCCGCGAGAATGTTGAATTTGGTCCAAAAATGCGCGGCCTGCCAAAAGAACAATATCACAAGCTGGCGGAAGATTTTCTTGCAAAGGTTGGATTGACGGAGTTTGCCGATAAGAAGATCTATGAATTGTCCGGCGGAATGAAGCAGCGTGTCTCGATTGCACGCGCGCTGGTCAATGATCCGGAGATCCTGCTGATAGACGAGCCGTTTGGCGCGCTGGACGCCCTGACAAGAGAAACGGTGCAGGATCTGACCAGAAAGATCTGGTGGGAATCCGGCAAGACCATCTTCTTCATTACCCATGATGTGGAAGAAGCACTGCTGCTCGGCTCCCGTGCCATTGTCCTGAGCCGGCATCCGGGCAGAGTGATGGATGATATCCCGTTGAACTTCTCCCAGCAGATTGCGGAAGGGGAGTCAACAGATATCAAATTTACCAAGGAATTTTATCAATATCGAGAGCGTTTGCTAAAGCTGATTAACAGTCAGCGCGATGCGAACCTTGATCAATAAATCTCTCCTTGTTGCGGTGGGAATCCGTTGTCGGGGGAATTTTCCGGCAGCGTATTGCCCATCCCGGTCAGAAAAACCAGATAAAAAGAATGGATGAAAAAATTTATTATGGAAGGAAAAGATCCGACATGAGTAAATATCAATTAAACGGTGCAGAGACACTGCAATATGACAAGACCTATAATCAGCATCCATGGCTCACGGGCAATGTAAACCCAATTGCCGTAGAAAAGGCAGATGGGATTTATTTTTGGGATTATGATGGAAAACGCTATTCTGATATGGGAAGCCAGCTCACCAACGTCAATTTGGGTTACGGCAACCGGGAAATTTCCGATGCGATACGCGAGCAATTGGATATCCTCCCATATGTTGCGCCGAAGTTTGCCTCCGGTCCGCGGGCACAGCTGGCAAAAATGCTGGTCGATCTTGCGCCGGATAATATGCAAAAGGTGTTTTTTGCGTTAGGAGGGTCGGATTCCAACGAAGCTGCGATTAACATGGCGCGCACCGTCACGGGACGCTCCAAGATTTTTTCCCGATATCGCAGCTATCACGGCTCAACGCTCGGCTCTGGAAATCTGTCGGGCGATCCGCGCCGGTTCGCGCTGGAAAATCCTGCGGCAACCGGCTTTATCAAGTTTTTTGATCCATACGTTTACCGCTCTAAAATCCGATTTCAAAATGATTATGAGGCTTCGGCGTTTTATTTGGATAAGCTGAGGGAACAGCTGCTGTATGAAGGACCGGAAAATGTTGCGGCTATCGAGGTCGAATCCATCACCGGCGCGAATGGCGTCATTATTCCGCCTGACGGTTATTTACAGGGTTTGCGG
Source organism: uncultured Butyricicoccus sp. (assembly GCA_964399205.1). Taxonomy (GTDB): domain Bacteria; phylum Bacillota; class Clostridia; order Oscillospirales; family Butyricicoccaceae; genus Butyricicoccus_A. Next base: position 6,979 of record CAYNPX010000049.1, read on the forward strand.
AGGATTTGCGATGAATATGGCATTCTGCTCATCTGCGACGAGGTCATGGCAGGATTCGGACGCACCGGAAAGATGTTTGCTTTTGAACATTGGGGGATCAAACCGGACATCATCACGTTCGCAAAGGGCGTCACCTGTGGATATGTACCGCTGGGCGGCATCATTATCAGCAAAGAAATCGCAAAATATTACGAGAATCATGTGTTCCAGTATGGATTGACCTACAGTGGACATTCTTTGGCATGTGCTGCCGGTGTTGCCTGTGTCAATTATTATCAGGAGCATCATATTTTAGAGCATGTCAACGAGGTTGGCAGAGTACTGGGGGAACTTTTGGAAGAACAGAAGGAAAAACATCGCTGTATCGGCGATGTCCGGTATATTGGACTGTTCTCGGCAATTGAACTGGTGAAGGATAAAGAGACGCGCGAGCCGCTGGTTCCATATGCGGATCAGAGCGGGCAAATGGGCAAAATAATCGCGTTGCTGAATGAGCGTGGGTTTTCCACCTATGGCCGCGAGAACAATATCAACATTACGCCGCCTCTGATTATCACAGAACAGCAGCTTCGGGAGGAGATGAAAAAGCTCGACGAGGTGATGAGCATCGTTGACAGGGAATTTCTATGAAGTGAGACCGTCACTGTATGTATCATCGGTGGGTTTTCTGAATGAAATCAGAATGCTGATATTGAGAATCTCATTTTCTACAGGCTGCATAACCACACAGTTCGTTCTTGTGTTCAAAAAGGAACCAAAAAATTGTGCGATTCTTTGTGAAAACAGATAAAATCAGGAAAGCCTATTGACAAATGAAGAAGAAACATATAAGATATAAGAAAGGCAAATAACATATAAAACCTATATGCTTATAGGAAATTAAAAAGGCGAGGGAACAGAAATGGGGAAAAAAGCCTTATCCGAGCAGCAGATAAAAAGCATTCAGGAAATTGCCGCAGATATTCAGTATGGAACCATTACATTGGTCTTCCAGGACGGAAAGCTGATTCAAATGGAGCGCAATGAGAAAATCCGCATACCACGTGAAAAATAAAAGATAGAATAAACTGACTGGAAAAACCAGAGGTTTTGGCAAAGCAAACTGTCAAAATCTCTGTTTTTTCTTTTGCGGCAAAAATCGGTGTGCACCTGAGAAAACTCAGACAACATAAAATAACGAGAAAGCGAGGGCATTACCAATGCGCCATCTAAACAAACGATGTCGAATGTGTGCAGGAGGACGATAACACAACAGAACCCAATGAATAACAATCCAAGAGGAGCAATATCATGAATAAAACACGACTGAAGAGAATTTTTGGAGCAGTTGTTGCCGGCTCATTACTGGCCGGCGTTCTGGTCGGCTGCGGCAGCGACGCATCGGATACAGAGGCAACCGCACAGGGAAGCGCACAGAGCACACAGGAAACGGAAGAAACCGTTGTCCGCATCGGCGCGCAGCCGTTCCCGCTATACACGCCGATTTATGTTGCGTATGAGCGCGGATATTTACAGGAAGAACTGGAAGCAGTGGGCGCATCGTATACATGGGATGAATTTCAGTCCGGCCCGCTTGTCAACGAAGCGGTTGCAGCAGGCGAAGAGGATGTCGGCTTCATGGCTGACCTTCCGGCAATTATCGCAAAATCCACCGGACAGGAAATCGAAATCGTTTCCAACGTAGCATATGGAGAGCAGGCGCTGGCTGTGCTGATTCCGACCGATTCCGATATCACCAGCGTTGCAGACCTCAAGGGCAAGACAATCGGATATGCGACCGGCTCGTATGCACAGCATCTGCTGGCGCTGCTGCTTGAGAACGAAGGGCTGACGCTGGATGATGTGAATTCCGTCAATCTGGGTGCAGGCGACCAGCCGGCGGCTCTGGCGAACGGCGAAGTCGATGCCATTGTAATCTGGGAGCAGTATATTTCTCAACTGACCTCGGATGGTACCGCGAAGGTATTGGCTGACGGTACGGGTGTCAAGAAGGGCAACATGATTACCTATTTTGTTACAGACTTCGCAGAGGCACATCCTGAGATAGTGGAAGCTTATATCAAGGCGCTCAATCGTGCGAATGAAGATCTGGCGTCTGACCCGTCAGGCTGCGCGGAAGATGTAGCGGAGGATTTCAATGTCACGCCGGAGCTGATGGAGCAGATTATCGGAAAATTCACCTTTAAGACGGCTCTGGATGAGGATGATATTGCCGAGATTACAGCGGTTAAGGATTTTTCGTTGAACGCGGGCATTATCCAAAATGATGTAGACATCGACAGCTTTATCAATACAGAGTATGTTGAGGCGGTAAACGGATAAATCGGAAGCAGTTCAAACGTGATGCGGATGATTGGTTCGCATCACGTTTCGATGTAACTGGCAGGCGCGATGGACAGCGCGCCAGGGGAGGAGCGACATGAATCAAAAGAAGAAAAAGGGACTGGACTACTGGATATTGTATCTGGCATTGGTCGCCATCATACTTGCGGTGTGGGAGGCTGCCGATCTGGCGGGAATGCTCCATGCGTACACGCTTCCGCCGCTCGGAACCATTGCGGCGACAACAATCCAATACATACAGAATGGAACGCTGCTCAATAATATTGCAGTTAGCCTGGTTCGCGTGCTGGAGGGTTTTGCGATCGCGCTTGTCGCGGGCTTTGTGCTCGGTGTTCTGGTATCGGTCTTTCCCAACTTTGAGATATTCACAGATCTTGTGATTCAGATTCTTCGCCCGATTCCGCCGATTGCATGGATTCCGCTGGCGATCCTGTGGTTTGGCATCGGGCAAAGCTCGAAGGTGTTTATCATTTTCCTCGGCGCGTTTTTTCCGATTTTCGTCAACACTGTGGACGGCATCCGCAACATCGACAACCGGTATTATGAACTGGCTTCTGTGTATGAAGTACCGAAAGCGGAGATGATTCGCGGAATCATCATTCCCGGTGCGCTGCCGTACATTATGACCGGCATCCGTCTGGGACTCGGCAATGCCTGGGTGTGCGTGGTAGCGGCGGAGATGATCGGCGCAACGAGCGGTGTCGGCTTTATGCTGGCAGACGGACGGAGCCTTTCCAGACCGGACGTTGTCATCTTAGGTATGCTGATCGTCGGCATCTTCGGAAAGCTCATGGATGATATCCTGAAAAAATTGCGTGAAAAGCTCATCACGTGGAACTGAGAGGTGAGAAGGAGCAATGAGCAGAGCTTTAGTGGAAATCAAAAATCTGACGAAGCGATTTCAGACACCGGAAAACACCATCACAGCGCTGGATGACATCAATCTGGAAATCGAAGAGGGGAGTTTCATTTCGATCATCGGCGGAAGCGGCTGCGGCAAGAGCACACTGCTCCGCATTATCGGCGGATTGGAAACCGAATACCAGGGCGAAGTTCTGTTTGACGGCAAATCGGTTATCGGACCGTCGCGCGAAAAGGGCTTCATTTTTCAGGATCACCGGCTGCTCCCGTGGCTTTCAGCGGAGGATAACATCCGGTTCAGCCTGCCGAAGGAGCAGAAGAACGATAATGAACTGATTCAAAAAAATCTGGAGCTGGTCGGTCTGTCCGGATTTGAAAAGTCGTTGCCGAAGCAGCTTTCAGGCGGCATGGCACAGCGTGTGGCTATTGCACGCGCCCTTGCAAATAAACCGAAAATTCTGTTGCTCGATGAGCCGTTTGGCGCATTGGATGCCATTACCAAGATGCATTTGCAGGAACAGATGCTCCGCATTTGGAAGCAGGAAAGGATTACAATGGTAATTGTGACCCATGACATCGAAGAGGCGGTTTATCTGGGTCAGAGGGTTGTGGTTATGACACCGCGACCGGGGAAAATCAAACGGATTCTGAAGGTTGACCTTGGCACACCGCGCCGCCGTACCGGTTCGCAGTTCACACGCGCAAGAGATGACATCTTCAAAGAATTTTTTGAAGAGACACCGATTCCGTTTGTACCAAGTATTTGATCGCATTCACGGAATGACAGGAAAG